>JANOAS010000094.1:0-47446 GCA_031411255.1 bacterium
GAACCATGCTGCCCCGTGGGCTGCCACACTTCCGTGCCTGTAACGCGATCCCCGTCGATGGTGAGGGAGATGCGGGTTGATTCATCCTTGGCTTCGCTGGCGAAGAACAGGGTGGCGGGTTCGGCGGCGCGGAGCGCACCACCACAGAGAAGCATGAGCAGAATGGATTTCATGAGTGAGCAGAGACGGCGGTTGAAAAGGATTGGAACGCCGGGAACTGCCACAAGGCCCCGGCCAGAAAAAAAGCAAAAACAGATGCATCACGCGGGCATGGTTCGTGCCAGGCGTGCGGCCGGGGACCTAAACAGTGCTGGAGAGCCCGTCAAGCCTGAGTTGCAACGGCGATGGCGGGGGCTCGCCGCGCATCACCCGGCCGCCTCAGCACTCGACCACATTCACCGCCAGACCTCCCCGGGAGGTTTCCTTGTATTTGGTGCTCATGTCGGCTCCGGTCTGGCGCATGGTGCGGATGACCTTGTCGAGGGAGACGTGGTGCCGGCCGTCACCGCGCAGGGCGAGACGGGCGGCGTTGATGGCCTTGACCGCGCCCATGGCATTGCGCTCGATGCAGGGGACCTGGACGAGGCCGCCGATGGGATCACAGGTCAGGCCGAGATTGTGCTCCATGCCGATCTCTGCGGCATTCTCCACCTGGGGGACGGTGCCGCCGAGCGCCTCGCACAGTGCGGCGGCGGCCATGGAGCAGGCCACGCCCACCTCTCCCTGGCAGCCGACCTCGGCCCCGGAAATGGAGGCGTTCAGTTTGTAGAGGATGCCGATTGCACCGGCGGTGAGCAGGAAGCGCACGATGCGATCCTCATCCACCCCGCCGCGGAGCCTGACGAAGTAGTGCAGCACCGCCGGGATGATGCCGGCCGCGCCATTCGTGGGGGCGGTGACGACGCGGCCACCGGCGGCGTTTTCCTCGTTTACCGCCATGGCCCACAGGCTGACCCAATCGAGCGCCGTGAGCGGATCCCGCAGGGCAGCCTCAGCTCCGGCGCTGAGTTCTGCAAAAAGGGCGGGAGCCCGCCGCCTGACTTTCAGCCCGCCGGGGAGCGTGCCATCGCACCGGCAGCCGCGCTGCACACAGGCCTGCATGGCGTGCCACACCGCCAGCAGCCGGGCGCGCGTCTCCACCTCCGGGCGCCAGCGGCACTCGTAGCGCAGGGTCATTTCACTCAGGCTCAAACCGGACGCGGCAGCCTGCGCCAGCAGTTCATCCCCGCTGCGAAACCCAAACGGCAGCGCCGCGGTACCGGTCTCCATATTTCCCGTCGCAGTGTCGTCGTCCACGAGAAACCCGCCCCCCACGCTGTAAAAAGTGCGCGCCAGCACTTCGTCACCGGAGGCGTCCTTCGCGATGAAGCGCATTCCATTCGGGTGCGCAGGCAGCGACTCCATGCGGTGAAACACAAGATCAGTCGCTTCATCAAAGGAGATCTCCCCGCGCCCCGGCACGCGCAGGGTGCGCTCCTGCCGGATGCGCTCGATCCGCGCGGGCACGGAGTCCACATCCACCGTCTCCGGCATCTCTCCCTCCAGACCCAGAAGCACCGCCTTGTCCGTGCCGTGACCTTTCCCAGTCAAGGCCAGGGAACCGTAGAGGTGCGCCTCGATCCGGCAAACCCGCACCAGCAGGCCCGACTCCGCCAGCCCGTGGACAAACCGGCATCCGGCACGCATCGGCCCCACCGTGTGCGAGCTGCTGGGCCCGATGCCGATGGTGAAAAGATCCAGAACGCTGATGGGCGCCGCCATGTCAGACGGGCTCACGCTTTCAGACCGGCGAGGTCCGGCTTCACCTTCACGGCATCACGGATGAACTCCTCCCACGTGACCGGTTTTCCCGCCGCCTTCCCGGCATGCTCGCCAAAGAGGGTGAAGAGAGTTGTTTCCACCGCTGCATCGACGGTCAGGTTTCCCGCCGGCTGGCCCGCCACCACGGCCTTGCGGAAGGACTCGACGTTTTTCACCGAGCCGGAGCGGTAGAGATCCTTGCTCTCGCCACCCGGCCAGAAGGCGCCCTGGCTGCCGCGGATCTGCACCTTGCCGCCGAACTTGCTGAGAAACGCGCCCTTCGTCCCGACGAACCGGTTGTCACACAGAAACGGGGAGCCCCACGCCGTGTACTGCCGGGAGGCAAAGGTGATGGCGCCTGTCTTGTATTCAAAAAGCAGCGCGTAGTGGTCCGAGACGTCGCCCACCGTGTCCGGCCGCCCGCCGCGCCCGCACCGGCCTGTGACCCGCACAGGGCGGCCGTAGGCCCAGCTCACGATGTCGAGGGCGTGGATGTTTTGCTCCGTGATGATATCGCCGCCCAGGTCGCGATGCCGCGCCCAGTTTTTCAGCCGGCCCTCGGGCGTGCCGTCCGCGTCGGACTGGAGCGGGAGCAGATCCGCCTCGTAGTGGCACTCGCCAAAAAGCAGGTCGCCGATCTTGCCATCCCGCACGCGCTGGATGCCCTCCTGAAAAAATTCGTCACCCCGGCACTGCACGTCGGCATAGACGACGATGCCCTTCGCCGCCGCGTCCTTCGCCAGCTGGCGGATCACCTCGCACCCCGCCGCATCAATGGCCACGGGTTTCGCGATGAGCACGTGCTTCCCCGCCGCCACGGCATCCACCGCCTGCTGCACGTGGAAAAACGGAGGGCTGTGGATGGCCACGGCATCCACGTGCTCCAGCATCTTTTTATAGCCGTCGAGGCCCGTGAAACGCCTGCCGGCTGCGATCTTGTGAACCTCGCCAAACGTGTTCACCTTTTCCTCAAAGTAGTCCGCCGCCGCCGCGATCTGGAAGCCAGGGTTGTCCTTGATGATGTCCGAAACAAAAGTTCCCCGGCCACCGCAGCCGATGTTGCCGATGCGCAGGGGCTTCGATTCATTCTGAGCCCGCACCAGCGTGGAGAGCATGGCGGAGCCGGACAGGGCGATGAGTTTGCGACGAGTGAGCATGGTTCGTGTGGGCCGGGGTTGTCTTGAGGGGCGGTGGCGAAATGGACTTTCCGGTCGCCCAAGGTGTCATACAGGTTGCCTGGCTGCAGACTTTGGCAAGCACTATTTGTCCCCCGTTAAACCACACGTCTGAAATTGAAATGATTACCGACGCTTCGGCGCGAGGGATTTCATCACGCCGGCCAGCTCCGGATCACCAAGTGCGCGCTCCCAGATGAGGAGGCGGGCGATCTCTCCGTCGAAGGACTCCACCCCCGGATGCTGCGTGGCATCCCGCTCCTGGCCGACCGCCATGCGCGAGGGGTTCGCCTTTTCCGAAACGGGGAAATCCGCAGACGCCACCGGCTGTGGAGCGTCGACAAAGAGTTCCAGCTTCACCGTTCCCGTCCCCGCACCCATCCGTCCCACGATGACGTGCCAGCTGCCACGCTCAAGCTTCGGCCCCGTGACCTGCGGGTTGTTCGCGTCGAACCTGCCAAACGTGACGCCGTTTCTCGCGCCCCACCACACGGTGTTGTCATCCTTCACGCAGCCCCAGACGCCCTCGTATTTGTCACTGTTGCGCAGGTTGCCGAAGAACGAGTTCACATCCTGCAGACCCACGCGCTGCTCATCCATCATGATGACCGCCGCCCACGTGTGGCCGGGTCCGGTCGTGAGGTGGTCAAAGGTGTCCTCATCCGCGCAGACGAGTTCCTGCTGGCGAAAAATCAGGCTGCTTTTGCCACCGAGTTCCGGCACCGCCCCGCGGAGCGTGGGACGTCCCGAGCCCGGCTCCGCGCGCCCGGCAGGCTGCGGGAGAAACTCGCGCGCCGCCGCACCAGGAGCTTGGTTCAGCCAGCGGCGAACCCGTCCGCCGTCCTCCACCTCCACGCCCGCGCCCGCGTCCAGATCCAGCAGCAGCCGGTCCTGCGGCAGCCCGCCCGCGGCAGATTTCCCCGCCTTTGCCGGAGCCGCTGGCGGGGACCACTCCGCCGGGCCTGTCTTCGCGGGTCTGAGCGGCGCCGGATCACCAAACGCCGTCATCTGCTTTTCCAGCAGGGTGGTCAGCTCGGCCACCTTTGGTGCGTGCTCGGGCTTGTCCGCCAGGTTCGTCACTTCATACGGGTCCGTCTTGAGATCGAAAAGCTGGACCCGGTCCACCTTTGGGTAGCGGATGAGCTTCCACCGGTCGTCACGCACCGCACGCTGCACGTCCCGGTAGGCAAACATGAGTTCGGTCCGCGCGGACTTTCCGGGATCACTCAGCACGGGTGAAAAATCGATGCCCTCGCTGGTCGTCGGACCCGGCACGGCGCAGAGCCTGCCGAGTGTCGGCATGACGTCAAAAAGGTAGCACATCGCCTCCGTCCTCCTGCCTTCGGCGATGCCCGGCCCGGCCATGATGAGAGGCACCCGCATTGAGTGCTCGTAGACGTTCTGTTTCCCGATTAACCCATGGCTGCCCCGTGCCACGCCGGAGTCTGCGGCGAAAACAACAATCGTGTTCTTCGCATGCGGCGAGGCCTCCAGTGCATCCAGCACCCGGCCGATCTGGGCATCCAGGTACGAAATGTAGCGGTAGTACTCCGCCAGCATCGCGCGAACGGCCTCGGGTTTCCGTGGCCACGGCAGCAGTTGCTCGTCGCGCACCGTCATTTCGCCATTGTCCCACGGATGCTGGGGCAGGAAATTGGGAGGCAGCGGAATTTTCTCCGGATCGTACTGCACCGGGAAATCCGGCGGCACGATGTGCGGGTCATGCGGCGCATCAAACGGCACGTAGCAGAAAAACGGCGCCTCGTGCGGCTCCTTCAAAAACCGGGCCGCCTCATCCGCGAAGGCCTCGCAGGCGTGCTTCGGCGAGATCTTCGCCGGAGCCACCTTTCCATCCACCACGTCGCTCAGCGGTGCCTTCATCGGGTCGGTCATGCCGCCGGTGAACATGGCTCGCGCTGTCTGGAAGCTCCGCGCGATGGACTGCGGCCCATTGTGCCACTTCCCGCTCACAAACGTCGAGTAGCCCGCCCGCCCAAACGCCGCAGGCCACGTCTCGTCACGCATCAGCTTTTCATCGATCCGGAAAAGCGAGCGCCCCGAGAGCAGCATCGCCCGCGACGGCACACACGTCGCCCCGTGCATCCCGCCCTGCATGAATGCCCGGTCAAACGAAACCCCGCGCTTCACCAACCGGTCGAGATTCGGCGTCTTGATCACCCCGTTCCCCAGCGCCGCTATCGTGTCCGCCCGCTGGTCATCGGCGAAGAAGAAAAGGACATTTGGTTTCGCGGCACAACCCAGGGAGGCCGTGAACCAAAGCAGAATGAGGGGAAGGAGGGGTGAGGGTTTCATGTGTCGGGTCAGGCAGACTGTAAGGCAGAGAACCAAGCCAGGTCAAACCCGGCTGGTTCCAAATGCCCACCAGGAAAGCGCCCGCACTTCGCCCCGCCTTCAACGCACTCCGCCGGACCCCTCACCGTCGGGGAACCAGAAGATCAGCGCCTAGTCACCCCGGGGCCGTCCCTCCCGATCCATTTCACCCGCCACCAGGTTCAAGGCCGGTCTTTGCTCGATCCAACAGCTCATGGTGGGTTTGATTGGAGAAGTCTTTAAGGCATTCATAGCAGGCGGCTACGCAACTGCACCCCATAATCAGGGCCCTCGCAGCTTTCACTACATCACGCCAGCGCTCGTGCGCATCGAGCACAAGTCCGGCCCCGCCCGGAGCTTTGTCGAACAGGACTATTTCATCGAAGCCGCCAAGGCTGCGGCGGAAGCCCACCCCGACTTCGTTCAGATCGAGTTCCAGGACTCTGCACAGCCCGCGATGGAGCGCATAGCCCAATGATTCCCGTGACGCAGGTGGATTGAGGGGCCGAACCACAAGGCAGAACGATTCAAAGATGTGGCCATAGGCGACAATGATGTTTTGCTTCGGTATGGCAGAACAGTTTTCATGTGGGCGAACCCCACGAGGAAAGCGAAGCCATGTGTGCGGCAACTGTTGACCGCCAAACAAAGGCACTGGCTGGCTTCGCCCGCAGAGAAGGCAGAGACGGAACCCTCTGTTCCCAGGGCCGGCGTTGTAGCGAAAGAGCTTGCCGTTCTTTTTCAGAGCGATATTGAAGCCCGCGTGTTCGGTGAAGGTCACGCCATCAAGCGTGTCGATGAAGTGTGTCAGTCCCTGCCGCTGGCGGATTGGCTTGGTGCGGCCAAAATTCGCTTGCAAATTTTTATCGTGAAGAAATGCGGTTGGCTGAATGAAGCGGCGAAAGCTTGGTGGCAACACCCTCTGCTCACCACATGCGGGGCATGAGTCTCCGAGAGATTCTTTGAGCTGCTCTTGGTGGTTTGCTGTGCGGATCAACTGGCAGTTGGAGCACCGCCAAAACCACTCATAGGCGGGCATCTCATTCCGAGAGGGGAAGAACAGTCCACCGCTGGTGAACAGTTGCTTCCGGGCCACCACTTGCGCCCCAGGCGCGTACTCGCCAATGGCCTGTCCACGGTCTCGGGTGAGGTCAACATCGCTCGAAGCATAGCGGTCAGCCTTGGTCACAAGCTCAACAACATCCAACGGAAAGGCATAGCGAGGAAGAAATCCACGCTTGGCCAGAATGCTGATGAGGTCTGCTTTGAGAATGGACTGGACCGCACGCCCTGCAGACCGGGTTGCCCGCTTTAATTGTCTATCGGCAAGATCCGCTTCGCGCCGCCTTTCAAGCTCAGCCAGACCAGATTGAGCATCTTCGAGTTCATACTGAAAATCTTCCAGGACTTGTTTAAGGAAACCTTCATAACCGTGGACGCACATCTTCAGAGCCTCTGCCCAGCCGCCGACGGCCTCCGCGATATCATTCAACGAAGCATTTCCACCATTTTCAGGAGCGGATAGCTTCATCGCACTGCCTAGGTCCAGCCAGACGTTTTGCGCTCCAGGCGGGAACCAACTGGGAGGCAATTCCTGACGCAGCTCTAGGGGAATGCAGATACCCAGAGGGATCTGCTGCCTTCTTGCCAAAACGCCGAGGGTTGCAATATTTCTGCGCAGGGCGGATGCGAAGAAAAAAGCGTTGAGGTGACGCTGCGCGAGGTGGGCATTGAGGAGGAAGACCGACGGAGGGTTCACCGTGCCTTGCATGAGCCGTTGCTCTGGCTGTTTCCAGCAGTCGAGGTCATACTTGGTTCCCTTGCACAGGGTCACGCACACCGCGTTGCGGTCTGCTCCACGGCCTGCGCGGCCCACTCGCTGGATGTATGAGGCGGGACTTGGTGGTGCATTGCGAAGCAGCACCTTCTGCAGGTCGCCGATGTTGATACCCATTTCAAAAGTGGTTGTAGAGCTGAGCAGATTGATGCCCGATCCGCGAAAATCCTCTTCAACGAGTGCCGCAACGTTCTTTGCCAGTTGAGCCGTGTGCTCCTCCGACGCCAGTGACTGGAAGGCGACGTCAGGCTGATCTGAAACCCAGCGAGCAATCAGCCCATCATCCTGATCCGGGGGTTGCATCTCCACCAGCGCACCGCCGCATTCCTTTTTTGGGCATACACTCAGGCAACACCAGGCCGTAATCGTCTGGCAGAGGCTGCACCGGAACCGTGTAGGCGAGGTCTCTACGCACAAGGCCGCGGGGTCGAGGCGCCATTTGTCTCCCTGCTCGCGGCAAAGCACCTCTTCAGTCACCAACGCCTCCCAAAGATCCGAAGCGATTTCCCGTGCGTGCGCGATTGGGATCTTCAATACCCTCGCGAGGTAGTTGGTTACCTCGTTGCCGCGCGGACTTGCGGCGGCTGAGACGAAGCCTTCCACGCTCGGCCGCCCTCCCCGTTCTTTCGTGAGGAAGATGTCTGCGGGGATACGCCCAAAAGCCGGATCCTTCTGACTCACACCTTCCGGCAGGCGGAATGCTTTGCGCTTTCTGGCATAGCCAAACAAGGTCTGAAACAGCGCCTCGCAGTCGGCGTGCGATATATCAAATCGCTCCAGCACAGCATGAAGAGCAGTGCGCTTATTCTCCAAGAGTTTGTAACGGACCCGCACGGCACCGAAGTCCTCAGCGCTGTCGCGAGATGAATCGGGTACCCCAAAATAGGCGAATACCTGCGCTTGGAAGAATTGCTTCCAATCGATGTCCTCACTATCGGGGCGCACTGACGATGGCAGCAGGAGCTTGTCTTCCGGAGGCAGCGAGTCGTCGCCGTTCTGTTGTGCCAGGAACTCGGCGACTTGGCTGAAGCGCACAGGTTTGCCTTCTCTGCGAGCCAAGCGCGTGATCGCGCGGCCGAGATCCCACGGAAACGTTTCGTCCTCCAGCAAAGCAGGGAACGCAGCCGCCTTTTGCCGTTGATCGGCAAAGCAGAGGAGCTTGCGAATCTGCCAGCGCTCCTTCGTGAGCCACGGAGAAACATCGAAATGGGCGAACGGAATGGCAGCCGCAAGACCGGCCTCATCTTCAGATTCCTGAAAGCGACGCACAGGCTCTACTCCCATCGTATTTCTTGCCAGGCAGTTCGGGCACTGACCCAGCATGCGCTTCACATCCTTCTCCAGCGCTTCGGTGCCCTCGTCGCTGGGACATTGGCGGTGGAAGATTTCAATGCCGCGCTCATGCATTGCAATGCCGCACTGGCACGGATCGTACGTGTTATGTTGCTGTTTTCCACAAGCGGCACACCACGCGGACTTGTCTGGATTGAAGAGAAGTTTATTCGTGTCCGGATCTTCCTCACCGTCCGCGATGGGGCGTGGATACGGCAGTTCGGGCGAGACAGAGACATAAGTATGGAAGCTGTCGGAAGCCCAGCCCAAGTCCGTGTCGAATGAATCGTGGCACGGTGTGGGAGTTGCTGCCGCTCCGTTCTGTGCCGGCTCACCAGCTTCCCGTTTTGCCCTAGCGCGGGCAGGGCCAAGGTCTCTCAACGCACCGTAAAGCCAACCGCACCGGCGGCAGGTCACGACCTCTACCAGCTTGGAGGCGCGCCCAGCGGCATGGCACGAAGGGCAGTTCCCTTCGGGAATGGCCGCATCGTCAGACCGGCGCGACGGATACACGGCTGGCACATCGTCTTTCCGGCCGGGACAGTCTGTACGCAGACACAGGTGCAGACCATCCTGCGCGCGAAGGAAGTAGTGCAGACGGGTCGGCAGCAGTGCCTCGTGTCCTGGTCGCTCCGCATCCGCTGTGGCCACCAGAGCAAGCAAAGCTGACAGGGCAGCCTCGCGTTGGGGCTCTTCTTCGCCAAAGACTTGCTTCGCAGCCTCGTCAAACTTCACTGGCTTGCGCAGAACATCGCTGCGCAGTTTGAAGACATTCGGATCGTCTTCAAGCCACTTGCGCAGTGAGGCGGCCCCAGTGAAAGGCAGTTGTGCCAAGGCAGCTTCCGCACCACCAAGCGCAAGAGCATCGCTCGCGCCCAGATAGCTTTGCGGCTTTACCTCGGCGGGTGTCGCTGGGGCAGCGATCGCCATTGGGGTGCCGTAGATGAGGCCGTCCGCAGTGAATGGTTCCCCAAACAATCCCGATGCGAACCGGCGTACCCGCTCTGCACTGGCTGCATCTCCGGTTTTGCCGAGTGTTGCTGAAGTTGCGATGCAGACAGGCTTCTTGACGCCAAGTCGATCCTTGAGCCGACGCAGCAGGAAGGCGATCTCCGTTGCCTGCACGCTGCGGTACGCATGGGCTTCGTCGAGCACGAGAAACTTCAACCGTGCACCCTCAAACACAGGTGTATCCACCGGGCGCACCAGCAGGTATTCCAGCATCGAGAAGTTCGTCACGAGGATGTGCGGTGGTGTGCGCCTGATGGCTGCACGGTCCCGCAGGTGGTTTGGGGTCGCATTTGCTTTCTGCAATTCTTCACGGACCGCGGCTTTGGCCTCATTCTTCAGTTTTTGTGCGCTCACTTTGCCCCTGAGGCGTGCCGTACAGGCCTGCCGAAGGTTCGATAAATAATCTTTCGCATCGCCAGGTGTTTGTCCGGTGAACCGCGCAAAAGTGATTTGAGGGTGCTTCGCCAGCAACCGCCCCCAGTCCTGCAATTGGTCGTTCACGAGCGCGTTCATCGGGTAGATGATGATCGCACGGAGTCCTGGCGAGGGATCGCGGATCAAATCGTCAAGGATGGGAAGCTGGAAGCATCGCGTCTTGCCGCTGCTGGTGCCTGTGGCGACCACCACGTTCTCTCCATTCAGCACGAGTCTGAGTGCATCGCTCTGGTGCTTGTACAGCGGGTGGCTGCCCATCACATCACGAATGGTCGTCCTTGTGGCGTCGTCCAGTTCCAAATCCTCCAGCGGCTCTCCCTGCGCATAGCTCGTCGCCGCCTCAAGGAACGGCCCATTGACGAGCCGGCCGGGGTCGTCAAGCCAATGCTGCCACTGCTTTTTGATTCCCTCGAATCGCGGATGCACATGATACTGCGAGCGCAGCATTGCGGTAAAATTGTCGATTACTTCGCTTTGAAATCTGGAGTTCAGCGGGTCCATAGGCTTTCGTGCATGATGCGGATTTGGCGGTCCATGCAAAATTGGCGCAGTTGTTCATCATGGCCGCCCTGAAGCGGAAAACTCATTTCGATGCACGGCGGCACCCCTCGTCCCGTCACAGCCTGCAAAGCTTGCAGGGGTTCGTGTTCTGCAAGAAACGGATAAACTGCCGTGGTCAAACCCGCATAGCGGACACTAAATTGCCCGGTGGCATAATTTGCAAAGTGTATTCGGTTTTCGAAGTCCTTCCAGCACTGTCCCCGGCGCGTGATCATTCCAGTACGCTCGATAACAATAAATTGCCATTCACTCAAATGCTGGTTTCCCCCGAAATTCATCATCGCGTCTGCAATGAGCAATTCTTCCCAGGATGCGTGGTCTTGGGTCGCAGTGAGCAAAAACCAGGGGCGGTAACTGCCGAAGCAAATGTTCAGTTTTTCCGCATGCCTTTGCTCAAGCGGTGCCGTCCGCTTGATGCGTACCTCCGGGGCAGTACCAAACGGGATGACGCCCAGCCTTTCCGACCGCAGTTGCACCGGAAACGGCTGGTTCATGTTTTGCTGCGGGGCAATGATTACAGCTGCATCCAGTTGATTGAATCCTCCAAGTTTGAGCTGCCCGCGCGGGGGTGACTGCACTGGTGGCGGTGGAAAGGCAAAGTCCTCTCCCACTCTAAACAAATAAAGCTGATCGTTCTCCAGTCCGTCAGCGGCTTCTCCAGCGCTCCACGCACCCAGCATGGGCACCTCTCCGGCATACAGGGAAAAAGTTTGATTAAGAATTTGCTCCGTCTCGTCAACCGTGTTGGCAAGCATTCCAGCAGGCACCTTCAGTAAAAACCACGGCCAGCGGGGCAGCTCCACAGTGCCTTCATTTGAAATGCCCAGCTGAAACCGGTCAACTGGACGTGGAAACAACCGCAATTCCAGACTTTCCCGCGGGGCAAACAGGATACGGTGCCACCCAGCCACTCCAAGCTCGGCCCGGCGGCCCTCTGGATACAGCCGGGAAATATAGCACGTTTGGCCGCGATAAAGCTCATGCTCCACGTTCCACCGGAGTTCTTCATCGTCATCGACACTCCATCCTTCCCGACATTGAAAGTCCAGCATTTGCATGGAAATAAGTGTGTAGCATCCAACCGGCAGGTGCCTGGCCTCCGGCGAAATGAAGGACTGCAGCGCTTCTGACCATAGAGCCCAGGGGGCCAAACTCCGCAGCCGATAGGACGCCAGCTCGCCACCAGCCCGCCTGAGCCGCAAAATGCGCTCTGGAAGGAATGCATCGCTGTTCAATGGAATGTCGACAGGATTGATGGATGCACCCGCTTCACGGGGACCAACTGCCCACGTGGCGGGCAGGTGGGCCTCCGTGGCCACCCTTGGCGCTTCCAGGATGATACGGACCGTTCCATTTTCTTCGCTGAGACGGAGGCGAGGCCGGTCCTTGAAAAGGGATTCTGGATTATCGGGGCGCAGAAACAGTGCCGTCTCTGGGACAGCATCAAAATACTCAGGGCGAAGCAAGGTGACCTGAGTAATGTCTAAAAGCGTCCAGCCTGGGTTTTTATCAAGAACCTGGCGAGCCTCAAACATTTCGGCGATCCAAAGATTTGCCATCTCCCGATTTTCCACGAAAAAGCGCCGCAGGTGCAACCGCCCTTCCACCCACTTGGAGATGCTGGCCTCCCATTTCACCGCGTCCCAGTCCCGCCAGTTATGGTCGGCAAACCACAGTCGCTCGCACACGGAGATGAACCCCCGCCACACGCGAACGGGTATACCGATATGGCGTACAGCTGACTGAACGAATAAACGGTGGCTAGCGTCGGCCCGTGGCACAGGGAGTCCGTACCGCTCAGACGTCCGAGCGAATTGATTGTTGATCGCAGTTTGCTGATTTGGGTTTAGCCTGTCCACCCGCAGTTCCTCACAGAAGCCGTCCCAAAACCGCCCACCGTCATATCGCAGGAAGGCCACTGTATGGTACAGCTGCAGCAGCAGATGCGGTTGTGCGCCTAGGTTCTCTGCCCAGCCCTCTCTCCAGAGCCGCCTTAGCTCCTCCATGAAAGCAGGCAAATCCTCAGAAGCCGGAACGGCACCCAGGGCGCGGCCGACGGCATGGTTGTTGGCTGGCAGGCCTTCGTATTTTTGTTGTGCTTGATTTTCAAGTGGCATAATTTTGCGATGGGCTTCGGCAAATCCTAACTTTTTGCATAATTGAAGCAGAGTCTGGGCTCTGCAAGCAGAGATTGAGCGCGCCTGCGCCAGGCCTTGTAGACAAGCCCAGTGGCATGCCGTTTGGCGGGGGCCTGCCCGCGCGCGCTCGTCCCCACGTCCAGCCCGGCGTCTATCGGCAGCGCTCCAGCGACGCCCGCAGGGCGCACCGGGGTTGTCCAAAGCTGGCTCCCCGGCAGCGCGCCGCCATATTAAAGAGATGCCTGCTCCGGCGGCGTTCCCGGTGGGCTTTCCCAGTGGAGGCACGAGGGCGCGGCGGCAAATTTCGGAAATGTGTGCGCTTCCGGGGGAAATGTCCGCACCTCCGGGGGAGAAAACCCTAATTCCGGGGGAAATGTCCGCACTGCCCGGGGAAATGGGTGCGCATCCGGGGGAAAAGTGCGCAGTGCCGGCAGAAATCTCCCCACCTCCGGGAGAAATGGGCGCAGTTCCGACAGCGGGGGGTGCGCATCCGGGGGAAATGTCCTGACCTCCGGGGGAGAAATCCGCACTTCCGGGGGAAATGTCCGCTCGTCCGGCTGAGGGGAGTGCCCTTCCGGGGGAGGGGGCAGCACCTCAGGGGGAGAAATCCGCACCTCCGGGGGAAATGTCCGCTCGTCCGGCTGAGGGGGGTGCCCTTCCGGGGGAAGGGTCAGCACCTCCGGGCGGGAAATCTGCGCTTCCCGGGGAATTTTGCGCGGGAGCGGGGCGGGGAAACGCGTCTTTTTTATGGATTTTCCAGCCCAGCCCGCGGGAACTCTGGCTGGCGCGGGCTGAGTCACAAAAAATGCAAAAAAAGTGTCTCAAAAATCGTTGACGCGAGCAGGGAGTTGCGGTAGATTTTACCCATCGCAGCAGCTCCGGAAACCCTCGCTGCCGCGCTGCAAAATTCCCCCGAGGGTTTCGACAGACAAAAACCCCTGACCTCTTAATCTTATGGCATTTTGGGACTCCAACATTCGCTGGGATTCCGGAGCGCGGTTCGATGAAGGGCCGGGAACATCCCCAATCAAGCGTATGTCCAAGATAAAATTGGAATTCAAGCTGAAGTCTGACGAACAGATACGCGATTATGCGCTGACTCACAAGACTTCGATCACTGGAAACGTCCTGTTTCCCAGCCCGGTGCCAACACCGGCTTTATTCGACGCGGCCCTCACAGCCTATACCAACAAGCTGGCGGCAATCGTGACGGCCGAGCAGGACCTGCAAAGCCTGCGACTGGAGCGCGATGCGCTCCGCACTGAACTGGAACTGAAACTGACAGCCCGCGCCGGCTACGTGGAATCCACGGCGGACGGCGACCCGGCAAAGATCGTGACGACCGGCTTTCAGCTGGTGGCCGACCCCACACCGACAAACCACCTGGAGGTGCCGCAGTTCATTCTGGCCACGATGGGCCCCAGCCCGGGCCAGATCCGCCTGAAGTCCGCCGTGGTGGAAGATGCGGTGGCCTACGTCTTCGAGTGCCGCGAGCACCCGGAGAACGCCGCCCCCGGCAGCTGGCAGCAGGTAAAGATCAGCACGAAGGCCACCTACCTCGTGACCGGCCTGGTCTCCGGCCGCAGCTACGCCTTCCGCGTTCGCGCCCTAGGTCCCAAAAACCTGGAGAGCCCGTGGAGCGATGAAGCGGTCTGCATGGCCCCGTAGTTCCCCGCAAAAACAACGCCAAGGGCCGGGGAGGCCCCCAACCTTCCCGGCCCCCACGCGGGGCGGCGCGGGGCACGGGCTCAACCGCGAATGGACGCCAATGAAACCGAATAGGAAGGAAGACAGGAGAATGAATCTGAAAATCAGAATCGGAGCATGCCCTGAAAAATGCTTCTCCGGTTTCCGACTCACCACTCCCCGGCATTTCTGACAGCCGCCTCTATTCGCGCCCGTTCGCGGTTGACTTCGAGCCCCCCGCTCCCCCACCCCCAACCATTCCCCACTACCATGTCCTTTATTTCCACCCTTCCCGCAGATGGTTCTGAACTGGTGTCAGCTGAAATGCGATCCCAGTTGAACGGCCTGCACGACGAAATCCTCGCCATCCCTGTGGGTCCGCCCGGACCGCTGGGCGACCCGGGGCCGCAGGGTCCGCCCTTTGCCGCTGCGGTGGTGGACGGGGTGACGACCCTGCCCCCACTCTCCGGGGCAACGGTCACGACCACCTTCGACGGCACGACGGTGCACTTTGAGTTCGGCATTCCCACCGGGGTGCCCGGCGAGGTGAGCGCGGCGCAGCTGAGCGACGCGACCGCCAACACCTTGTCCAGCGCCCTCTCCAACAGCAGCGCCAACACGAACGCGGTGGCGATCCTCAACCTGGCGGTGGCCTCCCCACCGACGCAGGCGCAGGTGCAGACGCTGGCAAACAAGCTGGATGAGCTGATCCTGGCGCTGCGGAGGGCGTGAAGGGGAAGGGGCAATCTGGATTTCGCGGCCCGGCGTGCGTGCCTGCATGAGGCCTGGTCCACACAGGCAAATGCATTTCTGTTGGCGCCGGTAGGCGCGTCACAAGTCGCACCGCCAGTTACCGGGTGCGTTTTGCGCAGAACGCCGCCCCAAAGGTGGAACCGCTGTGGGAGAACCACTCCGGTCATCCGGCAGCGTTTGCTTTCAATCAAGGCCGCCTTGACGCCGGACGCGCGGAGCAGGAAGCTGTGGGCGCGAAGCCACATGACCTCGACAATTGAAATCGATTATCCAGCAGCGCTCCTCATACGGGGAGGTGGACTGCCTGCCGTGCAGCAGCGCAGCCGCTTTCTACTCGCGTTGAAGTATTTCGAACTGGACGAGCTGACCTCCGGCCAGGCCGCCGAATTGTGTGGAATGGGCCGCGTCGCTTTTCTCGCAGACGCTGCCCGCTGTGGAGTCCCCGCCGCAGACCTGGACGGTGAGGAGCTGACTGCCGAATTTGCCTGATGACGATAGGGTTTATCGGCCGACCAGTCGCAGCAACACCGGTCCAGTGCCGCCTCCCGCCCTGGCTCGCCAGCCGCCGTCCTCGAGCAATGCCCCAACTTTACGGCACCGCAGGTGTGGCAGGCAGCGGGGCCTTCTCGTAGTCGGATGCCTTCACCCAGCCGGTCTGGAGCTTTTCACCGGCCATGAAGCGCTCGTAGAAGCCGACGTGGCCTTTGTTGGCGTGGGGGTATTTGTCGAAGACGGCGCCCTCGCCGTTCATGCGGGGGTCGCCCTGGGCGCGGAGTTCGGTGTAGAGCTGGTCGTGGAGGGCGGTCTGGATGGCGTCCTTCTCCGGGGCGAGGGCGAGGTTTTTCAGGCAGTCGGCGTCCTTGGACGTGGAGTAGAATTCCTCCCTCGGGCGAAGCCCGAAGCAGCGCGACCAAAACTCATTGGTCGCGTCCTTGCGGTGCGCCTCCAGGATGAATGACTTTGTCTCGCCGGCATCGCAGTCGAGGTAGCCAGTCTCCGGGTTTCCAGCGGGCCAGCGGTCGGGCTCGAAATTCTCCAGGTAGACGAAGCCCTCCTTGATGATGCCGCGAATGGGGTAGCCCTCGTCGTGCGGGCGGCCGATGTCTGTGCGCTCCTTGCCGATGAGGACGTGGTCGCGCGCGGGGTCGATGCGGCCGGATTTTTCCGAGCGGAACAGGCTGACCAGGCTGCGGCCCGGGGACGGGGCCATGCCGGTGGCGGACCACTCCAGGCCGGCCACTTCGATGAGCGTGGGGGCGACATCGATGAAGCTGACAAAGTCATCCACGCGCCGGCCGGCGTGCGGGATGCCCTTTTTCCACATCGCGGCCAGGGGGACGTGGTTGGACATTTCACCCGCGTTCCCCTTGCTCCGGGGAAAGGGCATGCCGTGATCGCTGGTGACGATGACGAGCGTGTTCTCCAGCAGCCCGCGTTTTTCCAGATCAGCCAGCATGCGTCCGAGGTGGCGGTCGAAGTGCTCGATCTCAAACGCGTAGTCGAGCATGTCGTTGCGCACCGTGTCATTGTCCGGCCAGCAGGCGGGCACGCGGTCGATGTCAGCGAGCTTTTTCCCGCCCTTGGCCACGCCGGAGCCGAACTCATAGCCGCGGTGGGGCTCGATCGCGCCATACCAGAAGCACCACGGCTTGCCCGCCGGAGCCGCGTCAAGGAAGGCGGACAAGTTTCCCGCGTAGTCGTTGTTGCTGATTTCGGGTGTGGGCGGCTCGGCCTTCTTCTCATTGAAAGGGGCCCCTGTCATGCGCCTGGGTTTTCCATCCGCGCCGTTTGCCACGCCCGGGCCCCAACCCTTCTGCGTGTGGCCGACGAACCACCCGTGTTCCGCCAGCGCCTCGGCCCAGCCTTTGAACTCCGGAGGGAAATAGCAGATGTGATTGGCCGCCTCCTTCAGCTGCCAGGAATTTCGCCCCGTGAGCAGGCACGCGCGCGACGGGGCGCACTTCGCATTCGGCGTGTAAGCGCGGGTGAAAAGAACGCCGTCCCTGGCCACGCGGTCAAAGGCGGGCGTCTTCACCCATGGCGTGCCATAGGCGCTGGCGTGCGCCCCCCAGTCGTCGGCGATGGCGAAGAGGATGTTCGGCGGCGTCTCCGCAGCGGAGCACAACCGGCACAGGGTCAGCAGCAGCGTGGTGAGGAAAAGGGGGACGAGTTTCATACAGGATTATTTTTTGAGCGAGTGTTCTTTCAGGATCTCATCCACCATGTAGAAGTTGAGCCGGTCCTTGGTGGCTTCGCGGACTTTTTTCACCTGCTCCGCAGAAATAAAGTCGCCGTCGTTGCCGAAGGACTGGCGGACGTAGGTGAGGACGGCGGCGAGTTCGATGTCGTTCAGCAACCCGCCAAACCCGGTCATGGGAGGGACGCCTTTTGACGGATCGAAGTGCTGACCGTTCTGCTCCATCGGCCCCCAGAGTCCCTTGAGCGCGATTTTGATCAGGCGTTCGTCATCCTTGATCCATTCGCTCTTCGCCAGTGACGGGTAAATGTTGGGCACGCCCTGGCCATTCACCTGGTGGCAGGTGACGCAGTGTGCGTCCCGCAGGAAGACTTCCTTGCCGATGCTGTAGACGCGGTTGTCCTCGCCACTCAGCTTCCGGGCCGGGCCGAAGCTCAGGCTGGCCTCCCCGGGCGGGGCATCGGGAAATTTGAATTTGCCGTCGAAGAAGTCGCGCGCGCCCGGGTTGGCGGCGAGGTCGATTTTGCCTGCGGTGTGGAGGGCATCCACGTCGTCCTTGAGCGTCGTCTCCATGATCTGCCGGGTCACGGGGCCCATCCACTTGTCGAAGGGCAGCTTCAGACTCTCCAGCACGGTGCGGGCGCCGGCGGCATTGTCCAGCCAGGAGGCGGCGATGATGGCCTCCAGCCGCACGCGAGGGTGGGGATCACGCGCGGCCTGAAGGAAAAGCTCCGCAGCCTGCGGCACCTTGTCGTGGGCGAAACGCAGCACGCTCACTGCTGCGGCGCGGGCTTCGGGTTTCTTCGCGGCGAGGACCTGACGAATGAGATCCGTGTCGGGCTGGTTCTGCGCCCACGTGGCCCACATCGCCTCGCAGAGGTGGTGCTCGTAGGCGGGGTCGGCCTTGTCCAGAGCGGCGGCCCAGGCTTTCACGGCGGGGATGACCTCGGAGGCCGGCCGGCCGCGCAGCTCCCGGCGCGTCCGGTAGCGGGTGCGATACTCGGGCAGCTTCAGGTTTTCCAGCAGCTCTGGCACGCTGGCCCCGGCGATCTTTGCCGGAGTGACGAGCGGACGGCCCGGGCAGGTGATGCGGTAGATGCGCCCGTGGTCGTGGTCGCGGTTCGGGTCGCGCATGTTGTGCTGCGCGTGGCCGATGAGGGAATTCTGCCAGTCGATGACGTAGAGTGAACCGTCCGGGGCGAACTCCAGGTCCACGGGGCGGAAATTCGGATCGTTTGAGGTGAGCAAATCGCCCGCCAGCTTGCCCGTGAAGCCCGCCCCGTCGTCCGCTGTCGAGCTGAGCCCCACGCCGAGAAACCCGATGCAATTGCACGTCATGAACTGCCCCTGCATCGCCTCGGGAAAGTGGCGCGACGACACCCACTCCGCGCCCGAGGTGGGCCGCGAACGCTTCGGGACAAAGGTGCCCACCTGCTCGATCTCGATCCCGTAGGGCATCTTTGCCGAGACTGCGGTGCCCCACCAGTTCAGGCCGCTGGACGCGTCCGAGATGTAGCACTGCTCCCAGTAGTCAAACGAGACACCCCAGGGATTGTTGTAGTCAAACTGGCTGTAGCGCTCCAGCCGGTGGCTCTTCGGATCGAACCTCCAGATGCCGCCGTCATTGCACCGCCGCGCGCCATAGGGCGTCTCCACCTGGGGGTGGAGGAAGCGTCCCTCGCACAGGTAAAGGGCGCCTGATGCATCCGCGCAGTAGGCGGAAATGGCGTGGTGCGTGTCATGCGTGTCGAAACCGTGCATGATGATCTCCAGCCGGTCTGCATGGTCGTCTCCATCGTCATCCACCAGCAGGCAGAGGTTTGGCTCCTGGGAGAGGTAGACACCGTCCGGGGCCAGCTCGAAGCCGATGGGCAGGTGCAGGCCGTCCGCGAAAACGGTGCGCTTGTCCGCGCGGCCGTCACCATCCGTGTCCTCAAAAATGAGGAGCTTGTCGTTCGGTTTCGGGTCGCCTGGTTTCCAGTGCGGGTAAGTCGGTGTAACGGCCACCCAGAGCCGGCCCTTGTTGTCAAAACTCATCTGCATCGGGTTCTGGAGGTCGGGGAACTCGGCCTCGGAGGCGAACAGCTCCACCTTGAACCCGTCCATCATCTTGATGTCGTTGATCGCCTTTTTCCCGTCCTGGTAGGAGGCCACGCCCATCGATCCGCCAGTCTTGAAACTGGACGGCACGGGCGGCAGGGCGTGCGTCTTTGAGTCGTCGACGGCCACGTCTGTCCTTTTCCCTGAGGCCACGTCATGGATGAGCCCGTCGCGCAGGGCGGTCATCTCGCGGGTTTTCAGGATTTCGTCCGGGTAGTTCAGCGGGCCCATCGGGTTGTAGCGCTGGCCGTGGGTGTGGACGCCGTTGACGAGGTTGTAGTCGTTGTTCCAGCACCAGTCCTTCTCCTTCACGGCGAGGTGTACTTTCTCCGCATCTGCTTTTGAAAGGCGGGACTGCTGCCCGTAGAGGCCGCCCGCCAGCAGCTCGGCCAGTTTTTCGTAGCCTGCCTCCGTGGGGGAAAATCCATTGATGGTAAATGGCCGATCCGCCTTCGTGTAGAGTTCCTTCGTTGGCGTGAAGAGGTCGATGAAGGTGAGGCCGTGCTTTTTCGCCACGCGCTCCATGGCGGCAGTGTAGACGGCCAGACTGGCGTTCTCTTTCACGCCGTCGGGCAGATCCCGTTTCGCGGAGAGGTTTTCAAAAGCGATGGGCGAAACCAGCACGAGCCGCGGAGCCGCCGTGCCGTTGTAGGCCTTGCTCAGCGTGTGGAGGACAAAGGCGTCGAGTTCGGCCTCGTAGTTGGCCACGCGCTCCGGGCCGTCGAAAGATTCATTGAGCCCGAAGAAGGCGACGATGGTGTCGGCCTTCAGGTGGGTGAGCCACTGGTCCGGTGTGGGGAAAAAGCCCTTGCCGTTGTGCAGGGCGAACTCGGGGTGAAACTTCTCCGCCCCGGGAAAGGCCCACTGGGATTTCCGCGCCGGGTGCGGACGAAACCCCGGGGTGTCGCCGGGACGGCCCATGTTGCGCACGATGAGGCTGGCCTCCGGGAATCGCAGGTGCAGCTCGGTTTCCAGCCGGCTGTAGTAGACATCGCGCTCGGCCAGCCCGTTTCCGAGAAAGACAATCCGCTCTCCCGCCGAGGGCGGGGCCACGGCCTGGCTGCGCGCTGAGGCGGCCGCCGCAGGCTCGGCCGTCGGGGCATGGGGCGCACCTCCGCCGCTGTTGTCAGGCCAGGCAGCGGCATCCGTTGGCTTCACCGGTTTGGGAGCGGCGCCATCCGCGGCAAATCCAGCGGAGGCGAGCAGGGCGAGGGAGGAAAGGGCAAGAAGTCCGTTTTTCATGAAGCAATGTTTCAGTTCCAGCTTTAGGCCATGGTCCGCGTCAGGGTCAACGCCTGGCGAAGCGGAAAATAAACCTCACGATTTTGGCCTCCCGCAAAGAAGGGGCCGGGGAGTTCAAAGTTCAAAGTTCAAAGTTCAGAGCAACCGTAGATTTCAGCGGCCTAGGCAGTCCGGCCTCCCATTCGATGCTCGCCAGCCGATCTTTGACTTTTCGCTTCACAGATCCGAGATTCCCCCCCTTGTGCTGAACTCTGAACTCTGAACTCTGAACTCTGAACTCTGAACTCTGAACTCTGAACTCTGAACTCTGAACTCCCACCCGCAACCACTACCACCCATGGCGTACCAGCGTTTTGAAGACCTTCCCGTCTGGCAGGAAGCCGCCCGGCTGTATGAGCTGACCGAAGATCTCCTTGCCGCTAAAATGCTTCCCACCACCTCCGGCTTCCGCGATCAGATCGACCGCGCGGCTCTCTCGGTCAGCAACAACATCGCGGAGGGATTCGAACGTGGCACCACGCCGGACAGGATTAATTTTCTCTACATCGCCAAAGGTTCTGCAGGTGAGGTTCGCTCAATGGTCACGGTGAAACTCCGGCGCGTGCAGGATCCCGACGTCCTGCGCCAGCTGGAGACCATCCGCAACTGCGCCGAGTCCTGCTGCCGGCAACTCGGTGCGTGGGCTGGAAAGCTTTAGAATTCGGACATCAGTGGCCAGCGTCACTTGAACGACCGCACCCGCGAACAATACGAGAAACAAAAAGCCCAAGAGGAAGGGGCCCGCCGCTGGCAGGAAACGAGCCGACGGATTCTGGAAGGCATGCCAGACGGCCATCCAGTTAAAGAAGAAGCCCGTCGCAAGGGACAAATCCCATAGGGGCTTAGGACGGAGGAAGCAAAGCTCAAAGTTCAGAGTTCAGAGTTCAGAATCGGGGGATTCGAGCCGCCACACTCCGCATTCACCTGCATGACCTGAAGCGAGGCTGTAGCCTTCGCCCCCAGTTCGGGCTTTGAACTCTGAACTCTGAACTCTGAACTTTTTGCCCCGGTCGATCTTGCGGGCTTCGCTCTGCTGCCCGCCCCATCCCGTCTCAGCGTGCCTTCGCCGCCGGGCGCTTCCGCTCGCCGGCAGCGGCGGGGTCCATGGCTTTGCGCATGGCCTCGGTCGGACCTCCGCCGAACTGTTTCCAGTAAAGCGCCTTCAGCGGATTCATGGCCGGTGCGGGAGCATCCTCGTTGACGAGGAGCGGCTGGACGTCCTGCCACCACGCATCGTAGGCGGAGCGGAGTTTCGTGAGTTCCTCCGGGTGTGAGGCGCTCACGTCGGTCTTCTCTGCGGGATCGGCCTTCAGGTCGTAGAGTTCGGTGTTGTTGACCAAGGTGAAGCGGGCGTCGCGGATGGAGCACTCTTTGTATTTCCAGTCCGCCACCTTTCCATGGGGCCAGCGACCGACGTGGGTGACGAGGGTGCGGTCGGGCCACTCTGCGGACGCGCCGGTGAGGAGCGGGAGCAGACTGCGGCCTTCGATTTGCTTTTTCAGCGTGTCGTCAGCACTGGCTCCGGTGATGGCCATGAGGGTGGGCAGGATGTCGAGGTGGGCGGTGAGGGCGGGCACGTCGCGACCGCCCTGCCACTTTGCCGGCCAGCGCCAGAAGGACGGGACGCGCGTGCCGCCCTGGTAGGGAGTGCCTTTCCCGGCCCGCATTCCGGCGTTGAAGATTTTGGTCCCCACGGTGCCGCCATTGTCTGTGAGGAAAATGACGATGGTATTTTCCACAGCCTTCCACTCGTCGAGCTTTGCAAGCAGGCGGCCGAGGTTGTCGTCGAAGTTTTCGATCATGCCGTAGAACTTCGCCACATCGTCCGCGACAGCACCCTTGTGGCGCTGGAAATACGCCTCCGGGCATTGAAGCGGGCCGTGGGCTGCGTTGGGCGTGATCATGGCGAAGAACGGCGCGCCGGAATCGAGCCGGGAGCGCATCCAGTCGGTGGCATGGGAAAAGAAGAGGTCCGTGCAGTAGCCCTTCGTTTTCTCAAAGACGCCGTTGTGAAGGATGGCGGGGTCCTGATACATGTTGCCCGGCGCATCACCGCAGGTGCCGGGATACGTCTGGCCGATGCCGCCGCCGCCGTGGATAAACATCTCGTCGAACCCGCGCTTCGTGGGCCAGCGGTCGGGCTCATCGCCCAGGTGCCACTTGCCAAAGATGCCGGTGGAATAGCCGGCGGACTTCAGCACCTGGGCGAGGGTGATGGAGCCGGGAGCGAGGCGCTCGCGTTCGAGGATGGTGTGGGTGACGCCGTTTTTAAACTCATGCCTTCCGGTCAGCAGCGCGGACCGCGTGGGGGCGCAAGTGGGGCTGACGTGGAAGTCGGTGAAGCGGACACTCTGCGCGTGCAGGGCGTCGACGGCGGGCGTCTTGATCACGGGATTTCCCAGGCAGGCGAAGTCGCCATAGCCGATGTCATCCGGCATGACGATGACGATGTTTGGCCTTGCAGGATCGGCGGCAAGGCCGGGAAGCAGGGTGGCGAGCAGGAAGAGGACGGGGAGCAGACGGATCATAGTACAGAGGGCGGGTGGATTATTCTTTGGCGGCTGATGGTTTCTCGCCGCGGTCGATGTGGACGGGCGTCGTGTTCTGCTGCGGTGCTCCGGGCGTGCTGCGGCCGTCGGCCACGTACTTCTCCAAGAGCTGGCGCAGGCGGGCAACGATGTCCGGGTGCTCGGCCTGCACGTTCTTCGTTTCGCCGATGTCAGCGGCCAGATCATACAGCTGGATGGCGGGCAGACCTTTTTCGGGCTTGGAGCCTGGCTTGGGATCACTCCAGCCGCCCGAGCCGGGGCAGAGTTCGAGCTTCCAGTTTCCCTGGCGGATGGCGAAGGAGCCGTTGATGGAATGGTGCACGATGGCCTCGCGCAGGGGCTTCTCCGCGCGGCCCTCAAGCGCGGGGAGCAGGCTGACGCTGTCCTCTGCAGCGGCGTCGGGCAGCTTTTGGGCGAGGATTTCAGCACAGGTGGCAAAGAGGTCGGTCAGGCAGACGACCTGCTCCGTCTTTTGCCCGGCCTTGATCCGGGCGGGCCAGCGGGCGATGAACGGGATGTGGTGGCCGCCGTCAAAGATGTCCGCCTTGGTCCCGCGAAAGCTGGCGCTCGGGTTGTGCCCTTTGGCTTTGAGTTCCGGGAAATCGGCCTGCGGGGAGCAGCCGTTGTCACTGGTAAAAATGACGAGCGTGTTTTCGGCGATGCCGCCCTTGTCCAGCGCATCGAGCAGGGAACCCAGAGTGGCGTCCACCTCCATGACAAAGTCGGCATAGGGATTCAGACCGCTCTTTCCCTGCCACGCCGGGCTGGGCGCGATGGGCGTGTGGGGCGCATTCAGCGGCAGGTAGAGGAAAAACGGCTTCCCCTCCTTTGCCGCAGCGGCGTGGGAGCCAATGTACTCGACCGCCTTTTTTGTGAGGGTGGGCAGGACGTCCACCGCTTCGAACTCTGCGGCACCGGGGCCCTTGCGCGTCATGCCGCCGCCGGGCCTGCCCGCCATCATGGGGAAGACCTTGTCCACGGTGGGCTGGACGGTGACGTGGTCGTCCTCGATGAAGGTGTAGGGCACCATGTCGAGCGAGGCGGCAATGCCGAAGAAGTGGTCAAACCCGGCGCTGAGAGGGCTGCGGGAGATGGGCTTCGCGAAGTCGACCTTCCAGCCTGCTTCACCCTTTTCGATGCCGTCGTTAAAGCTGGCGTCCTTTTCCTTGAGCGGCCAGTTCATGCCGAGGTGCCATTTTCCCACGGCTGCGGTGGCGTAGCCCTGCTGGCGGAGGAACGCGGGCACGGTGAGCCGGCCCTCTTCAATCAGCGGCGGGCTCATGCCGCCGAGGACTCCGCTTTTCAGACGCGAGCGCCAGTTGTACCGGCCGGTGAGGATGCCGTAGCGGGTGGGCGAGCACACGGCGGAGCTGGAGTGGGCGTCGGTGAAAATCATGCCACCAGCCGCCAGCCGGTCGCAGTGGGGCGTGGCGATTTTTCCCTGCGGATTGAGACATTTCACGTCGCCGTAGCCGAGGTCATCGCAGAGCACGTAAACGATGCTGGGCGGTGCGGCGTGGGCGGTGGACGCGATGGCGAGGCAGAGGCTAACAAGGAGGGTTTTCATGTCAGGGAAGGACTTTCTTTGGCGCGGGGCCGGCAAGGGGCGGGGTTTCAAAATACTTTCCACCGTCTACAAGGCGCGGATCGTTCGTGCGGGTGAGTTCGGTCATGAGGCGCTTCTCCATGCCGGCCCGGGCGGCGGCGTACTTGGGATCATCGGCCACATTGATGGTCTGCTCAGGATCGGTCTTGAGGTCGAAAAGCTGGATCTCCGGGCGCTTCGCGAACGCGTAGTCGTAGTACCAGCGCCACTCCGGGGCATCCCGCTGGCCGATCAGCCAGGCCTTCGTCGGGCTGGCATCCATGTCGGCAAAGGCGGAGCGAGTGTCCTCCTCCAGCCGGGCGGCAGCGGGCGCCTCCGTGGTGAATTTCGGACTGCCCATGGGCCAGCGGTCTGGGGCAAAGTTTTTTACGAAAAGGAACTCCGGCGTGCGCAGGGCGCGCTGGGGGTAGGGCAGGCTGCCCTCGCGGGCCTCGCCCACGTGGCGTTCGCGTCCGGTCACCACCCAGGTGCGCGCGGCGTCGATCTGGCCGGATTTCTCCGCGTGCAGAACGTCGAGGAAGCTCCGCCCGGTCATGACGGCCGGAGGTTTGAGACCGGCCACTTCGAGAAATGTGGGAGCGATGTCGACCATGTTCACGTAGTCGTCCACGGTGCGGCCGGCCTTGACCCCCGGCCCGCGCGCGAGCAGGGCCACGCCGGTGCCGAACTCGTAGAGGTTGCACTTGCCCCCAGGCACGCCCGGCATGCCGTGGTCGCCACTGACGACGAAGAGCGTATTCTCCAGTTCGCCCCGGCTCTCCAGCTCCTTCAGCAGCACACCCACCCCGGCATCCCACGCCTGGATTTCCCCCATGTAGTCGGCAAAATCCGCCCGCACCTCGGGCACGTCGGGCATGAACTTGGGCAGCTTTCCCTTCAGCGACTCAGGATCGATGCCCCAGAGGGCGCGGCCTGATCCCTTTTCATAGGAACGGTGAGTGACCGTCGGTCCGAACCAGTAGCAGAAGGGCTGGCCGGGTTTCCTCGCAGCCATGAAGGCGTCGAAATTTCCCCGCACCTCGCCGAGCAGTTTGCCCCTGGCGTCCTCAAAGTTCATCCCGCCGCGCACCAGCTTCGTCACGTTTTCGGAGAAATTGTTGAACTCGCGGCCTGCTTTCTCGTAGGCGAATTTTTGGCCGCCGTACGGTGCATCTGCGGGCGTGCCTGGGCTCCAGACTTTGTGGCTTTTGCCGATGTGCCAGCCTGCCTCATTCAAAAGCAGCGGCCAGCTGGGGATGGCCGGGTCCCACACCGCGCCGTTGAGGATGGCCCCGCGTCCGGTGCGCCAGAAATACTGTCCGGAGAGAAGCGAGCTGCGGCAGGGTGTGCAGCTGGGCGCGGTGACGAAGGCATTTTTAAACAGGGCACCCTCGCGGGCCACGCGGTCGATGTTTGGCGTCTTGATGACCTGATTGGTGGAAGGCCGGCTTTCCAGCGCCGCATAGACACCGGCGTAGCGGCCCCAGTCATCCGCGAAGCAGAAGACGATGTTCACGGGTTTTGCCTCCGCTGCGGACACCCGCAGGCAGAGGCAGAGGAGGAGGAAAAAGGGGACGATGCGGTTCATTTGGCGACTTTGGCTTTCTTCTTTGCAGCGGCTGGTTTCCCTGCTGCCTCGCTGCCGGGCGGCACGGCATCCTTCAGCATCGCTTCGAGCCGAATCTTCAGCTCCTTCACCTTCTCCGGTTTCTCGGCCGCCAGGTTTTTCTTTTCCCCGATGTCGTCGGCCAAGTTGTAAAGTTCCACTCCTTTGCCAGCCACCGTCGCTGCGGGACCAGCCGGAGCCTCTTCTTCGTCCGTTTCGCTGGCATTGGTGAGCAGCTTCCAGTCACCCATGCGGATGGCGCTGGCGCCTGGCCGGGTGCCCTGGAGGAGGATGGCGTCGTGGGGTGACTTCGCCCCCTGGGTGAGCACCGGCCAGATGTCCAGCCCGTCGAGAGGCAGCTTTTGCTCCGGGGGAGCGCCCGCGAGCTTGAGCAGCGTCGGGTACCAGTCGATGGCGTGCAGCGGCTCCTTCACCGTGATGCCGGCCGGGATGCGCCCTGGCCACGAGGCGAAGGCGCACACGCGGATGCCTCCTTCGTAAATGGTCCCCTTCCCTGCGCGTAGCGGTGTGTTCATCGTCACCCTGCCCGGCGAGGGCCCGCCATTGTCACTGGAGAAAAGGATGAGCGTGTCCTTCCGCAGGCCTTTTTCCTCCAGCGCTTCGGTGACCTGCCCGACGGCCTCATCCACGGCGGAAAGCATGCCCGCCATGGTCTGGCGGACCCCGCTCAAATTCGCGTACGGCTTTTTGTACTCCTCCGGCACCTGGTGCGGGGCGTGGACGCCATTAAAGGGCAGGTAAAGGAAGAGCGGCTTGTCTGCGGGTTTCTCCCGGATGATGCGGCAGGCCTCCTTCGCCACGAGGTGGGTTGAGTATCCCTCATCAGCGCAGGGTTTGTCATCGCGGTACCAGTCCGTCTTCCCGTCGCGCTGGTGGGTGAAGTAGTCGATGGCGCCAAACATGTGGCCATACTGCCGGTCAAAGCCGCGGTGGGTGGGCGTGTAGGCAGGCTGGAATTCCCCGAGGTGCCACTTCCCGCAGATCGCCGTCAGGTAGCCGGCCTCATGCAGCGCCTGGGGCAGCATCCGCTCCGCCAGCGGCAGTCCCCACGGCGCTCCGGGCCTGACGATGGAGTAGACCCCGGTGTGGGTGACGTAGCGTCCGGTCATCAGCGAGGCCCGTGTGGGCGAGCAAACCGGCTGGACGTAAAACGAATCAAGGATGGCCCCCTCTTTGGCCAGCTTGTCGATGTTCGGCGTGCGGATGTCCTTTCCGCCGGTAAAACCCACGTCCGTGTGCCCGAGGTCATCGACGAGGATGTAAACGACATTGGGCCGGGGCGTTTCCGCACCGGCAGGCAGGGCAAGCAGGACCGCAGCGAGGGCGGCGAGGAGGATTTTCTTCATGAGTTGGGGTCACTTTCAACGTTTCGGCCACGGTGGCAGGGAATTCAGGAGTTCCTTCAACCCCGGCAGGACGGCTGCTGACTCGGGGCTTTTTGAAAGATCGCTCGTTTCTTGAGGATCTTTTTCATGGTCATAAAGTTCCACCGAATCATCACTCCACCTGGTGAACCGCCAGCGGGCGGTGCACACGCTCTGGCCAAACTGCTTCGGCCCGCGCGTGACGAGGGTAAAGGCGGCCTCCTTGTGCGGTCGCGCGGGGTCCTCGAGTACCGGACGCAGGCTTTTTCCAGCCAGTGCGTGGGGCGCCACGACCCCGCAGAGGTCCGCCAGCGTCGGGTAAATGTCGACAAACTCGACCGGTCCGCGAAAAACCTGGCCGCCCTTCACTCCGGGTGCGGCGATGAGCAGCGGAGCGCGGCAGGAACGGTCAAAAAGGGTGTTCTTGTTCCACCAGCCCCGCTCGCCGAGGTGGTAGCCGTGGTCACCGAGAAAAACGATGACGGTATGGTCGCCGGCCTTCAGGCGGTCCACCGCATCCAGCAGCCTCCCGACCTGGGCATCCATGAAGGAAACCCCCGCGAGATAGGCCTGGAGAAAGCTGCGACGGTCGTCATCCGTGAACTTCGCAAAGGCCTCCAGCATCCCGCCCGGCAGGGCGAGTGGCGCGGCGCCCGTCGTTCCAGCCGGATCACGATACAGCGGCAGCTTGTCCTTCGGATGGAGGTCGAAGTATTTCCGCGGAGAATGAAACGGGTCGTGCGGCCGGTGAAAACCGGCGGCCACCATCCATGGCTTTCCACTGGCGCCAAGCTCCTCCATGGATCGGATCGCCGCAGCAGCCGTCTGCGCATCAGGCTGGTCCTCCTCCGGTCCGTCGAGGATGCCGACTTCGCACCACGACAGCCTGCCGCCTGTGAGGTTTCGAAACTCTCCATTTTTCTTTCCCCCGGCTGGTTCAGCGTATGCCGCCCGGTCCCAGGACTTTCCCGCATCCAGCCAGGTCAGACGCGGGGTTTCGCCGGTGTTCGCGGAGTGGTAGATTTTTCCAAACGAGTGCGCCGTCCATCCGTTCTGCCGCAGCAGCTGGGGCAGGGTGACGATGTCCGGCATCGCGTCGCGGAAAAACTGCTGGTTTCCCGTGACGCCCGTCTGCTCGCAGCGCAGCCCTGTCAGCAGCGAGGTTCGGCTGGGATTGCAGACCGGGTATTGCGCAAAAGCGCGGTCAAACCTGACGCCACGCGCCGCGAGCCGGTCGAGGTTCGGGGTCTTCGCCAGCGGGTGGCCGTAGCAGCCAACTGTGTCGCGCAAATCATCTGCCATGATGAAGAGAACGTTCCACTTTTCCGCCGCCCGTGCTGAGACGGCGGGTGCGGCGATTAGGAACAGCAGGAGAAGATGTTTGAGCATGAGGTTGAGTTGAAGAATTTCCAATGGTGAGAGCGCCTGTGGCGGGAATTGAGCGGGGCAGAATAAAGCCTGGCAAGGACCAGTGGCAAGCCACCAATCAGTCCGGGGAGGTGAACGGGACTACTCGGCGGCGGGTGTGCTGCCGGACTTTCCGGTCAGCTTCGCCAGCCTCGCACGCATCTCCTTGACGCGGTCGGGGTGCTCGATCGCGATGTTCTTTGACTGGGAGAGATCCCTGCCCAGATCGTAGAGTTGCTCCCCGGGCGCGCCGGGTTTGGGGTGGCCTTGCTCATCCACGTCGCTGTTTTTGAAGCCCATCATGGCATAGGGCACGGACCAGGGCTTCTCTCTTTCCGGCACGGAATATCCGGCGGAGCCCTGCTTCGGAATATAGACCCAGTCGCCTTGGCGAAGCACATAAGTCCCGCTGCCGAGGATGACGCCCTCCGTTCGCTTTGCAGGGGCGGATGCCGGTTGGGTAAAGGCGGCGAGTTCACTCGTACCATCAGGCGAACCCCCAGCAGGCAGCGCAATCTGGGCCGCTTCCGCGAGCGTGGCCATGAGGTCCACTTGCAGGAAGAACTCCTTCCGCACGGTGCCCGCCTGGATGTGACCCGGCCAGCGTGCGATCAGCGGCACGCGATGCCCGCCTTCCCAACCGTCGGTCTTTTGGCCGAGAAGTTCGCCATTGGTGCGATGCCCGGCCTTCAGCGCCTCGCGTTCGTAGCGGCCGCCGTTGTCACTGGTGAAGATGACGATGGTGTTCTGATCCAGTCCGTGTTTTTTCAAGGCATCCAGCACAAGCCCGCTGCAGTGGTCGAGCTGCTGGATGTAGTCCCCGTAGAGCCCGGCCTGGCTCCTGCCACGAAACTCCGGCGCGGGATTGACCGGGGTGTGTACTGAGGCAAATGCCAGATAGAGAAAGAACGGATTGTCCGAATTCTGCTGCCCGAGAAACGTTTCCGCCTTGTCCGCGAGGATGAAATCAATGCGCTCATCCGGGCGCGCCGCCTGCGCCTTCGCTCCACCGATCGTTTTTCCCCAACGGCCAAACTGAGGCGACATGTCCACGCTGACGGGATCTGCCGGATCCAGCCCAATGATGCGATGGTCATCCACAAACACGAGCGGCGGTTCATTGTGCGTGCGGGGGGTGCCAAAAAACGAGTCGAAGCCGGTCTCAAGCGGCCCCGGTTTCAGCTCCGCATTCCAGTCTGGATCCGCGGAATGTCCAAATCCGTTGTGCCATTTTCCAAGAGCCGCTGTCCGGTAACCCGCGGACTTGAGCAGGGAGGGCAGCGTGACCTGGCCTTCATGGAAATGGATCGAATACCCGCCCTTGCGGCGGGCGTTGAAAAAATAGGTGCCGCTGAGAATGGCATACCGCGAGGGCATGCACGTCGCGCAGATCGAGTGCGCATCCGTAAAGCGCACACTCTCGCCCGCAAGGTGGTCGATGCGCGGTGTCCTGACCTTTGTCGCGCCGTAGCAGCCGAGATCTCGATAGCCGAGATCGTCAGCCACAATCAATAAAACGTTGGGCCTGGCGGAAGGCGCTGCGGCCACCGCCACAGCCGCGGGCACGAGGAAAAGCAGCAGGGTGATGAGCGCTCTGGATTGAGTTGGTTTCATTTGAATTGCTCTGACTTTAGCGCCTCAGCCTCCGCCGGGTAATTTTATTTCCTGGCGGCCTTTTTTCTCTCCGGCGTGCCTTTTGGGGCCCGTGGCGCGCCGCCATCATCGTAGCCAACCGGCGGCGGGCTGGCGCGCGGGGTGGGCGGCGGCGGGGTGAGGCCGGCAGTGCGCATGACGCTGTGCAGCGCGGCGAGGGTTTCATGAGAGGGTTTGAAATTTCCGGGACGGAAGCCCTCTGCGATGAGCACGGGCGTCCAGCCCGATTTGTTCTTCTGATTCCACACCTCCGGCCTGGCCCCGTGGTCGGCGAGGAACTGCACCATCTTCGGCAGGCTTTTGTAGGCGGCTCCGTGCATGGCCGTCTCTCCGTTTTTATTCACGGCGTTCACGTCCCCGCCGAGCTTCAGCAACCAAGCGGCGGCTTCCAGGCACTCGGCTTCGGTGCCGGCCTCCTCGTCGGGTGCGAAGCATCCGAGGCCGGCGGCCGCGAGCAGGGGCGTGGAGCCGTCTTTGTTGGAAATGCCGGGATCCGCGCCGAGTTCGACGAGGAGCTTCATCAGATCGAGGTCGGCATTCTTTGCCGCCATGAGGAATGCCGTCGCACCATTGAGATTGAGGTGGCCCCGGCCTTTGCCGCGCTGATCGAGCTGCGTGTTTACTTTCGCCCCCGCAGCGACAAGACGGCGGACAAATTCCAGACTGCTCACGCTGCCGGAGCCGTCGGGCGGCGGCTGGCCGTCGAGGTCGTCACCGCGCGGCGGCTTGCGCACCCAGGTGAGCGTGTGCAGCGGGGTGAAGCCGGAACGCTGGTCGTTGGGGTCCGCCCCGGCTTTGACGAGTTCGAGGGCGAGTTCAAAATGACCATTCTCGACCGCGAGCAACAGCGCGCTGGTGCCTGCGTCAGGCTGGCGGCCTCCGGCTTTTCCCGTCTCGATGACTTCGTTCGGATTCGCGCCTGCGGCGAGGAGGGCACGCACGGCTTCGATGCGCCCCTGCCGTGCGGCGAAAAGGAACGCGGTGAATCCGGACTTCAGCCGGGCGTCGCGCGCGGCCCCTGCGGCGAGCAGTTGCGCCACGACCGCAGCGTGGCCATCCGCGGCTGCCCACATGAGAGCCGTCTGATCCCTGTGGTCGGTGGCGTTCACCTGTGCGCCGCGGGCGAGGAGGACTGCCACCGCAACCGGGCGCCCCGAACGGGCGGCGGTCATGAGCGCAGTTTCTCCACCACGCACCATGGTGTTGGCGTCCGCCCCGGCGTCGAGCAGTGCGGTGATGACAGCCTCACTGCCGTTCACGGATGCGAGGGAAATGGGCGCGGCACCGTATTGATTCGCAGCCTTCGCGTCCGCGCCTGCGGTGAGCAGTGCCTGCACAATCGCGAGATCGTCGTGATGAGCGGCCCAATGGAGCGCGGTGGTGCCGTCGGGTTGCGTCCCCCCCACGTCCGCGCGCTCTTTGAGCAGGGTCTGCACGCGCGGCCAGTCCGCCGTCTCCGCAGCATCGGCGACAGGCGCGGCAGCGCGTGCCGTCATCGCCCCTGCGAAGAGCAGCGCCAGAACGAGCCGTGGCCAGTGAGTTCCTGTCTTCATGCGTGAGTCATCGTTTCGTCTTTCAATACGCTCACTCAGATGCCCAGCGGCTCGAACAGCCCGTCCACTTTGCCCGTGCTGTCCTGAAATTTATCCAGCCGCACACCGGCCTTGTCGAGCAGGGTCAGGTGCAGGTTTGCCAGCGGCGTGGGCTGCTCGCAGCGAATGTGGCGTCCACCCTTCATGCCGCCCGCAGCACCGCCCGCGACGATGATGGGCAGATTCATGTGGTCGTGAACGTTCGGATTTCCCATGCCGCTGCCGTAGAGGAAAAGCGAGCTGTCCAGCAGCGTGCCGCCCGCTTCCGGAGTGGCGCGCAGCTTTTGGAGAAATTCGGCGAAGAGCGAGACGTGGAAGCGGTTGATCTTCGCCATGCGCTCGATTTTTTCGGGGTCGTTGCCATGGTGGGAAAGGGGGTGATGCGGGTCCGAAACACCGGCCTCCGGATAGGTGCGGTTGCTGGTCTCGCGGGCGAGCTGGAAGGTGAAGACACGCGTGATGTCGCCCTGCATGGCGAGCAGTTGAAGCTCGAACATGAGCCGGGCATGCTCCGCGTAGCTTGCAGGCACGCCGGTAGGGCGGTCGAGGTCGGGCAGCGAATTCTCCTCCATGCTTTGCTCCGCCTTTTGGATTCGCCGCTCCACGTCGCGCACGCTGTCGAGATAGTGCCCCACCCGCTCGCGGTCGGCACCGCCCAGCTCCCGCTCCAGGCGGGAGATGTCGTCCTTTACGAAGTCGAGCAGGCTGGAGCGCTTGCGCAGCGCAGCCTGCCGCTGCGCCCTGCTGCCGCCCTCGCCAAAGAGTGTTTCGAAGATGATGCGCGGATGCGCCTCCGCAGGCAGCGGCGTGGTGGGAGACGACCACGAGAGATTGTTTTGATAGACGCAGGCGTAGCCGTTGTCGCACTGGCCGACGGTCTGCATCATGTCCATGGCCAGCTCCAGCGAAGGAAGCTGCGTCTCACGGCCAATCTGCTGAGCCGCCATCTGGTCCACGGTCGTGCCGAGGAAATAATCCGTGCTCTCCGTGTGCTTGGCGCGGGCGCAGCTCAGGAACGAGGCGTTCGAAGTGGCGTGCGTGCCGGGGTAGGCGTTCCGGATTTCGAGGTTGGACACGATGCTCACGCAGTCCCTTACGGGCGCGAGAGATTCGAGGATGAAAGGCAGTTCGTCGAGTTTGTCGCCGCCTCGCGGCGTCCAGAGCGTCATGTCCGCGCCCATCGGCATGAAAAGATAGCCGAGCCGGCGCACAGGTTTTGCGGCTGTCCCTGCCTCGGCGGCCAGGGCGGGCACCATCGCGTCGAGCAATGGCAGGGCGAGCGTGCAGCCGAGGCCTCGCAGAAAGGTGCGGCGCGGCAGGGCGGTGCGTGTGGTGAATGTGCTCATAGGGCTTGTCTCATGGTGAATGGAACGCTGGTGACGAGGGACGTGACGAATTCGGAAAAGCGGAAATCCTGCGCCTTCGCCCGCCGGACAATCTGGCGAACGGCGGGCGCGTCCTGCGGCCCGATGGCGCGTCCGAGCGCGTAGGCGAGCAGTTTTTCCGCGAATGCCGTGGCGAAGATTTCCGGGCGCTGCAGCATCCCTGCTTCGAGTCCGTCTGCGCCCGTGAAGAGGCTGCCGTCGGGCAATCCGCCAGAGGCATCCACCGGCAGACCGGCCTCCAGCGAGCGCCAGCGTCCCACGGCATCGAAGTGCTCGAGGGCGAACCCTGGCGGGTCAATGAACTCGTGGCAGCTCGCGCACGCGGCCTTGTTGCGATGCGCGGCGAGACGCTCGCGCAGTGGCAGCTTTTCGGAAACAAGGCTCTCATCGAGAGCGGGCACGTCCGGTGCGGGCGGCTGCGGCGGGGTACCAATCAGGTTTTCCAGAATCCACTTCCCTCGAACGACCGGCGAGGTGCGGGTGGCGTAGGACGTGGCCATCAGCACGCTGGCGTGCCGCAGCAGCCCGCCGCGCTGCGTTTCCGGCCCCAGCGCGACGCGGCGGAAGCGCTCGCCATAGATGTGCGGAATCCCGTAGTGCTTCGCGAGGCGTTCGTTCAGGAAGGTATGGTCCGATTTCAACAGCGCCAGCACACTGCCGTCGTTGCGCAGGATTTCCTCGACATGCAGCTCCGTCTCGCGGCGCATGGCCTGGCGCAGATTGTCATCGAAATCAGGAAACAAGCGCCCGTCCGGCGTGATGCCGTCGAGGTTGCGCAGGTGCAGCCACTGCCCGGCGAAGTTCGCCACCAGCGACTGCCGCGCGCGCGGGTCGGCGAGCATCCGGCGCGCCTGCGCCTCGAGCACGGCTGGCTGCGCGAGTTCGCCCCGCCCGGCGAGCGCGAGCAGTTCCTCGTCTGGAATGCTGCTCCACAAAAAAAACGAAAGCCGCGAAGCCAGAGCGACGTCACCCACCCGGTACACCGAGCCCGGTGTGGCATCCGCAGGCTGCGGCTCCACACGAAACAAAAACTCCCGGCTTACCAGCACTGCACTCAAGGCGGACTCGATGCCGGCGTCGAAGCCGCCATCCTTCCTTCCGTCCTCAAACAAGGGAAGCAGCCGCCCGACGTCCGCGTCAGTGACAGGACGCCGCCACGCCCGGCGCAGCAGTGGAGCGAGTATCTTTTGCGCACACGCCATTTCATCCTGCGGTGGGTGCGGCTGGGCGGTGAAAATGCGGCGCCGGCTTGGTGTATCCCCCGGTCCCGTCGCACTGAACGGCCCCGTGATGGACACCTGATAGAGCGCCGGAGCCGTGCGCGGGTGGCGGTGAAAATTGAACCTTGCTTCGTAGGGCTGGCGCTTGTCTTCGAGCAGGGAGGCGGAGTCCTGCAGAAACGTGACCCCAAGCTCGCGGCGCCCCGCTTTCACCGGCAGCCGGAATTTCAAATGCGCGTCCACGAGGTCGTGCCCTTTATCGCCGGGCGGACGGACGGTGAACGATTTCACCTGCGCGCGGTCGAGCAGCACGAGCACGTCATGCGGCCCGTGCAGCCCCTCGACCACATCATTGCGATCGCGCGTGAGGCGGATCTGCACTTCGTATTCACCATCCTGAGGAAAGGTGAAGGGAACCGCCGCGCCGCCGCGCGTGCCGAACGGCAGACCCTCGACGCGCTCCTGCTGCGTGATGTCGGGCTTGATGCGGATAGTCTCCCCACCCGGCACGCGCTGGGCCGCGCCGACTGCCAGCCGGCTGATTTTCTGTGCCGCCGTAATGTAACGGTCGAGCAGCGTCGGCGGCAGGGTGCCGACGGACATGTTGTCAAAGCCGTGACTCGCTTCATCCGGCGGCAGCAGGGCCGCTGCGTCCACGTCCACGGCGAGCAAATCACGAACAGCATTTTGGTACTCCGCGCGATTCAGCCGCCGCAGCGTCTCCGTGCGTCCGGGTTGCGGATGGTCCACTGCGTCCGCATCAAGCCTCCCTGCCAGTGCTGCGACGGCGGCCTCGTATTCCGCCTCAGCAGGGCGTTCCTTCCGGCTCGCGGGCGGCATCTGCCGCGTGGCCATTCGCCGCACCACCTGCTCCCAAATGGCGGAATGCTTCGCGACATCCTCAGCGAGGACCTCCTCAAGATTCAGCTTCCCTTTCGCCGTTCCTGCATCGTGGCACTCGATGCAATGGTTCCCGACCAGTGGGCGCACCGCATCCTGCCCCAGCGCGGACGCGGCGAAGCAGGCAGTGCAGAGCAGTGTGAGGACTTTCATACGGAATTAAATTCTTTACCAATTTTCGGAAAAGGACAACCCCATCTTCGTCCGGTTTTGATCGCACGCCGACACCCCATCTTCGCCCGGCTTGTCCAATGGGAGGCTGGAAGAAGGAGAAAGAAACAGCGAGCATCATATTCGTAAAACAGCTCTACTTCGCGGCCCTCCGCGCGATGGTTTTCGGGCGTGCGTCACGATCGTCGGTGGCCTTGCGCCAAGCGGCGAATTCCTTGCGCAGCCGGGCGAGCGTCTCGGTGTGGGCCGGGTCGGTGATGAGGTTTTTCACTGCCCATGGGTCGCCGTCTAAGTCGCAGAGTTCTTCGGGCGGCACGTCGCCCATGCAGAGCTGGCGGAGCAACTCGTAGGGAATTGGCTGTGCTGCTTTTTGACGCACGGTTTCGTCGTGCAGGTCGATGGAGTATTGAGGGCCAGGGTCGCCGTATTCGCCATCGCCGGTGCCGATGTTGATCGCCTTTTCCTCGGGCAGCGTGGTCTTGGTCTGGATGATATTGTCGATGTAGTAAAAGCGTCCGTCGCACACGGCGCGCGCCATGGTGCCATCGCCCCGGATGCCGACTTGCGACATGAGGCTGTTGTTCGTTTCGTTTATCGCCGTGCGGCGGTCGGCGAGCGCGTCGGCTGTGCCGGAAAGAATGGGCCAGAGCGAAGTGGCGTGCGTTTTCTCGATGGGCGCAAGGCCGAAGGCTTTGAGGAACGTCGGGTTGAAATCCATCTGCGAAACCGGGGCGGTGATGACGCGCCCGCCTTTGACGCCGGGGCCTTTGATGAAAAGCGGGACGTGGGTGCCTGCGGGATACACGCTCGTTTTTCCGCGCGCGTAGCCGATGCCGTGGTCGCCCGTGAAGACAACGATGGTGCGCTCCGCCTGTCCCGACGCATCGAGCTTCCTCAGCATCGCACCGACGAATTCATCCATGTTCCGCACCCACGAGTATTACTGCGCGAGGTCCACGCGTGCAGCGGGCGTGTCGGGCAACCACGGCGGCATCGTAAGCGCGGCGGGGTCCACATCATTCGGCGCGGAGTTCCGGTTTTTCGGATCGGTGAGCTTGCTCTGCACATGCTTCCACCACGGCGCGTGCGTGTCGCCAGGATTGCACCAAAAGAACCACGGCTTCTCCCCCGCAGCCTTGATGACGCCGTCGAGGTCGTCGTCTTTCACGAAAACATCGTAAGGGAAATTCCGCGCTGGCTGGACGTGGAGCTTGCCCGAGAGCGCGCAATAGACGCCGCCCGCCTTGAGGCGCTGGATGAGATTCGGGATGTCCTCGTGCATCCCACCCTCCGCGAGAAATGTCGGGTCGTTTTCCTTGGTCAGCGGACTCGGCAGTGGAATCCATTTCTCCGGCCCGCCGCGCTGCGGGTGGTTGTTGTGGACATTGCGCCAAATGCCGTTCGCATGCGGCAGCAGCCCGCTCAGAATCGCACCCTTGCTCGGCGAGCACACGCTCTGCCCGACAAAGGCGCGGGTGAAATTCACACTCTGCGCCGCAAGCGCGTCGAGGTTCGGCGTCTTCAGCCCGGTGATGTGGGTGTTCGGCTCCCGCGCCGCTCGCTCGCCCGTGTAGTAGCCGAGGTCTTCGACGTAGATGAAGAGGATGTTCGTCTTATCCGCGCCTAGCAGAGCACGCGGGGCGATGAGGCAGAGGAGGATGAAAAGGCGCAGCATGGGCATGATGGCAAAATTAGTCGGCGGTGTCTTCCTTGCTCCGCTTCTTCTTGGCGGGAGGTGCGGCGTCTGGGGCGTATTTGGGACTCTTCTCGTTGGGCAGCTTCGCCTCCGTGCGGGCAAGCCACTGCAGCAATTCATCGAGCATGGCGTCGCGCTTTTCGACGTTGATGCTGGCGAGGTTCCTTCGTTCGCCGATGTCGTCCCGCAGGTTGTAAAGTTCGACGGCGTTGTTGGTGGCGAGCGCGGCGCGGCCGCCATCGAGCTGCCATTCCTCGTGGTAAAGGTAGAGCTTCCAGTGATCGCGGTTGATCACGGTGACAGGGCGCGTGCGGAAGACCGGATCACGGCCGCGGATGACGGGGTCATCGAGATAGCCGGGGAAGTGCCAGAAAATGGACGCCCGCTTGAGCGCACCCTCGCAACGCGGCAGCGGCAGAAGGCTTTCTCCATCGAGCACTTTGTCCTTGGGCACAGAGGCTCCGGCGGCGGCGAGAAAGGTGGGATACAAATCCTGGTTGATCACCGGCACGTCACAGCGCGACGCGGCCTTCACCACACCCGGCCAACGCACGATGAATGGCTCACGTATGCCGCCTTCGTGATAGCTGCCTTTGTTACCACGCAGCGGCTCCTGCGATGAGCCTTGAGTGGCACCGTTGTCGGACGTGAAGACGATCATCGTGCGCTGGTCGAGGCCGAGTTCACGGAGCTTGGCGAGCAGGATGCCGATAGCGTCATCGAGGTCGTAGGTGCATCCGGCGTAGAGCGGATCTTTGTGTTGCTCGCCGGCTTTCTTGGCGGAGAACCGGTCAAGCGATGCCTGCCGTGTTTGCAGCGCGGAGTGAATCGCGTGGTGCGCCACATAGGCAAAGAACGGACGCTCCTTGTTCTCCTCCATGAAACGGCAGGCCGCCTGTGTGATGGCATAGACGGCCTTGGGGTCGTCGTGGACTCCCCCGCCTTTGCCGTTTTTGTCCATCGTCACGTCGAAGCCCTGATCGCCTGGCGAAGTGTCGCCGTTTTTGCCACCCACATGCCACTTGCCAAAGTGTCCGGTGACGTAGCCCGCCGCCTTCATCGCTTCGGCGACGGTGACGTTCGCCGTGGCCAACGAGTCGGTGTTGGGAATGGGCTTCATCCGCATCAACTCCGCCGGGCCTCGCCTGGTGTTGCCCACGGCATAAACGCCGTGCCTCGGCGTGTATTGCCCGGAGAGCAGGCACGCGCGGCTTGGCGTGCAGTTGCCCGCACCGGCATACCCGGCGGTGAAAACCATGCCTTCCTTGGCCAGCCGATCTATGTTCGGCGTCTCGTAAAAATCGGTCCCTTGGTAGCCCACGTCCTTCCAGCCGAGGTCATCGGCAAAAATGAGCACGATGTTCGGCTGGGCGGAATGCGCCGGCGGTGCGGCGAGCAAAAGGGCCGCCGTGATCGAAATGGCGGAGCAAAAACGACGGAGAATGCTGGGCATAGTGAGATGTTGGTTAGTTGTTCGAAATTTCGTCCTGCGCTTTGGCAGCTTTCTTCTTCTTTTTCCCCGCGTTCGGAGTCTTCGCAGCCTGCGCCTTGAAGCCGGCTACTTCCGCCTCGCTCAACTGCCGGCCAGCCGCGCGTTCTTTTGTGAGGAGAAACGTGAGCGCGGGATCGGCCACATCCTCGTTCGAGCCCGGACCCTTGGTGCCATCGGGTCGGAAAGGCGGCGCATACTCCGGCTCCGGCTCGCCCTCGCTCAGCCGCAGTCCCACGTCGGGCTGCGCGCTGAATGCCTTTTGCAACGCGAGCAGCTCCGCGAGTTTCTCCGGCTGCGCTGCCGCGAGGTCGCGCGTCTCGGTGCGGTCGTTCGTGAGGTCGTAGAGTTGCCATGGCTCGCCGTAGGACGTGGCGATTTTCCAGCCGCCTTGGATGAGCGCCATGTTGCTAAAGAGGGAAAAATGCAGCGTCCGCGCAGGTAACGTTTCCGATTTCGTCAGCATCGGGAGAAAGGATCGGCCCGGCAGCGGCGGATGCTGCTTCCCGCCGAAGTCCGCCGGATAAGTTGCGCCGGCGACCTGCAGTAAAGTCGGGATCACGTCGATGACATGGCACGGCTGGTCTTCATACTTCTCACGCGGCGCGAAGCCTGCGGGCCAACTCGCGATGCACGGCGTCGTGATGCCGCCGCTGTGCTGGCTGCGTTTGTAAAACTTGAACGGCGTTGTGGAAGCCACCGCCCAGCCCAGCCCGACATTCCACGTCGTGCCGGGCGTGCCAAACTCGCCGCGCCGCACGCGATCATTCGGGCTCGCACCGTTGTCGTTCAGGAAAATCACCAGCGTATTTTCGCGCAGCTTGAGTTCATCGAGCGTGCTCATCACCGCACCCACGCCTTGGTCCACGCAGTCCACCATCGCCGCGTAAGTCGCCATCCGCAGGTCCTCGAACTCCTTGTTTTTCGCGTCGAGCGTGTCCCACGCGGGAAGGTTCGCGGGCCGCTCCGAGGAGTTCCAGCCCGGCCCGGCCAGCCCGAGCGCCTGTTGTTTTTCAAACCGCTCGCGCCGCAGCACGTCCCAGCCTTTCAGATACTTTCCGCGATACTTCGCCACCAGCTCCGCCGGAGCCTGAATCGGCGCGTGCGGCGCATTGTAGGCGAGATACAAAAAGAACGGCTGCTCCGGATGCGCGGTTTTTTCCTCGCGGATAAATCGGACCGCCTGCTCCGTCAGCGCCGTGGTGGAATAGAAGTCCTTCTTGGGCACTGGCCACGGCTTGCTATCGAGCGTGAACGACTCATCGCCGAGAAAGAAATCCGTCCCGCCGCCCATGAAACCAAAGTGCCGATCAAAGCCGCGCTCGAACGGATTCCCCGCGACGTGCCACTTGCCGACCATCATATTCCGATACCCCGCCGTCCGCAAAACCTCGCCCGCATTCGGCGTATCCTTCCGCACTGCGACGTTCGGATTCTTCGTCCAAAACTGCTGCCCTGTGAGCAGCGCCGCCCGGCTCGGCTCGCACTTCGCGCAGTTGTAAAACTGCGAAAACTTCACGCCGCCCGCCGCGAGTTTGTCGAGATTCGGAGTCGCGATTTCCCCACCATAAGGTCCGATGTCCGAGAAGCCCATGTCGTCGGTGATGATGACGATGATGTTCGGGCGTTCAGCCGCGCGCAGCACGACGGCGGAAAACAAGGAAAGGATAGTGAGGAGCAATTTCATTTCGTGGCGGAGGTTAGTTTGATTTCTCGCAGGAGCGTGGTGCCGCCGGGCAGATGGAGGCGCACATGGATGACGGTACCGGTGGCGGGGAGCGGGATCCCGTGCGTCTGCCAGTCATCCGAAGATGTGACGGCGAAGGCGGCGCAGTTCTCGGGGACGAAATCCTTTTGTTCGGCGGTGCGCCAGGCAAATGCCGCTTCACCGCTCGTTGCGACTTTCAAAATCACCTTCGCCGTGGCGGGTCCCTTCACATCGAGACCGTTGCGAACGAGAAACGCCGCGCCTTTTTCCGCCGTGAGCGTGAGGATGCCGTCCTTCGCGGTGAGCGTGCCGTTGCGTGCCAGCCAGCCGTCTGTGTCTTGCGGGGCAGGGCGCTTTTTTCCCGGCGGCGTGGCGATGGTTTTGCCTTCGAGGTAATGATCGTAATAATCATTCCACGTCGCAGCCATCGGGCTCAGGGCGAGTCCGGGAGGATTGAGTTCAGCGCACCACGCGGTGAGCTTGGCGCGAAGTCGGGCGGCGATTTCAGGGTGCTTCGCAGCGAGGTTTTTTTTCTCTCCGAGGTCGGTGCCGAGGTCGTAAAGATACTCGCGCTCGCCGCCGCGCAAGAGTTTCCAGTTGCCCTCGCGAATCGCGGACTGCGCCATCCAGCGCCAATAGAGTGCGTCGTGCGGCGGTGTCTTGATTTCGCCTTTTAGATGCGGGACGAGGTTCACGCCATCGAGGTCGCCGGGCTGTGTGGTGATGCCCGCGATTCCCGCAGCCGTCGCTGCGACATCGAGCGCGCTCACGGGATGTTCGTAAGTCTGTCCGCCGGGAATCGTGCCCGGCCACGCGACGACGAATGGCGTGTGCATTCCGCCTTCCGCGAGCATTCCTTTTTCGCCGTTGAGCGGCTCGTTGAGGCTCCCGTCCCAGCCGCCCTCGTCGGCGTTGAGCGGCGAATCGTTCTTGTGAATCTTGAGCGGCGCGCCGTTGTCGCCGATGAGAAAAATCAGCGTTCGTTCCGTGAGTCCGTTCTTTTTCAAAGCATCGGTCACGAGCCCCACGCCATCATCCACGGCTGAAATCATGCCGAGTGCCTGACGCCGCCGCTCCGGCATCTCGCCGGGAAAACGGTCGGTGTAAATCTTCGGCGCATCGAGCGGCGTGTGCGGCGCGCGATACGCGATGTAGAGGAAAAACGGCTGTGATTTGTAACGCTCGATGATCGAGGCCGCAGCGCGACTGCACGCCTCCACATGATAATGCGTGGGCGGCAGGTTGCTCATCGCGCGGTCTTTCCCATCGAGAGTGATGTTCGATGAAAACGGTCGCTGTCCGTGCTGCGAAAACGAGTGCGTGAAGCCGTGCGACGGAATCGCCTCCGTCGCGCCAAGGTGCCATTTTCCGAAATGAGCGGTGAGGTATCCGGCTTTTTGCAGGCGCGTGGCGATGGTCGTTTCTTTGTTGAAACCATCCAGCTCCTGTCCGTTGTGGTCCACGTTGAAACGCCCCTGGAACTTCCCGACCATCAGCCCGGCGCGCGACGGCGTGCATTGCGGCGCGGAGCTGTAGCCATGCTTCGCCAGCGCACCGCTGCGGGCGAGCGCGTCGATATTCGGCGTCTTGATATCCGTGACAGAACCCTGAATGCCGAGGTCGGCGAACCCGTGGTCGTCGGTGTAAAAGACGATGATGTTCGGCTTCTTGGTGTCCGCCGCCGCGCACGCCAAACTGGTGAAGGCGGCGGCTACAATCGTGGTCAGGAGTTGTTTCATTCCGAGACGGGTTGGTTTTTCTTTTTGGCGTTGGCCTTCTGCTTGCCCTCGTCGGCGAGGCGGTAGGTTTTGGCGTCGAAGGCGGGATTTCGGACGGGCGCGACGGCCTGCGTGTCGGCGAGGAATTTTTCAATGAGCGCGTCCATCGCTTGCACGCGCGCGGGGTCCTTGGCGGCAAGGTCGTTCTTCTCGCCGAGGTCGGCGCGGAGATTGTAGAGCTGCCAGCGGTGCGCGCCGTTCTCCCCAGCGAAGAAGATGCGGATGAGTTTCCAATCGCCCTGATGAACGGCAACGGCGGGCGGCAACCAGTCGGGCACGCCGGCGGAGTGGGGGAAGTAGGTGAACACGGCGTAGGACGATGCGGCAACGACAAAGCTCGAAAGGACTGCGAGCAGAAGAATTCGTTTCATGATGCAGTGTTATTGGAAGTCCCCTTTACTTGAGCTTAGCTGCCGCCCGCGTGGTTTTTATGGTCGGGTCGGGCGCGCCATCTTTGTCTTCGTTGTCGCCTTGGCTTTTCCTGGGGCCGACTACGGTGGGTGCAAAGGACGCGGGGAACGAAGCTGCCAGCCGGGCTTTCTGGGAAAGTATTCCGGGATCCTTTGAAGCTGCGAGATTGGTCCACTGCATCGGGTCGCGCTCCATATCGTAGAACTCTTCTGTTCCCTCCTTGTAGCGAATGAAATACCAGCGCTCGTCGCGCACGGCGGCGTTGCCTTGGTCCATCACCGTGATGGACGGGTAGGGCCAGGGCAGCTTCGGATCGCGCAGCAGCGGAGCGATGCTCCGCCCATCAATCTCTGGTTTGGCTGGCAGTCCGCACAACTCGATGAGCGTTGGATAAAGGTCCATCAAGTTTACCAAGCGGGAACAATCCTGCCGCGCCGTCATTCCCGGCACGCGAATGGTCAACGGCAGCCGGGTGGATTCCGCCCAGAGCGTGGCTTTGCGGAACCGCAGTTTCTCGCCCAGATGCCAGCCGTGGTCGCCCCAGATGACGACGATGGTGTTGTCGGCATACTTGCTTTTTTCCAGCGCATCCAGCACCAGTCCCACGCAATCATCCGCATGGCTGGAGGAGGCCAGATAGGCCTGCACCGCACGCTTGAACAAGTTCGTGTCCTGCTGCACCCAATTGAAATCATCGCTGGGCTTGAACTTGGCTTTTCCCTTGGCGTCCACAATATCGCCGAGGTCATCGAGCCGAAACTCCGGCAGCTTGATGCTCTCCAGTGGATGACGGTCGAAGTATTCCTGCGGCACATACCAGGGCAGGTGCGGCTTGGATATTCCCAGTGCGAGGAAGAAAGGTTTCTCCGATGGCTTGGCCAGTTGCGCCACCGCCCATTCAGCCGCCTTCCAATCCTTCGACTGTTCCTTGGGGCCCTTAGTTGGTCCCCAGCTAAACTCCGTGCCACCCTCGCCATCGCCCTTATCGCTGCCATCGTCTTTCATCGCGGGGAAGGGGGCAGGCTTGCCGTCAATTAAGTTCTTGGTTCGGGAGGTCAAATGGTTCGGGTCAACCTGCGAACCACTCCCGCCTTGCTTAGGAAACCATTCATCAAATGCCCAAGCTGCCTGGCCGCCGTGGAAAATCTTGCCCGTGGACAAGGTCCGGTAGCCGTGCCGGGAAAAATACTCCGGCAAAGTGTAATGCGTCTGCACCAACTTGGAATCGAGCATATCCTGGCTGTTGCCATAAATCCCGGACCGGTTCGGCATGAAGCCAGAAAGCAAAGCCGAGCGCGACGGACAGCAGACCGGCCCAGCGCAATTGGCCTGCTGAAAAACGACAGATCCGCCCTGGGCGAACTTGTCCATCTGCGGCGTAGCCGACTTTGCCTGCGGTGCTCCGCCAAAAGCCCCCACCCAGTCGTTCAGGTCATCAATGGCGATGAACAGCACGTTGTAAGGCGCGGGCGATTTTTCGGCGGCGTGGAGCGGGGCGAAAGCCATGCAAAGCGACGCGAAAGCGATCGATCTTAAAGCGGGGAGAATGTGGGAATGTGACATTAGTTTTTGGGGAGGAGTAGTTCGTTTGAGTGAGATCAAATTCATGGGAGTAAGGAATCAACGGCGGACGAATAGCTCGCTGGTCGCAACGGCTTCGATGAGCGACCGCAGGCCGTGATTGTGGGCGGGGAGCTGGGCGACGATTTTCTCCACGATGGGTTCGTCCAAGGCGTCGATCCGGCGGCCGCAGGCGTAGGTGAGAAGGCGTTCGGTCAGCATGCGGACGAAGAGTTTCTGGCGATTGACGAGGATCTTCTTCAGGCCGGCTACGTCGGAAAATTTCTCGCCGCTGGGCAGTTCGCCGGCGGCGTCAATCGGGGCTTTGGCATACTTAGTCCGCCAGCCGCCGATGGGGTCGAAGTTTTCCAAAGCGAAGCCGAGCGGATCAATCCTTTGGTGGCAGCCGAAGCAGTTCGGCGATTCGCGGTGCTTGCTGAGCAACTCGCGGATGGATTTGGCTCCGCGCACATCGGGATCGATCGGGGGCACGTCATCGGGCGGTGGCGGAGGCGGGGTGCCGAGGATGTTTTCCAGCAGGAAGACGCCGCGCACGACGGGCGAGGTTTCGATGCCGTTGGCGGTGACGGTGAGCACGGAGCCCATGCCGAGCAGACCGCCGCGCTTGGGATCCGTGAAGGTGACTTTCCGGAACTCATGCCCGCGAGCGGGATCGCCGAGATCGCCGAGGCCGTAGTGCGTGGAGAGTGCTTGGTTGAGGAAGCTGTGTTTGCTGTCGAGAAAGTTCGCGATGCTGGCATCGCGCTCGATGAGATCGCGCATGAAGAGCCGTGTCTCTCGCTTGAACGCGTCTTCAAGGTCCTTGGAATAATACGCTTCAAACTCCTTCAGATCCGGTGGCGTAGTGCCGAGGCTGCGAAGGTTCAGCCAACTGTCGAGGAAGCCGGACACAAAGGCGTCCGAGCGAGGACTGGCCAGCATGCGGCGTGTCTGCGCGGCGAGCACCTCGGGCTTGGTCAGTTCCTGGCTTTGCGCGAGCCGGAGCAGTTCCGCGTCCGGCATCGAGGACCAGAGGAAATAGGAGAGCCGCGAAGCGAGGGCGTAGTCGTTGAGCTTGGGGCGCGTCTGCGGGTCCTCTTTCGCGGTCACGGTGTCTTGAGAAAGATAGAGAAACGCTGGCGAGCAGAGCGCCGCCTTGAGGGCATCCTTGAAGCCTTCCATCGGCGAATGGCCTTTGCTGACGCGTTTCGCGGCGACGGCCATGAGGCGGTCCACTTCGTCTTTGGTGGCAGGGCGGCGGTAAGCGCGATCTGCAAAGGACTGGAGCACTTCACGCATGCGTTCTGGAGCGAAGGCAGTCTTTCCCAGAACGGCCTGCTGGGTTGCGGGAGGCCACTGCTCGGCGATGGGACCGCGAATCTGCACCTCATGGATGCGGATGTGTGGGAACTTGTTTTCACTCATGGCGAGCCGGTGTGCCTCCACGATGCCGATGCCCTTTTTGCCATTCTCACGTTCCGTCTTTGGCCATTTGTCTTTGTGGTATTCCGCAATGCGGTTCCAGGAGCTGCGAGAACTTTTGGAGCCGTTGGGAAAGACGAAACGCGGGGTTTGCCCGGCATCCAGCCAGACCTTCATGGTGTGCCACGCCGGTTCGCCGTCCGCCAGGGCCTGCTCGGCCAGCATGGGTTGCAGCGGTTGAGGAAGATCCAGCGGACCGAGTTTCGCATCGCCAGGCACCAGGCCGAGACGGAAAGGTTCGCGGGAGTCCGTGCCAAAGATTTCCGGGGCATAGGGATGCACACGGTTCATGGCCTGGACGAGGACTTTAACCTCGTAGAAACCATCGGCGGGCACGCCTTCCCTGAACTCGTAGAGGTAGGCGTAGCCGCCCTCATGCTTCTCCGAGTCCATGCATTCCAAGACATTCAAGAATCGATCCTGAGCTGCCTTTTCGGGAGTTGGTGGCTTGGCCCTCGTGCCGAAATAATCTTTGAACTGCCACGTGCGTTCCGGAAGTGGTTCCTTGAGTGCGAAGGCCTTCTCCACCACGGCGTCCGCGGCATCGAGATACTGGTCGAGCAGGTAACCCGAGGTCTGGAGCACATCGCCAAGGTTCTCCATGTGCTCTGCGGATTGGTCGCGGGGGAACTTCGTCGTGGAATCGAAGGCCGCCATGTTCATCGCAAACAGGTCGCCGATGGTGTTGATGTATTCCCGGCGGTTCAGTCGGCGCAGCACGGTGCTGCCACCGGTGCTGGCGAGTTGCTCGCGGCCTTGCGTGAGCGCGAGGGTGACCTGCGCAATGAAGTTCTTTTGTTCCTCGGCCGAAGGTTGCTTGGCTTTCTTCGGCGGCATCTCGCCGAGGTTGATTTGGTCGAGGATGTCCTTGAGATCGATCAGCGTGTCCACCTTGCTGACTGGAAGGACAAGCTGGTCAAAGCGTCGGTCGCCCTTCTGCTTTTTCTCGCCGTGGCAATCGTTGCAGTAGGTGGTGAGGAAGCGTTGAACTGGCGCAGTTTCATCCGCGGCTTGGATCGGACGGGCTGAAAGCGCGAGCAGCGCCGCGGTGAGGAAGAACGAAAAGCGAAGCATGTGATCCGATCTAGACAGTGATGGTGCGTGTACGCGAACGGCGTTCCATCAAACAGCCCAGGGTTGCGAGGCACGAGCTACCCTGGGTCATTGGGAAAGATGTGAACCAACCCTGAAAGGGTTGAAGCCACGGCGACGGTGCGCACGAGGATGAAACC
>JANOAS010000095.1:0-17828 GCA_031411255.1 bacterium
CCAATCCTTGCCGTAGGCGCGGGCGAGGAGTTCGCGCAGGCGTTCGGCGGCCGGGCCTTCGCCTTTGGCGGGACTGATGGGCACGATGCCATCGTCATCCGCCAGCTTTTCCAGACCATCCGGGCCGAGCGCCGGGCAATCAGGAAAACTTGAACCGGCCTGGCGCGGCCACTGGTAGCCGAGCAACCGCGCCACCGCCACGTGCAGCGGCTGGCCTGCACCGGCAGGGTGGCCGTTGAACAGCCATTGCGTCGGGCCGCTGGAAAACGGCTTCGGCAATCCGTGCGGATATTTCTCCGCCGCCACCTTCTGCCAGTGCGCCAGGTCGAAGGGAACTTTGATCAATGTTCTGTTGGTAACTTTGATCGTCTGATCCAATGAACGGACCAAATCGGAAAAGTCGGGCGAACTGCAAAAAGCCAACAGTGCTGGCAAGTCATGCTTCTTCTTCGGGATTACTACAGCGACGTTGTTGTCGAATATCTCTCCCAGATATGCCGAGGCAAACAGATCACCCATGCGGTTGATCGCAACTCCTAACCTGTTCCATGCTCGGTTGCCGCTCTCGTGCATATCGTGGAGCTGGTCGCGCGTGGCGGCTGCATACTCATGGAGTTCGCCGCTTCCTTCCTGCCATTTTATGGCAGCGTTTAATCCGTCGAACGTATTCGGAGCGTCAATTGTAGTTCGGAATGGCTGCCACGTTTTCTTTGTGTCTCGGATTTCCCAAAACTGAACTCGAAACCGTTCAAGATCCCCTGTAACAGCCCCCTGATAGCACTCAGTGTAATCCCCTAGCGGAGACATCTCGGAGTCGTGCTCCTTTGCCGAGATTCTCGCGTCTGGATTGCGCAATTGGTCGCTCTGCGTCAGGACGGTGAGGCTTTCTTTCAACAGTGCTCCATCTTTTTCTGACGGAGTCTTTTCTTCTGAAACGTCAATGCTTGCGAAACGGTGTGCTTTGGTTGGTGATAGCCGGGAGAGAGAAACCAGACTTACGTTCACAATCTCACCGCCGATAGTCTCAAAGGCTCGCGCTCCAAGTCGCGCGACGCAGCCCCATTCATATTCTTCGAGAGCACGTTGGCGAAGTGTTTTGTAACCGCCGAGAAACAACCAGTTCTGCGGCGTCACGAGCGCGGTGGTTGCCCTATCGGCGCAAAAACTGAGACAGCGTTCAACAAAACATGTCGCAAGGTCAGCCTTCGCGTCTGGATGGACTCGCTCGCAGTAATCCATCAGCACTTCATCCTGCTTTTTGCGTCCGAGGTAAGGCACGTTGGTGGCGACGAGCGTGAACTGGCCGGCGAGAATTTCCGCCGCCTTGGCCAGGCCGCGCGCGGTCACGGCCATTTCATGCGCGCTGTCATCCTTGGTCTCCTGCGCCAACGCCTTTTCCAGCAGCGGCTGGAGTTCATGGAACGCGGCCACCAGCAAATCGCCCTCGCCGCCGCGCGGGTTGATGAGGCTGCCCAGCACCGCCGCCTTTTGGAACAGCCGGTAAAGCCGCTCCATGCCGCGCTGGAGCTTCTGGTTGTCGCCGGCAATCGCCAGCCAGTCGGCTTCGCGGGTGTTCGGCGCGAGGCCGGAGCAGGCCAGGTTCATCGCCGGCAGCTTGCAGTGGCCCACGCGCCGCCACGCGGCCAGCGCCAGGTTGAACGCGCCAATCTGCGTGCAGCGCGGGTCTATCTCCAAGCCGAACAGGTTGTCGCGGATGACCGCCGCCACCGCCGCCGCTTCGTCCAGCTTTTCCTCGGCCAGGCGCAAGGCCACCAGCCGCTCGAACATCGCCACCACGAAATGCCCGCTGCCCATGCACGGGTCGAGCGCCCTGAGGGCGGCGGCAGATACGGGCCAGCCGTCGAATGTGCCGGCGGCAGGCGTCCACTTGCCGTCCTTGCCCTTAATGAAGCGGAGATATTTCCACGGGCAGCCCGGCAGCGCCACGGCATGGCGAAGTTCGTCCTCGCTCTGAGCGGTTTCGGCCAGCTTGGGATTCGCGGCGAGAACTTTGCCGGCGTGCCACGCGCCGAGCGTGTTGTCCAAGAGGAAGTCCACCATGTAATCCTCGGTGAACAGTTGCGTGACGGACGGCAGTTCATCCGCGCCGATCTTGTTGCCGGCGGTGTTGACCTGATCCTTCCGCTCCGCCTGCCAGAATTGATAGCACCAGCCGAGACTGTCGCTCGCGGTGAACACCTCCACCGGCAGCCCGGTGACGAGCTGGATGAGACCCTTGCGATCTTCCACGGGCAGTTCCACCCCGCCCGCCGGATCGTCCGCGCGGAAAATCTCCGGCAGCTCGACGGTGGCAAAGCGGGCGGCGACCGCCCAGGCATCCTTCAAGCCCAGCGACGGCGCGAGTTCCTCGCAATCGTCCAGCGAAACGGACACGGCGTGCTCGGGCGAGATGAGGAGATTATTCTCCAGCAGAAAGCGGGCGAAGAGCAGCCGGTGCCACTGGTCGTAGGCGAGCTTCTCGACGAGGTGGTGGATCTCGTAATATCCGCGTTTGGTCCGGCTCTCGCCATCCCCCAGCTGTCTGGCCTGGGCGCGGAGCTTCACGCGGAGGCGCCGCTGGGCGTCGTCCATGTGCGGGTAGAGGCTGGGCTCGTGAACGGCCAGGGCCTCCAGGGCCTTGCGCGCTCCCGCTGCGGCGACGGTGCGGGCTTTTTTTGCGGCTTTTTCGAGGTCGCCGCGCAGTTTGGCCGGGAGTGTACTCATAGGTGGAGGATGACGGGGCCGTGCTGGAGCTGCTCCTCGACCTGGGTGCGGACGCCGGAGAGCCAGCGGTCGAGTTCGGCGGGGGAGGAGATGGTGGCGGCGGGGAGGGTGAGGCGGGTGGCCCTGGGCTCGAGGAGGCGGCTGGCCTCATCCAGGGCCTGGGTGAAGCGCTGGGGGACGGCGTCGAGGCGGTTGCGCCGGTCAGCCAGGGTGCCCAGCCTGAGGGCGGAGAGGATCTCCTCATCCGTGCCGGCCGGGTCCCTTGCCGGCGGGGTGAGCTGGCAGGTGGCGGAAAGGGTGGCGCGCTGGGCGTCGGTGAGGCGGCCCCAGACCTGGGAGGCGGCCAGCTTTTCCCCGCCGGCGGTGAAGGCGGTGGCGAGGTCGTCCTGGAGCCGGCCGAGGGCGAGGCGCAGGGCGGCGGTGAGGCGGCTGGCCAGCTCGGGCACAGGATCGGGCACGGCCAGGAGGCTGCGGCTCTCTGTGATGGCGGTGATCTCTTTTCCGCACTCCTCCGCCTCCGGCAGGCCGGAGGCAAAGTGGTGGAGGCTGAGCAGCCGCTCCCACGCGGGCCAGCGCTTCGTGATGGTGTCGGCACTTTTTTTCCACGCGGTGAGGGAGGCGGCCAGTTCCTCCCGTTTCGTGTGGATCTTGCCCAGCTGTTCATTTCCGCTGGACTGCTGGAGGGTGGTGGCGGCGCGGGTGTCCGGCAGCTCCGGCCGGGGCGCCTCCCCACCGGCGGCGGCAGCCAGGGTGAGAACGGCCTGGAGGAACTGGGCGGCGGCCTCGGGCTCCCGGCCGCCCTGCATGGTGATGCCTGCCTTCTGAAAAAGGGCCTTCAGTTCGAGGCGCTGCTTCACATCCACCGGCGGCACGTCCACATAGTAGCTGGCGGAGCCGATCTGGTTCTGGGGAAGGGAGGAGGCCTGGACGGGCTGGCCATTGAGGGTGGCGCGGAGGTTCCCGGCGACCATGAGGATGAGAAGCGCGCCGTCGATGGCATCCTGGGTCCAGCCGTAGGGGGCTGACTTGAACTGCTCCCGAATTTCCCGGCCCTTTTTCCCCGCGCCCACAGCGGCGAGCACCTGGCGGCAGACGGGATGCTTCGTGACGTCACCCGGGTGGTTCACCAGGCCAAGGGCGCTCGCGTCCCCGGCCCTGGCCCGCGTGAGGACCTGGCTCCAACCGACGTGGTCGGCCTCGGAGAAATTCGGAAAGAGGCGCTCCAGGCCGCTGGTGGCGGAGGCCTGCACCTTGTCCGCCAGCTCCAGCCCGTGGGCCTCCAGCCCGCCGCCGGTGAAAACTTTGGCAGCACCGGTGATGCGCCTGAGGAGGTCATCGATCCGGTGGCTCGCCACGGCGAGGTGGGTCTCGATCGCCTTCCGTGCCTGGACGGCCTCCGGAGCGGAACTGGCTCCGTTGGCATCCAGCGTCTCCCGGGCGGCGATCTGGGCGGCGATGGCCTGGCGGAGTTCGTCGTGGTGCGCGCGTGGCAGGTAGCCGAACAGAAGGGGGCTGTCCACGCCGGCGGCGCGGGCGTCGTTGAGGACGGTTTTTTCCTCATCACTCCAGCCGTCGCGCAGCCAGAGGGTGATCCTGTCGGCGGCGGATTCCGGGCGGCTCGACGACAGCTCGAAAGCCAGCTGGCGGGACTCGCGGGACGAGCCCTGTTTGAGGGAAACGGGTTTGAGCGCCACCTTGGTGGTCTCCCGGAGCAGCTCGGAGCGCCTGGCATTGATGCGCTCGCCATCATTCAGCACCGCGGTGCGGCGGCGGGAAAACTCGTGGGTCCAGCGCTTGCCCTCCACGGTCTGGAGGCTGAACTCCGTCTCCACCGCCATGAGATCGCCCGCCTCGACCAGCTTTTTCAGCTGGACGGGGACCTGCTGCTCAAGGCGGGGCCGGTCATTTTTCAGGTCGCTGACGAGGAGGTCCACCAGAGTCTCCGTGGTGGCGCGGACTCCGTCGTCAGAACCGGGAGTCCTCGGGAGCTTGCCGATCAGGAAAATGAGGGCGCAGAGGCTGGAGCGGAGGGCGCCTTCTGCGGTGCCGTCCCGCTGTTTGCGGATGATCTCGTCGTATTCGCGCTCCAGGTGCCCGGAGTTCACCAGATCTGTGGAGATCTGGTCGTAAATAAAATCCGCCGGAACGACGGTGCCGACCGGGGCGTCCGCCGTCTGCTTTGCCGCCTCGAAGACGATCTGGAGCTGGGACCGGAGCTGGGCCTTGGAGCCGGACTCATCAGTATTGCGCAGGACTTTTTCCCAGAAGCGGCGGCGGGTGGGCAGGAGCGGGTAGTCGGCCACGAAGAAGTCCTCGTCCTGGTGGGTGGCCGCCAGGCGCGTGTTCTGCAGGTGGCGGGCCAGCTCCCCCTGGTTGGCATCCAGGCACTTCGTGATGGCGGCCTGCTTTTGAGGCTTTTTCCGCAGGACGGTTTTTCTGATAACGCCCTCAACGTCAGAGTCTGAAAGCTGAACGCGCACGCCGAAGCGGGCCTGCAGCCGCTGGAGGGCCGGCGTGGTCGGGAGGGCCGACTGGCCGGTGCCGATGAGGAGCAGCCGCTGGTCGAGTTTGGTCGAGCAGTACTCGGCGATTTCCTGAACGTCCATGGCGCGCTGGATTTTCTCCCCGATGAACTGCTGGACTTCGTCCACGACCAGAAGGGTGCAGGGGAGCCGGTCGCCGGTGCCGAAAATGCTGTGAAGGAACTCTCCGGCCTGGCTCATGGTGGGTGAGACGAGGTCGGGAAAGTCCGCCCGGATGGCGGCCTGGGCGTTGGCGGTGGTTCCGTATTTTGGGTCTGCCGCCACCAGGGCCTCGGCAAGGGCGGTGGAGAGCTTGAGATTGGCCACCTCTTTGCGCAGGTCGCGCTTTTGCGCGGCGAGAGCCTTCTGCACGGCAGGCTCCAGCCCGGAGGAGCGAAGCCAGAGCAGGAATCTGGCCTGGGCGAGATTTTCCGGCAGTCCGGCGGCCCTGAGGATGAGCTGGATGAAGGCGAGGCGGACATTGTCCATCGACCCCGCACCCAGGGTGCCGGCGGCGGCTCTCAGGCCGCCCAGAGGCTTGCTGCGGGAGGTGAGTTCGGTCAGCAGGTCTGAGATCTCCGCCGGCAGCCTGACGAGGGAACGGGCCGTGGCCCCGTCGGCAAACCGGCAGTCCTCCCACAAATAGCGGAGGACTTTGACAAGATGGGATTTCCCGCTGCCGAAAAACCCGCTGACCCAGGCGGCCTGCTGCTCGCTGCGCCCCAGCCCGGCGAGGTAGGCCCTGAGAATCCGCTCCAGGCCCTTGGCGTACTCGCCGTCGCAGACAAAGGTCTCAAGCTCAAATCGCAGGGTGCTGATCTGCCGCTCGTCCTGGCCGATTTCGGAGACTTTGGAGACGCCGTTGTTGAGCAGCTCCTGGGTCGTGGGGTCTGAAAAGTAAACTTCGCGGTTTGTCATGGGTTCAGGAAGCTTTCTGTGGAGGTGATGGGTACGGCCATGTAGTTGAAGCCATCACGAGCCTCCATGAAACGGTAGGTGTTGTGCAGGTACTCGCCAGGAAAAAGGACAAGCAGTCGTCCGCTGACACAGTCCTCGATGCGGTCGATCAAGCTGGAAACGCGCATAAAGTCGAAGAGTGAGGCGAGACCAGTGACGGCAATGACGGTCGAACGGTCCGCCGAGTCCTGGTCGCAGGCTGCGCGAATCAGTCCGGCCGCGCGGGTTTCAAGCTCATCATTGACGGTCAAAAGCTCGGGCTCCTGAAAGACAGCCTCCCGGTAGTCGTGCTCCGCCAGCCACTCCGGGAGCAGGCGCGTCAGATCGACCGCACTCCAGCCGTGGCCCGCCGCGAGGGTGAGGGTCTCGAATTCAGGGAGGCGCGCCCGGATTTTCCGCTCGTCCGCAGGCGGATAGACGGCGAACCAGACGCGCTGCTTTCCCGCGAGATTCGCAGGCCAGGGCAGCTTGATCTGGCGCTCGTAATTGGAAATCAACCGGTCAATGGCATTCATGGCTGGTGGGGCAGATAGCCGGCAAACAAGGGGAATTCAAGCTCAACTATCTCGCCCACGGCCTTTAGATTCAGCAGACCCGCCCGGTGCGCCTCCCTGCCCAGGAGTTTCGCCCGGTCCGGGTCGAGATCGAGCAGCCGGCACCAGGGATTCGAAAAAATGGCGGCACCGTGATGACCGGCCACGTGACCCAGCAAAAAGGCCATGGTGACCGCTGCGGCACCCGGAGCGAGCCGCTGCCGGATTTTTTTGACGCGGCCTGCAAGATGTCCTGACTGGGTCCATGATGACGAAGCGTTTCTGGCGATTTTGTGGAGGTTCAACTCCGAATACTGGCCTGAAAAAGCGTCGTGGAGCGAATGAACCAGGCTTGCCGTCTCGACCTGGGAGCCATCTGGTGCTTCCAGAACTGGCCGGGTGGTCGCCCGAAACAGCGGGTCGCGCACCCAGGCCACCTGGAAGGCCAGCAGAGGCAGGCTGGAAGGGTCATGGAAATGGAGTTTTCTGAGTAATCCAAAAATGGGGCACGCCTCGTCCAGAGAGTAGAGTTCATGCAGGTGGCGGAGGGATTTTTGCCTCGTGGCACCTGTGGTCTTGGCCAGCACGTTGTCCTGGAGGATGGCTGAGCGGTAGGTTTCGGTCCCGGATCCCGCCGGGACGCTTTCCAGAACCAGCCTCAGCTCTGAGAGCATCATGGTGCGGCTGATGTGAGCGCCTCCATGGGAAAATTTCATGCCGAATTTTTCCAATCCGGCAGAACAGGCAGGCATGGCTGGCGACGACTGGCCGGCAAGATAACTCATTGAGAACACCCTTTCCAGAAAATGCCGCGTTGGAGTTGCCTGGCTGCCGTGACAGCCAGGGCACGCCTCCGCCTCCGGTGCGTCCCGGGACGGTTACTGGAAGCTGGAAGGTCGCGTTGCTGCCTCATGTATTCGGACGGGCTGCGGTGCCCCCGCGACGCTACCCGCAGAAGGCTTGGGCTCAATGGGGGATTTCACAATCTCAGGCGGCCTTGAAAATACCTGGTTCTAAAATGAAATCGATGCTCTTTTGAGGCCACCTGCGCCGAAGGACAGAAAATATCCTGCTGGCATTGCTCCGACCCCTTTCGTATTGGGCTTCGGCGCACTTGAGCGCCACTCGAAGAACAAACGACCACACCCCATGATTGTCACCACAAGCAACGACGTTTCCGGCCACGCCATTGTCCAGTATCTCGGGATTTCCCGGGGCATCATCGTCCGCGCGACGGGGATCGGCCGGGGGATCGTGGGCGGGCTGCGCTCGCTGGGCGGCGGGAACATTCCGGAGTACGTGGCCGTCTGCGACGAAGCCCGGCAGCAGGCTTACGAACTCATGGTGAAGCACGCGATGCAAATGGGGGCGGACGCGATCATCGCCTTCCGCTATGATGCGACGGAGTTCATGCAAGGCTCCACGGAGGTGCTGGCATACGGCACGGCGGTGAAGCTGCAGCGGGTGTAGGCGGGCCGTGGGCTTAAATGGGGGTCCAATTCAAGCCCATGGACGAAGCGAGTTTGCTTTGGCGCACATCGGTGCTGATGAATTCGGCCGCATGGAGACCCGCCGCAGTGGCGCAGTGGAGTATATCGATGGACCTGCATCCGATCACCGGGGTGTGGAGCAAGGCCAGCTGAATTGCGGACTGAATGTGAACCTGCCAAAGGCTTGTTGGTGCCACGAGAGCCCCGGAAGCAAGATCGGCCTGAAAAAGCGTGAGCGAGGCAGCGACTTGGGCGCCTGTGGCCTGTCCCTGGAAAACTTTCAATGCGAGTGCATTCGTGGCCTCCAGTTCGTGCAGCGGTGTAAAGAAAATGGGCCGCCCGGCCACCCGTCTGATGACGGCCGAACTCTCTGGCTCAGGGTAATAGAGCTTAACAAGGCACCCGGTGTCGAGGTAGATCATCGCGGACCACGTGCTTCTTCAACTAGAGTGCTCAAGGTTGCTCCGGCGGGGTCGTTTCCCCAGATGGCCTGGGCCCGCGCAAGGTAATCGGGAGCGGGAGGAAGTACGCGGGCGACGGTCCTGTCCTGGTCCGTGATCTGGACTTCTTCTCCTGCGGAAACCCACCGGAGAATGTCTGACCACTGCAGTGGAAGCTGCTGGATGGTGGCGGTTTTCATAGGGCAAAGCATACGGGATGCCTTGAAAATGGCAATGACTCTCGCAGCCGGAAAAGCGCGCTTGATTCAAGGCGCGGCAGGTTCTTCACCCGGCCAGACCTCGAGGAATGCGAGCTGGGCGGCCTGGTCGGGGATGTGGTGACGGTCCCTGTCGTGGAGGAAGCGGAGCGGGAAGGAGGGCTCGAGGAAGAGGACTTCCACGGTGTTTTCCGTGACGGTGAAAATGCCGCGCCAGGCGCCGCAGCCGATGACGCGGTGGGAGGGGCCGCGGCCGCTGATGCGGCGGGTGCGATGGGGGGAGGGGTCGCGGGAGAGCAGCTCGATGAGGCGCGGGCGGAAGTCGATCTGCCAGTGGGTGAGCAGCCAGTCGGCCTGGGTTTCTGCGAGGGGGGAAAGGAGGACGGTAAATGCTGGGGGGGCGCTGGAGGCGGCGTCGACGAGGCCGGTCCAGCCGGGGTTTTCGTCGGGAAAGGAGTCGTAGGCGGGGATGTAGGGCTTGATGTCGAAGACCGGGGTGCCGTCGACGAGGTCGCACGGGCCGAGGATGAGGCGGCGGCCCTCGACACCGAGCAGGGCGACGGGTGTAAGGCCGAGGGGGTTGGGTCGGTGGGGGGAGCGGGTGGCAAAGACGCCGCGCCGCCGGGACGGGCCGCGCGGGGGGAGGACGAGCGGGCGCCAGGTTTCATTCCGGTGGAACCACCAGAGGAGCCAGACGCGGGAAAAGCCGGCGAGGTCGCGCAGGGCGAGGTCGTAGCCGGAGTCGGGCAGCAGCTCAAGAATGTTGCGCTCGGGCTCTTTTTCCGCAGGCTGGTGGAGGGCGTGAAACTTGACGTGCTTCTGCGTGGAGATGAAGCCGATGGGGCGCAGGGTGAGTTCGCACCCGGGCGGCGTGGGGGGGCTGCCGGTGTGGTCCGGGGGGCTCACGGCTGAACGCCGGGGATGGGGTGGGTGCGGTCGAGGCGGCGGTTGCGCGGGGCGGCGAACCAGGAGAATGACTCCTTCTGGCAGCGCTGGCGGAAGTCTGCGATGCGCTCCTTGTTTGCGACCTTGCCGGTGGAGGGATCGTCCACGTAGTCGATGACCATGATGAACTTGCCCGCTTCCCGGACGCGCTGGAGGTACTTCAGCCGGAAGGCGATCTCGGCCTCGCGCTTGCGGGTGGTTTCGTCGTACCAGAGGTCCTCGATGCCGAATCCAGAGATGGTTTCAAGGAGTTTGCCCGTGGTGTCCAGGTCGAGGATGGATTCACCGTTCTGGGGGACGACGAGGGCGGCGGGATTTTTCTCGCGGGCGGTGGCGGCGATCCACTCGACCAGCGTGGCCATGCGCTGGCCGGCTTCGGCCACGGTGGCGGGGTCGCCGTCCTGCCGTTTTTCCTTTCCGGCGGCGTAGGTTTCGGGTTCGCCCCAGTACTCAAAGGCGTCGACGATGTCGAGATAGACGCCGTCAAAACCCTGTGCGAGGATTTTTTCGAGGTAGGGCTTCAGGACGAAGTCGCGCCATTCGGGGTCCCAGTAGCGGACTTTGAAGTTGCCGGGCCAGTCCTTGTTGGTGAGGCCCATCCAGCCCGGGCGTTTGGTGTTCCACTGGGGCTTCCAGTAAAAGCGGTAGTTCTCGGCCTCGCCGATGGAGAAGTAACAGAGGACGCGGCAGCCGGATTTTTTCAGCGCGTCGATGGCGGCAGGCGGGTAGGCGGTGAGGTCTGTGCCGTCGTGGGAGTAGTCGATGACGGCGGTTTTCCAGCCTTCTTTTTTAATGGAGGCGAGGTCGGCCTGCTGGAGCTGGACAAGCCACGGTTCTGACGGCGCCGGGTCTGCCAAGGCAGAGCCAGCGCCCGTCAAAACGAGCAGGAATAAGAGAAACCGGGAAATCATGGGGACGGAGCGTAGCGTCTGTACTGTGGGACGCACCTTCAGGGAAGCACTTTTTTCACTCCGGGCGGGGATTCAAGGCCGGAGCTGCAGGAAAAACCAGATGCTTCATAACCAATGCAAGCTAAAGTAGCATCCCGTGCGCCGAAAACCCTCATTTTTTACAACTCTTGCGGCCCTTTTGCTCGTGACGGTTTCCGCACTGGCGGAAGGCGGGCGCGAGGTGCCACGCCGCCTGCTGGTCTTGTTCGGCGCGGATCCGCAGGAAACGGGGGGCCGGATGCTGTGGCCGCCGGACACGCAGGCGGCGCAGCACCTGCAGACGCCGCTGGAGTGGATGGGCTATGAGACGGACTACCAGCACATCCTGCGTCCGCTGCCAGCCCTGCCGCTGGCCGGGCGCTACGCCGGGGTGATCATCGACGGCACGCTGAAGGTGCCCTACGCCCGGGAGGAGGAATTTGCCAAATGGGTGGCGGAGCTGCGCCAGAAGAACCCGGCGGCGCGGCTGCTTTTTGTGGGGGACATTCCGCTGAACACGACGGGGCCGAGGACGCTGCTGGACCAGACGCTGGGTCTGCGGGGGACCGGCCGGCCAATCTCCCAGCCGAAGGATCTGGAATTTGCCCGGCGGGATGAGGCGGTGACGGCGAGTGAGGTGGCTCTGAAGCCCAGCCCGATGGGCTTTGCCGATCTACAGGCTCCGGAGGGGGCGGAGGTCTTTCTCTCGGTGGGCGGGAAGGACCAGCTAAATGTGGCCTTCCAGTTTGATCCACTTTTCCTCACGGCATGGGGCGGCGCGCTGCTGGATCCGTACATCTACCGTCAATTCAGTTCGAACCATATATTGCAGTTGTTCGATCCTTTTGTCTTCCTGGCGAAGATTTTTCCCTTCGGCACGTTTCCGGCGCCTGACACCTCTACGCGGGACGGGCTGCGGCTCTTCTACAGCCACATCGACGGGGACGCCTTCACGGCCATGTCCCAGGTGGCGTCCGGTCAGATGAACGGCGAGGTGATCCGGGATCGCATCCTGAAGAAATACACAACGCTGCCCATCACGGTGTCCGTGGTGGAGGCGAACATGCGCGCTCTGGAGAAGGGGCAGGAGGCGTCGAAGATCCCGCTCTACGAGGCGGTGGCGAAGGAAATTTTCCTCCTGCCCAATGTGCAGGCGGCCTCCCACACATTTTCCCACCCGCTCATCTGGATGGACGGGGATGATGATCTGAACCGGCTGAAGACATCACCGCGCAACCTGACGCTGAAGCCGGAGGCGAAATACCCGGCCATTGATCCGGTGCGCGAGGTGACGGGTTCGGTCGAGTTCATCAACAAAAGGCTTCTGCCGCCCGGAAAGAAATGCGATCTGCTGCTGTGGTCGGGCAACTGCCGGCCGCCGCCGCAGGCCATCGCGGCGGTGAGGAAGCTGGGGATCGAGCAAATGAACGGCGGGAACACGATCCAGTCCAGGCGCTGGCCGGGCCGGGCGGGTGCGGCGCCGCGCACGACGATGATGGGGGACGAACTCCAGGTCTACGCGGCGAACCAGAATGAAATGTACTACACGGACAACTGGCTTTCTCCGTTTCTGGGCGGGTTTGCCTCTGTGCTGGAGACCTTTCAGATGACCGGGCAGCCGCGGCGGCTGAAGGCGGTGAATGTCTACTACCACTTCTACAGTGGCGAGCGGGGGGATGCGCTGGGGGCGCTGGAGAGCGTCTACAACTGGTGCCTGGCTCAGCCGCTGCATGCGGTGACGGCGGTGACGGCGGCGCGGATCACGCGGGACAGCCGCGACACGGTCATCACGCAGCTGGGGCCAGGGAGATGGCGGATCGGCAATGGAGGCCATCTGCGCACACTACGGCTTCCTGTTTCCAGCGGCTACCCGGTGACGAGCCTGGCGTCCGGGGTGACGGGGTGGAATGACTTCCAGGGCCAGCGTTTTTTCCACACTACGGGAGCGCAGGGCGTGGAGCTGGCTCTGGCGGACAAGCCGCCTGCTTCGCCCGCGCTGCTGACGAGCACGGAGGAGACGGAGTTCACCACCCTCAACGAAAGCACGGTGGAGCTGAAAGTGAGCGGGCTGAAACCGGCTCGCGCAGAGTTTCACCTGCCGGGCGGGGCGGCGGCCTGGGAGTTCCGCGTGGATGGAAAAGTGGCCGCGCTGAGTGACTCGGGCGAGGGCCGTTTCCTGCTGGAGGCGGGCTGCCCGTCGGTGATTCAGGGCGTGAAAAAACCCTGACCCGCGAGATAGCCGCGCCACACGGGAACGTCGGCAGCGGCCCAGTCGAGGCCGGGGAAGTCTGCGGGGTGGAGCCAGCGCAGGGCGTCATGCTCGGTCAGGACGGGGGTGCCGTCTGAAATCCTGACCACGAAGGGGTGGAGACGGATGCTGAAGGCTGGGTAGGCGTGCTCAACCGGCGGGAGGGCGGCCTGGACGGTGACGGTGATGCCGAGTTCCTCGCGCAGCTCGCGGACGAGCGAGTCCGCAGCAGATTCGCCGGGTTCGAGTTTTCCGCCGGGGAGTTCCCAGCAGCCAGGCATTGACTGGGCAGGCCCCCGCCGGACGGCGAGGACCTGCTCAAGATCATTCAACACAAGCGCGCACGAGACATCGATCATGGCCCGGGCGTGTGTGGTGCGAGGGCCGGCTCAGGCGCCGACGGAGGCCTCGGCCGCAGCCACGGGGGGCGGGGTGAGGTCTTTTTTGTTTTCCAGCACCTTGTCCACAAGGCCGTATTCGGCGGCTTCAGCGGCGGTCATCCAGTGGTCACGGTCCGCGTCACGCTCGACCTGCTCGACCGACTTGCCCGTGTGGTGGGCGAGGATCTTGTTCAGGCGGGCTTTCAGCTTGTACATGTGGTTCACGGAACGCTCCACGTCCGAGGCGGTGCCGCGGGCGCCGCCGGAGACTTGGTGGATCATGATGTCCGCATTCGGCAGGGCGAAGCGCTTGCCCTTCGTCCCGGCGCAGAGGAGAACGGAGCCCATGGAGGCGGCCATGCCCATGCAGTAAGTCGAGATCTCGCAGGTGACGAACTGCATCGTGTCATAAATGGCCAGGCCGGCGGAAACGGAACCGCCGGGGCTGTTGATATAGATGCTGATGTCCTTGCCGGGATCCGACATCTGGAGGAACAGGAGCTGGGCGATGACGCTGTTGGCGACCTGGTTGTAACCATCAATCTCGCTGCCGATGAAGATGATGCGGTCCTTCAGCAGGCGGGAGTAAATGTCGTAGGCACGCTCCATGCGGCCGTCCTGTTCGATGACGGTCGGGATGACGTGGTTCTCCACGTCATAGCGGGACATGCCCTCCATGGACGGAAGCTGGATGCCCTGAAACGGGTAGCTTTGGAAATGATTCATGCTGGTGTAGCGGGTGGGGGAGCGGATTTTGTCGGACGAAATCCTGGATTACTCCTCTTCGGTGGTTGTCTGCACCGGGGTGTCGATTTCTTCGATCTTCGCGTTGTCCTTGAGCAGGTCGACCGTTTTGCGGGTGACGATGTTCTCGCGGAAGCGCTGAACGAGGTCGCGGTTTTTCACGGCCTTGAGGGCCTGGGCGCGGTTTTGACCGGCCTGGAGGGCGGCCATGAGGATTTCCGTGCTGATTTCCGCGTCGGAGGCGGAGATGTTCTCAGCCGTGGCGATCTTGCCGAGGATGAAGCTCGTCTTCACGTCGAACTGGGCCTGCTGGCCGGCGGCCTGGATGATCTGGTCCTGGTTTTCGATGATCTCCTCGTCGGCGACTCCGCGCTCCTGGTTGATCTTCACCAGCTCCTGCGCACGGCGCTGGGCGGCCTGGTTGACGAGCTGGGGCGGGAGGTCAAAGGTGATGAGGGAGTTCAGCTTGCCCACGACCTGCTCGCGCTTGATCTGCTCGATGCGCTTGGCGAGGTCGGCCTCGAGGCGCTCGCGCACGGCGGCGGGGAAGGCGGCCAGATCGTCGGCGATCTGGGTCTGGCGGACGAATTCATCGTTCAGTTCGGGCAGCTTCTGGAGCTTGATGGCGACGACCTCGACTTCATAGGTGACGTCGTTTCCGGCGATGTCCTTGATGGCGAAATCCGCCGGCAGGGTGACCTTGGCGGTGACGGTTTCACCGGGCTTGGAGCCGACGAGGTGGGCGGAAAATCCGGGAAGGAAGGCGTCCTCGGTCAGCTTGATCCAGAAGTCGTGGCCGTGGTGGAGGGACTCCGGGGCCTTGGGAGCGACTTCGCGGATCGGCTTGCCGTCGATGAAGCCGTGGTAGGAGATGACGAGGATGTCCTCCATTTCCGCAGCGCGGTCGTTGATGTCCTCGTAGTCCGCCACGCGCTCGCGCAGGTTCTGGATGGCCTCTTCGACGTTGGTGTCCGTGATCTGGGCCCGCGGGACCTGGATTTCGAGGCCTTTGTATTCAGGGAGTGCGAATTCCGGGGCGGCCAGCACCTCGATGACGAAGTCGAAATTGCCTTCCGTCGTGAAGTCTGCCTTGCTGAGGCCGGTGGCGGTGATGATGTCGAGGTTCTCCTTTTTGATGCCCTCGCGGTAGCCCTCACCGACGAGGCGGTCGCGCAGCTCCTGCTCGATGTTTTTCGCGAAGCGGCGGGCCACCATGGCAAGCGGGGCCTTGCCGGCACGGAAGCCGGGGACGGCTGCGTGGCGGTGGTAGTTGCTGGTGATCGCTTTGCGTTCGGTCTCCACTTTTTCGCGTGGGACTTCCACGCGGATGGTGGCTTTGCAGTGGGGCAGTTTTTCGACGGTGATGTTCATGATGGTTGAATGCAGAAATGGAAAGGCGGCCCGGTGTGGAACCGCGCGAAAGGGGGGCCACTATAATAAGCCTGGGGCGTTTGACAAACGGGTATTCATCCAGCACAGACTGCGCCCATGGAAGAAACGCTACTCCCACTGCTCGACAAGAACCGCAACTGGGCTGAACGCATTGCCGCCAAGGACCCGGATTTCTTTCCCGGACTGAGCCGCCAGCAGTCACCAGAGTTTCTCTGGATCGGCTGTGCGGACAGCCGGGTGCCGGCCAATGAGATCGTGGACCTGAGGCCGGGGGAGCTTTTTGTTCACCGGAACGTGGCCAACCTCGTGGTGCACACGGATCTGAACTGCCTCTCTGTCATGCAGTATGCGGTGGAGGTGCTGAAGGTGAAGCACATCATCGTCTGCGGGCACTACGGGTGCGGGGGCGTGGCGGCGGCGTGGCGCGGGGACCGGCTGGGGCTGATCGACAACTGGTTGCGCCACCTCCAGGACGTGCGCGACAAGCACCGGGCGGAGCTGTCCAGCATCGAGACTGAGGCAAAGGCCGTGGACCGGCTGTGCGAGCTGAACGTGATCGAGCAGGTGATGAATGTGAGCCAGACGACGGTGGTGCTGGACGCCTGGCTGCGCGGGCAGGAGCTGTCCGTGCACGGCTGGGTCTACGGCCTGAAGGACGGCCGGCTGCGCGAGCTGGGGATGTGCGTGCAGAGTGCGGACCGCCTGCAGGAGGATTATGCCGAGGCGCTGAGTGGCAAGTTCCACCGCAAGGCGGCTGCGCAACCATGACGGGCCTGAACCCGAGTCTGCACCGCATCCCTCTCGCACTCACGCCCGAGGAGGTGGCGCTGCGGCTGCGCGGTCGGGAGGGGCTGGTTTTTCTGGACACGTCGGGCCATGCGACGGAGGGCGGGGCGGTGTCGTTTGTGACGGCGGAGCCGCGCGAGTGGCTGCGCGGGTCGATCCATGAGCTGGCGCCGCTGCGCGAGGCGCTGGCCCGGCTTCCGGGGGCTGCGGGCAGCGGGGCGCGCGGGATGCCGCACGGCGGGCTCTTCGGGGCGGTGGGCTTTGACGGGCAGTATGCCTTCGGACTTTACGACCAGGTGATGATGTTCCGCCATGACACGGAGGAGTGGTGGGAAACGGGCGGCCTTTCCCGCAGCATTCCGGTTCAGTCCGTCGTGGAGGGTGAGGTGCCCGCGCTGGACTTCAAGCCGCTGCTGGGGCGGGAGGAATTCTGCGCCATGGTGCGGCGGGCACTCGAATACATCGCCGCCGGGGACATCTACCAGGTGAATCTTTCCCGGCCCTGGGAGGCGGCATGGCCGGACGGGGCGGACCCGTTTGCCCTCTACCAGCGGCTGCGCCATTTTTCTCCCGCACCGCATGGCGCGTTTCTGGATCTGGGGGACAGGCAGATCCTTTCCGCCTCGCCGGAGTCATTCCTGCGCATGAGCGGCTCCCTCGTGCGCACGCGGCCGATCAAGGGAACGCGCCCGCGCCGGCGGGATCCGCAGGAGGATGAAAAATCTGCCTACGACTTGATCACCTCGCCAAAGGAAATCTCGGAGCTGATCATGATCACGGATCTGGAGAGAAATGATCTGGGCCGGGTCTGCGAGTACGGCAGCGTGTCCGTGCCGGAGCTGCTGAAGCTGGAGCGGTTTGAGCAGGTGTTTCACCTCGTCTCCACGGTGCAGGGCACGCTGCGCTCCGGGGTGGACCATGCTGCGGCGCTGCAGGCGTGCTTTCCCGGGGGGTCCATCAGCGGCGCGCCGAAAAAGCGTGCATGCGAGATCATTCGGGAGCTGGAGCGGTTCCCGCGCGGGCTTTACACGGGGGCGCTGGGTTTCCTCGGCGCGGGTGGGGAGAGCCACTTCAGCATCGCCATCCGCACGGCGGTGGTGGAAAAGGGTCGCATCCATTTCCACACCGGCGCCGGGATTGTCGCGGATTCGGATCCCGGCCAGGAGGATGAAGAAACCTGGCACAAGGCGGCCACCCTGCTCGGGGCGGCCCGCTGGCGCACCGGCACTGCTGGAGCTGAAAAAAAACCCGCTCCGGCGGGACCGGAACGGGTTTGAAAAGGAGGCTGGCACTGGGGGCCGGCCTTCTGCACGGCTGGGATTACTTCTTGCCGGGAACCTTGAGCTTGGCCTTGTGGGCGGCGGACACGCTGAAGCGGACGCCTTTCGAGGCCTTGATCTTGATGGCTTCGCCAGTCTTGGGGTTGCGTCCCTTGCGGGCGCCACGCTCGGACACCTTGAAGGTTCCGAATCCAATCAGTTGCACGTTGCCGTCTTTCTTCAGACCCGCGAGGATGCCAG
>JANOAS010000096.1:0-33056 GCA_031411255.1 bacterium
TTGGAACACTTGAACCACTAACATGACGACGAAACCATCCCCAATCTCCAGACTTCTGCTTTCCGCGTGCGCCGCTCTCGCACTGGCAGGCACGTCACGCCTCCACGCCCAGTGGGCCACCGAGAACTACCAGCTGAAAGCGGGATGGAACGCGATCTGGCTGCCGCTGGAGGTGCCGCATTCGGACATTTCGAGTCTTGCTCCGTCAGACATTGAGGAAATCTGGCGCTGGAACGCGCTGCCTGACGGCCATTTCACCGACGTGCCTGCGGGAGCCCCCAGTCAGACCGATTTGGAGTGGAACGTCTGGCGACGCCTGAGTCCCAGCGGCACGACGCTCGGCCGGCTCACGGGCAATGCGGCCTATCTGGTCAAAGTGACGGAATCGGCCTCGCCTTTCACCTGGAGCGTGAAGGGGACGCCGCTGCTGCCTGACTTGAAGCTGAGTGGCACGGGCGTCAACCTTGTGGGGTTCCCAACCACCGAGCAGCCCCTGCCCCTGTCGAATCCGGTCCAGTTCGGCACGAACTTCCCCACTTTTTCGAGCTTTTTCGGGCTGGATCCGGTCTTGCGCATGCTGACCAGCGACAAGATCAACTACTACCGGGGTGGCGCGCTGAGTGATGTGGTCGGGCCGACGAAAAATCCACTGGCGATCAGCAGCCTGACGGGGGCCCAGGTCATGCGCCACCAGGCGTACTGGGTAAAGACGAGCGAGTTCACCCAGTATGCGGGCCCTGTCCGGGTGGAGCTGGGCCATGTGGACGGGCTGCAGTTCGGTGCGGAACGGCTCTCCGTGGCCGTGCGGCTGCGCAATGTGGTGGATCCCACCAAACTCCAGACGGTCACCGTGACGCTTGCCCCCCTGGCGTCTGAGGGGCAGCCCGCCGGTCAGCCGGCCATCGCTGGGACGGTGCCGCTGAAAATTCGGGGAAACTTGAACCTGGCGACGGGGCAGCATGATTTTTCTGATTTCACCGGCCCCGTGACGCGAGTCCTGGCGCCGGGGGCGTTCGCAGAGGTGGTGTTTACGGCGAACCGGGCGGCCCTGGGCAATGAGCCTGGTGCGGTCTTTCAGAGCTTGCTGAAGATTACGGATTCACTCTTCAAAACGCGGATTATCCTCCCCGTCAGCGCCGTGACGACATCACGTGCCGGCCTCTGGGGAGGTGCTGCCATTGTGACAAAGGTGGACCGCATCGTCGGCCAGTCCTCCGCACCGGAGGACGCGAAGAGCAACTTTCCCGTTCGTCTGCTCCTGCACTCGGACGCGAGCGGTACGGTGCGCCTGCTCCAGCAGGCCTACAATGGCGAGCAAAACGGGCAGCCCGCCGTGTCCGCTTCAGAGGCCCTCTTCACCGCGCCAGGAGCTGCACAGACACGGGTCTCTTCTTCGTATTTTCCCACCGGCCTCGTCCAGCCCGGCACGGGGGCTCTGGGTTTGGCCGGCACGCTTACCTTTAACGTCTCGCTGGGCAACAATGAGCCGTCCAACCCTTTCCTCCACGCCTACCATCCCGATCACGACAACAAGGACGCCGGCTTCAGCCCGATTGCCGGGGCTGCCCGGCCTGAGACGCTGGCGGTGAACCGCCAGATCAAGCTCACCTTCACGTCAGCCAGCGTGGCGGGTTTTGATCCCGCCTGGGGCGCATTCGTCCTCGGCGGCAACTACGAGGAGACCGTCACCGGCCTGCGCAACAAGCCCATTGTCTGCTCCGGCACTTTTCTCATTCAGCGGGCCACTCAGGCCTCAGCCTTCCTCCAGCCTTGATTTCACAGCCACTCTTGATTTTCACACTCAAATCCACATCCAGCCCAACATCCAGAATGAAACCATTCATCATCACCCGCTCTCCTTTCGCCGCCGCGTTTGTGGCCGCGCTCATGTTCGCCCTCCCCGCGGCCACTCATGCCGCGGATGTCTTCGGCCCGCCGTCCACCATCGACTACCAGGGGCGCGTGCTGGATGTCTCGGGCAATGCTCTGGCGCCGACTACTCCGGCCAACTTCGAGATCCAGTTCCGCATCTATGATTCCCAGTCCGGCAGCAACGTCATCTGGGCGGAAAAACAGTTAGTCACAGTGAGCAAGGGCCAGTTCTCCGTCCGGCTCGGCGAGGGCACGGCCATCGCCGGCCAGGGGACGGTGGATCACGACAGCGTCGGCCTGCCCGGGGCCTTTCAGGGCAGGGAGCGCTACCTCGGCGTGACCGTCGTCATTCCCGGCCAGACCGCGGCCGAGATCCAGCCGCGCCTGGCCTTCCTCGCCTCGCCCTTCAGCTATGTGGCCAGCGCGGCCATGACGCTGCAGCAGCCTTCGGGCACCTTTGGCACCGTCGGTGTCGGCGCCGTGTCCTACTCGACCACCACCATGACCGCTGGTGTGTCCACGCCGAATGTGGCCATCTCCACCACCTCCGAGCACACCGTTCTGGCGGACGCCTCGGCCGTCACCGCCATGGGCGTGGCCCTGCCTGGAGGCGGGGCCAACCGGGAGTTCTTCATTGCCAAAAAGGACGCCACAGCGGCGCCAGTCAACGTTTCCGCGCCTGCGGGCGGCACGCTCAACGGCGTGACTGATGGAAGCGTGCGCCTCAAAGTGCGCGGCGAGAGTGTGACCGTGCAGAACGCGGGCGGGAACGACTGGTGGATCGTCTCTGAGAGCCGGGACCGCCCCCCCCCTGGTACCATCATCCCCTTCGGCGGCGCCACGCCGCCTGCGGGCTACCTCGCTTGCGACGGCGCTTCGGTCAGCCGCGCCACTTATCCGGACCTCTTCTCAGCCCTCTCGACATCCTGGGGCGCCCTCAATGGCACCACTTTCAGCATTCCAAACCTCCTCGGCAGGTTCCTGCGCGGCAAGGACCCAACCGGCGGCACGGACGATGGTGTGAACCAGCGTTTTGCCTTCTATACCGGGGGGGCCTCGGGCGCCAGTGTGGGATCGTACCAGAACGAGGACTACCGCTCGCACAACCACGGCGTGAATGACCCGGGCCACAGCCACTCAGCCAGCACCTTCCTTACTTCCTCACTCGCAATGGGCTGGCGCGGATACACAGGCACCTATGGAAACGGCACATATGCTTACGGCCCATCGGGAGTTAATGACGCTTTTTCTACGCAGGGGGTTTCCAATGCGACTTACGCGACAAGTGTAAATTCGAGCGGCACCGGAATCTCCATCAACGCCAGCGGAGGCAGCGAAACGCGCCCGGACAACGCCGCTGTGACCTACTGCATCAAGTTTTAATCCCCTCGCCGCATTAACACTATGAAACTCCACACCCATCTTTTCCGGGCGTGGCTGGCAGCGGGGCTGGGCTTCATTTCTCAAGCATCCGGGCAGTCCACGCCCCAGCTTGAGACTGACGTCCGCAACGTCTTCAGCCAGCAGCCGGCCAGCCAGTGGCCGCCGCCACGCCCCAGCCTCGACGAGGATGCCCGCACGCCCACGGCCCGGCAGTGGCAGGGCGGCACCGCCTATGGCGGCTGGCAGACCACCCGCATCTCCGTCGGCGGCAGCGTCGTCGCCGGCAGTCCGGATGCCACGGAGGGACCGACCACCCTCATCCTGCCCATGTCCCACCCCGTGGACGGCGCGGGCGCCCCCATTGCCGGAGAAGGCGTCCAGTTGGAGTCCTCCCTGCTCGCGCTCCCGCTCGTCGGCCGCCAGCCGACGTATCTCTTTGGCGATGTCATCCCGCGCCCCCTCGTGGATGACAACGGCGCCGCTGTACTGGAAACCGACTACTTCCCAGAGCCGGACAACTCGCCCACCTCGCTCAATTTCGCCACCAGCGGCCTGACGGCGGGGCGCTTCTACTACAGCCCGCACGCCAAGGCCGTCTTCGCCACCCAGCCGGGGGCGGTGACTGTCGTCTGGCGCTTCCGCCAGCCACACACGCCGCAGACGGTCACGCTCAACTACATCATCGGCGCCTCCGCCGGACGCGACGCCAAGCGCATCTTCTGGACGGAAAAAGGCTTCAGCGGCCCGCTCGTGACCGTGCCGCAAGGCCGGATCAATGCGGTGAATGTGGTGTACAACGGCCAGTTCCCCTCGCAGGTGGCCACTCAGTACGCCTCGCCCTACGAGGTGCTGCCCCCAGCCAGCGACGTCAGCCTCACCGGCGGCGGCGTGACCATCGGCACCGGCCTGCCTCCCGAGAAGCGCACGCTCTGGTATAGCGCCCTCGACCGCTCCATCCACGCCTACAACCAGGAAGGCCGCGTCTTTGTCGAATTCCTCGGCACGCTCAAGCAGGACGGCATCACGCGTGATTTCCTCGGCTCCGAGGTGGTGGATGTCATCAAAGAACAGCCGCCGCAGGCTGTGGTGCTGGACATCGGCACGCGCCTCCTGCCCCATTCAGGCAGCACGGACCTCGTGCCCTGGGTGATATCGGGCAGTACCGGCGCCCAGCCCTTCCTCTACCAGCACATGGTCACCGCCAAGCAGGATATCCACTACTACGGCGTCCGCACCACCAACCAGCCAGCGAGCGCACCCACACAGCCCACGGGCGAGGTCGTGCTCTACTGGCTGGAAAAGGGCGGCCTCCAAATCAACTGGCCGAGCCTCTTCGACACCTACGTCATCCAGTGGCCCGCCAACCGGGCCGACTACTCCACCTACGTCCGAGCCAATACCGCGAGCGACGCCGCGAGCGACACCGCCGTGCGCCTGGACCCCGGCAGCAACCCCTTCCTCGCCTTCCAGGACGACGTCACGGCCACGCAGGCCGGCATGACGGGCGACGGAGTCTTCTCCAGCAGCCTCGGAGTGGCTGATCCCAACAACCGCGCCCTCATCCGCTACACCAGTGGCGACCATATCTGGTTCGAGCGCGTCTTCTCCGAGTTGAACACCCAGTCCGCTGGTTTCAGTGACGCGGACGCCATCGACGTGGACGTGGGCCAGCGCATCGAGCCGCCGGCCGGCTACGAATCGCTCGTCGGCCACATCCGGACTCAGACCGGCACCGCCTACAACCCGGCCGCCTACCGCGACCCGTTTGTCGACGGCTTTCAGGCCGCCCGCGCCGGTGCCATCATCGGCGTGAACGCCCTTCCGTCGAAGGATCTGCTCGAAGTCTGGTGGTACAAGAAATCCACACCCCCCGCCGGCACTCCGTTCTCAGCCACTCTGTGGCCAGTTGTCGCCCAGAAATACCAGCTCCACTGGCCGGAAGACGCGGACGACATCGTGCTCGCCGCCAACCGCGGCACCGATGACCTGCCCTCCGAGCAAGCCGTCGGCAGCATCTACTTCGAAAACGACCCCGCGAAGACCGGATACAACCCCAACGAAGAGCACGCCATCATGCTCGCCGGCCGCGGCTGGGCACTGCGGGATGATCTGAACCTGGAAACCACATCCAAGCCTTACGTCCTCATTTCCTACCAGGCCAATGACGGACGCCCGGCCATGCGCCCCTTCCGGGTGATGCGTGAGGACGCCTCCCGCGGCTGGACTTTTACCTACAACGCCTACGCCGGCACAATCATCCAGGCCCCCATGCCCCTGCCCGTGCTTCCCCAGCCGATTCTGCCGGGCAGCAAGGACGTGGCCAACTACGAGCTTTACAAAGCCACGCCCGACGCCGCCTTGGGCGTCAACCCGCCAGCTCATTACGGCTCCTTCACCTACAAGGACCGCAAAGGATCGCACTGGCTCTACCGGGGCCGCCACGATGGCCGGGACACCAGCCTGCTGGAGATGCGCTACTACTACATCGTCCAGACCGGCTTCTGGTTCCCGGGATTCAGCGTCAGCAACCCTGGCGCTGATGTGGGCCGCGTCGTGCCCTACCTCCGCACGCAGAATGCTGACGGCTCCTACGTCGGCGATCCCAAGTCGGGCGAGCCCCTCAGCATTCAGTTCCGCCCGCTGTGGCCGGTCGGCGCGCCGGAACTTCGCCTCGGCGAGACGCTGACCCTGCCCAAGCGCGGCCTGCCCGCCGTGCGCGGCAACATCAGCGCCGAGATCCTCTACCAGCAGTCCGTCGCCCTTGATCAGGGCCGGAGCGCCGTGCTCTTCGACCCCACCCGGGCCAAGATGACATTCCTGAGCAAGGACGGCCTCGCCGCCGTTCCCTCCAGCATAAAGACCAGCCTCTACAAGGGCAAGACCTACTTCCCCAATCTGCCGCCCCATCTCAGCCAGCGTTTCTTTCTCGATCCCAGCCAGGGAACCAATGGGGCGCTCGTCCTCACCGGCAAATTCATCGATGAAACCCTCGGTGACGACTACCTCCAGCTCAATACTCTCAGCGAGGCGGAAATCGCCGCGCTCAAGGACCTGTGTTCTTCCTCCCCTGCGGACGTGAGGGGCAAGTGGAATACCGCCGTCGATGGCCTCACCACCCAGATAGAGACATTCCTCGAAGATTCCACAAAGCGCGGAACATACGTCTCCCTGGACCCTAACCAGGCCATCATTGATGCCCAGTGGGCGTGGATCGACGACCCCGCGCAGACCGCGGCCAAGTTTGGGAAATTCGCCGACACCGACGCGGACATTAAGACCTTCAACGACGGCGTGATAGCCGCGCTGGGCGGAACGACCGACGTGCGCAAACTCCGCCCTGGCTTTGAGTGGTTGTTGAAGAACCAGCTCGCCATCCGCGATGCCAAGACGACGGGCATCTACGGGTCCGAAGCGAGCGTCATCCTCAATGACGGACCGTGGAGCCTTACGCGCGCCGGGACGACCAGCAGCCAGGCCTTGCCTGCTTCCATTACGGCCGATTCTGCCATAAGCGCCGCAGGCCACACCACGCTGACCCGAACTTTTCCGCTCAGCGCCCTGCCGAAGGATCCCTACATCACTTTCAAAGCCCATCCCTCCTCACGGGTCATCATCACACTCAACGACAAGATCATCTTTGAAAACAAGACCACGAGGAAAGTCAAGATCCAGCCCCCACCGGGAAAGGGCCGGGAGCCCTACCGCGATGAGACTGTGACGGAGGACCTGAGCGGATCGAGGTTCACCCCGCCGAAGGACGCCGTCCAAGCCTTGAGCTACCAGGCGAAACTCACCGAGAACCAGCTCAAAGTGGGCCAGAACTCGATCAAGATCGAGATCGGCCAGCCTACACCGAGTTCGGCCTCGCCCATGGATGTCAATCTCCGGCTTCACGGCAACGTCGCCTTCGCCACCGCCGACCAAACAGAACGCAAGAAGAAGGTGAAGGACGCCTACGAGAAGGACATGGCCGACCTGCTTCGCACCGCTGGCCCGCGTGATCTGGCGGAGATCACGAATTCCGACCAGGCCGTGGATTCCTACGCCATCAGCGCCAGCGGTGCCGGCAGTGGCTATGTCGTGCTGCTCACTGGCGGTGGGAAGGCCTTCACTCCCGAGGGCGGGCCCGTTGCCCTCCATGTTTTCAAGGTGGCGGCACCGCTCTACCGCGGCGAGATGAAGGTCATCGCGCCGACCAACCCGCTCGACGAGAAGCTGACCCTTCAGCACGTTTCCGACTTCGCGGCCAAGGAGGAGGATTTCGACTTCGAGTGGCGCACCGCGCCGCCGGTCGACGGCCTGCCTCCCTCGTTGTATACCTACACCAGGCAGCTTGTGATGGGAGACGGCACCTGGACGGCCAGCCGGCCCCGGTTTACCCCGGGAAGTTTCACCCTGAATGGTGGGACCACTCTCTATTCCGCAGCGCCCGCCGTGACCATCAGCGGTGGCGGTGGCGCCACAGCCACAGCCGTCATGACTGACGGCTTGATCACCGGCCTCAACATCACCAACGCCGGCACTGGCTACACCGGCACTCCGGCGGTCACATTCAGCGGCGGCACCGTTGCCACCGCAGGCACGAATCCCACTGCCACAGGCATTGCGGCGGGACCGGCGGCCCTCCCGGCGGGTGTGGTGATTAAAACCGACAGCATCGTTGCCACGGAAAAGTCTCCGCTCACCCTGAAGCGGACCTTCACTCTCAATTCCCGCCCGCTGCGCCTCTTCCTCAGCCTGGATGCCGGCCCGCACGACCAAGTGACGGTCAATCTGAACTCTGCGGCCGCCGTGGTTGCATACAATGTGCCCGGCATCGCCAACAACACGACGGTGGTGGCTCCGCTGACCTCCTTCATCAGCCTGCCACTGTTGTTTGAGATCCCCGCTTCAGCCCTGCTTCTGGGCGAGAACACCCTCACCCTGGATCTCGGCACCACCGGTGACACCGGCTCCCAGTCGTTGATCAATGCCCGCCTGGAAGGCATGACTGAGACGGAGAACCTGACCGCTTGGAATCTGATCGGCCCCACGCCTTCCGAGACTGCCGGCCTCGAGACAGGCTCAGTCAAAGGCCGCAACCGGTATGTCATTCAAGGCCCCGGCCTCTTCACCCTGACGGACAACTATTTCGTCATGCGCTACCGGGCCCGCGCCGCCTCCCACGCGGCCAACCAGCCCTCCGTGGCCTGGTCCCGCTGGACTGACCCGAACCTGGCCGAGGGCTGGATCAAACGCGTGCTCAAAGGCATCAATCCCTTCGAGCAGCGAGTGAAGGACCTTTTTAACTCGTCGGTCAATACCGACGTCTCCGTGCTCACCCAGGCCGGCAAGCGCTGGGAGGGCGACATTCCGTTGAACCTTGAAAACATCAACGATTTCGGCCTCATCGAGATCTACGAGACCGTGCTGCGCCGTGGCAAGTCGCTCAGCATCGAGGGCACACCGGCCATCAACTACCCCCCAGCCAATGACGCCCTGTTGCTCGCGGCTGGCTACCTCAACGACCTCTACATGGTCCTGGGCAACGAGGCCTTCTCCGACGCATCGAATCCGACCATCGCCTTCAGCTCCGACGGCATCCAGGCTCAGTATGGCGATGTGGCCACCTCGCTCTTTGCCTTCAAAGGCCAGCTCGCCACCGTGCTCGATGAAGAACTCTGCCTGCTGCGCGGGCGGGATGATTTCCTCCAGCCCGGAGTCAAGGTCACGCCCATCTACAACCGCCTGCCTTGGAATTTCACCAGTGGCATCAACAGCGGCGAGGCCATCTACGCCCTGAACTACAACATCAAGGATCTCGACCGCGACGGCGTGGCCGGGGCCAAGGACGCCGCCATCGCCCAGCCTCAGGGCCACGGCGATGCCTACGGCCACTACCTCACCGCCCTCACCGGCTACTACAGCCTGCTCAGCAGCGACTACTTCAGCTGGACGCCGCGCATCGAGGCCACCTCCCTGCTCGGCAAGCCTGTCTCGGTTGATTACTTCGACGAACGCAAGTTCGCCACCGCTGCCGCCGCCCTCTGCCGCACCGCGGCCCAGATTGCGGACCTGACCTATCGCTCTGCCTTTGATGCCACGGGCAAGCGCACTTGGGTCTCGCTCAAGGACGGCCGCACCAATCCAGGCACCGGCACCACCCGCACCTGGGGCGTGGACGACTGGGCCACCCGTGGCGGCCAGGGCGCCTACTTCCATTGGCTCACCGCTAATTCCATGCTGCCAGCCGTCGATGGCGATCCGGACCACGAGGGCATCCAAAAGATCGACCGCACCACCGTGCCCGAGTTGAAGGAGATCGTCGCCCAGGCCACCTCGGTTCAGAACACGCTCGATACGGCGGATGCACGTCTCAATCCGCTCGGCCTTAGCGTCGGTGCCGTGCCCTTCGACATCTCGCCCACCGAGGTGGATGCCGGACAGACGCACTACGAGCAGATCTACGGACGAGCCGTCGAAGCGCTGCGCAATTCCGTCACCGCCTTCAACAACGCGAAGTCTTCCACCCAGTTCCTCCGCCGCCAGGACGACTCGCTGGTCGGCCAGCGCGACACGATCAATGCCCAGGAGAAGACCTACACCAACCAGCTCATTGACATCTACGGCACGCCCTACCCAGGAGACATGGGTCCAGGCAAGACCTACGCGCAGGGCTACACCGGGCCGGACTACACCCACTTCATGTACGTGGACATCCCCGAGCTGTTCAAAAACTCGGCCGGCGACACCACCGTGTACAAGTTGCGCACCGGCACTGACTTCACCAAAATCAGCTTCGACGCGGCGGATTGGGACAAAGGCACGCTAGACAATGGCGGAGTCAAACCGGAGGAAGCCAACTTCCCCAGCGCCGGTCTGGGAACAGAACTCACCTACACGCTCGACGGCATCGGCCAGTTCGTGAAGCCCGCAGAAATCACCGGCCAGCGCGTGCGCCCCGGTAAGTTGCAGGACGCCATCTCCGACGCCCTGGCCGCCCGGCTGCGGCTGAGCAATGCGGTGGAGGACTACTCCGAATTCTCCTTCCAGCTCCGCAAGGCCCTCCAGGTCTTCCGGGCTCAACTCAAGGCCCACAAGGACACTGAGGATCGGCTCAACAGCGACCACAATGCAATCAAGGCGCTGGAAGAGGCGATCGCCAGCCTTGAGAACGGCGCGGAAGTCGCCATGGCCGTGGGCGACGCCGTGACACACGCCGCCGATACTGCGAAGGAATTCTTTCCGAAGGTGATTGGCTTCTCCAACGACGTGACCTCCGCTGGCCGGGGCATCGTCGGCGTCTTGTCCATCGTTGCCAAGGCGGTCAGCGTCGGCGTCAGCACAGGCCTGCACAACACCTCCCGCAAGAAGCAGAACGACATCGAAGTCAAACTCCGCCTCCAGGAAATCGGCCTCACCAACACCGCCTGGACCGCCGAGAACCGGGCGCTCATCAACGAACTCCAGAACTTCTTCGAGACGCTGGAAGACGGCACCCGCAGCGTTGACTTCGCGCTCCGCGGCTACGATGACGCTACACGCAAAATGCGTGTGCTCATGGCCGAGGGCGACCGCATCCAGGCCGAGCGTGAGACCTTCCGGCAAAAGGCCTCCGCCCTCATCCAGGGCTACCGGACGAAGGACTTCGGCTTCCGCACCTTCCGCAACGAGGCACTGGAGAGCTACAAGTCGCTCTTCGACCTCGCCGGGCGCTACACCTTCCTCGCCGCCCGTGCCTACGACTACGAGACCGGTCTGGCCGATGCCGCTGGCAGTGCCAAGGCGGCCGACTTCTTCCAGAAGATCGTCCGGGCCCGCGCCGTCGGCGTCTTTGCCGATGGCCGTCCGCAGCCCGCAGGTTCGCAGCTGGGTGATCCTGGACTCTCGGGTGTCCTGGCGCAAATGAATGGCGACTGGTCCGTGGTGAAGAGCCGCTTTGGGTTCAACAACCCGGACCGCTATCGCACCACCTTCTCCCTCCGCACTGAGAAGGAACGCATCATCAACGGGAGCGATGGCGATGTGCCCTGGGGCGACGTCCTCGCTGCCGCCGCCACCAGCAACATTCTCGAGGACGATGACGTGCGCCGCTATTGCATGCAAGTCAACAGCGCCGGCGCGCTCTCCGTGCCCGGCTTCGTCATTCCGTTCCAGACGACCATCAGTTCAGGGTACAACTTTTTCGGCCAGCCGCTGGCGGGCGGAGACAGCACCTTCAGCCCAACCTCGTTTGCCACCAAGATCCGGTCCAACGGCGTCGCCTTCACGGGCTACGTCGGCATGGCCAGCCCGTCCAGTCTGGGTGGCACGCTTGTGGGCACGGGGGCGACCACGCCGCCGGATCCGTACACAGGATTTGCAGATCAGAATGCCCTAAGCTCCACGCCTTACGTCTACCTCGTCCCCTGTGGCGTCGACTCCATGCGCGCTCCCGCACTTGGTGATTCCAGTGTCGTCCGCAGTTGGACCATCGAAGACCAAGCGATCCCGATGCCCTTCGATGTCGGCGGCGCCACCGCTCTGAACAGCGGAGACCTGGTTAACAGCGTCTTCACCATCCGGAAGCACCAGGCCTTCCGCGCCGTGCCGGATGGCACGGTGTTCAGCTCCTCACCGGGCTTCCTCAATTCACGCCTCATCGGCCGCTCCGTCTGGAACAGCCGGTGGAAGCTCGTCATCCCCGGCCCAACGCTCCTGGCGGACCCGGCCAGGGGGATGGACACCTTCAAGCGAACGGTCAAGGACATCAAAATTCACTTCGAAACCTACTCCTACTCCGGCAACTAATATGAAACCACTGCTCATCCTGGCTGCCACCGGCCTTGCTGTTTCACCGGCCCTCGCCTTCCCCCCGGCACCCTCCCACGAAATCTACGGTACCCTCCGCGACGAAGGGGGGCGTCCGCTCGACAGTGGAGAGGGCGTGGTCATCCTCAGCGGCACCTCCGCGGAGATCACACGCAACTTCGTGGACGCCGCCATCGACCGCGGGGTCAATTACCGCTTGGGCGTCCCGATGGACTCGGCCACCTCCAGCCAGCTCTACCAGGTCACTGCCCTGCGGCCTGCGCTGCCCTTCACCATCCGCGTGGTGATCCGCGGCGTGAACTACGTCCCCCTCCAGATGGCCGGCCGCGTCTGGACCATCGGGAGCCCCGGTGGTCGCACGCGGCTCGACCTCACCCTTGGCGTGGACAGCGACGGCGACGGCCTCCCCGACTCGTGGGAGCGCGGACTCATCAATGGTGACCCGGACGGTCGCCTGACCGCCCTTGATGAAGTCCGCCCGGGCGACGACCTCGACGGGGACGGGCTGACAAACTTGCAGGAATATCTGATCGGCACCTACGCGCTCGACAAGATCGACAAGCTCGACATCTCCATCAAAGAGGTGAAGGACGGCTTCGCACGCCTTGAATTCGCCACGGTTTCCGGCCGCACGTACTACATCAAATCATCCGGAGACCTTGCGACCTGGACCGACGAGCGCTTCGCGCTGAGCGCGACGGTCGACACGCAGGGTTCACTGCGGGCGGGCGACACAAGTCTCATCTCGATTTACGTGCCGCTCAATGGGAGGCCCAACCTCAACTTCCGCCTCCATGCTGAATAGAAAACAGCTCACCCTCTGCGCTGGCGCGGTGTTGGCGGTGGCTGCCGCCAGCCTGTTCTGGACGCACCGTGCGGCACCCGTTCCTGCGGAACTGCCGAGAAGCGCACTGGTTTTGAAGGATGGCCATCTTTGCCTGAAGGATGGCGGAGCCCCCTTCACCGGCATTGCCTTCGAGCGATCATCCACCGGCCAGCGCCTGACTGAGCTGCCGTTGGTGGACGGTGTCGTAGACGGCGTTGCGAGGGGCTGGTACGACAGCGGCCAGCAGGAGGTGGAGGAGTCCTTCTACCATGGCACCTCACACGGCACCCGCACCCGCTGGCACCCGAACGGAGCCCGGAAAAGCACTGCCAGCATCATCGGCGGTCTGCTCAACGGTCCGTACGAGGAATGGCATGACAACGGGCAGTCTGCCCTCCGCATGACCCTTGTCGAGGGCCGGGGCCAGGGTCTGTGCGAAGCGTGGAACGCCGATGGATCGGCAAAATCGCGCGTGATTTTGGAAAACGGGGTGCCCGTGAAGCAGGAGTTCTTCGCCAGCCAAAAAGAAATGAAGGAACCCAAGACCCCATGAAATTGCATTCGTTTTCAGGAGCCTCTAAAGCACTTTGCGCATGGGCCGCGCTCTGTTTCGCAGGCCTTGCTTCGGGTGATGCCCGGGCAGGCGTTCCCCAGTCCATCCCGGCAGTTGAAATCGGGATCAAAGCCACCAACGCCCCGGCGTTCGCCCTGCCGGGTACCGCTTCCAGCGGTCTGCCAGTCACTTGGGATGTTCTCGCCGGTCCTGCCACGGTCTCGGGGACGACCGCAAGTGTCACCGGATCCGCAGGAGCGGTCACGCTGCGTGGGCGGCAGGCCGGGGACTCTGCTTTTGATTCCGCGCCGGACCGCTACCTCACCTTCCTCGTCTCCGATGGCGGCGGCTACCTGTCAGTCGCAGCAGGACAGGCCCACGCCGCAGGCATCAAGGAAGACGGCACGCTCTGGCTGTGGGGCCGGAATGATGAGGGCCAGCTGGGCGATGGAACCCTCATCTCACGCTCTGCGCCGCAGCGCGTGGTGACGGCGGGGACCATGACGTGGACTCACGTGGCCTGCGGAAGCCGCCACACCGTGGCGCGGCGTTCTGATGGCACCCTCTGGGCTTGGGGCTCAAATTCTGATGGCCAGCTGGGCCTCGGCAGCACCGTGGGCGCACTCTATCCCGCGCAGGTTGGCACAGCAAGCAACTGGGCCGGAATCTCCTGCGGCTTCAGCCATACCTCGGGCCGGAAAGCAGACGGGTCCCTCTGGATGTGGGGAGACAACAGCCAGGGACAGCTCGGAGATGGTACAATCGGAGACCGTCTCTCGCCCGTGCCCATTGGCACCGCCCTTGACTGGGTGGAGGTTGTTTGCGGAGCCCAGCATACCTGCGGGAGAAGGGCTGGTGGCTCCCTCTGGGCCTGGGGTGGCAACACCTATGGCCAGCTGGGCGATGGAACGACCACTCGCCGGCTGGCGCCGAAGCGAATCGGTCTGGATTCGGATTGGGCGGGGCTGGGCGCAGGTCTTTATTTTTCGATTGGGCGCCGCACCAATGGCACTCTTTGGACCTGGGGCAACAACACCAGCGGGCAGCTCGGGAATGGCACACGCACAACAGGGTTGGCTCCGGCTCAGGTCGGAACTGTGACAAACTGGAACTCCGCACAGTGTGGCGCCGATTGCGTTGTGGCCGGACGTGCGGATGGAAGCACCTGGGCCTGGGGGGACAATTCCGCAGGCCAGCACGGCAACGGGACAATCATCGACAGTGACGTTCCTGTCGTCAGTATTTACGGACCGTGGTCGTCCGTTGCCGTGGGTGCCGCCTCGGCTCTGGCCGTCCGGCAGGGCGTGCTGTGGACCTGGGGCACCAACGATGATGGCCAGCTCGCCGTGCCGCCGGAGGTGACGGGTTTCAGCGCAGTTCCCCCCACTCCGCGTTCGCCCCTGCGCTCCGTGCAAAGTGTGACGCCCCTGCCGCTCCTGGCAGCGCGCAGTGCCATCCTTCACCCATCTGCGACAAGTGGACTGCCTGCGGTCATGCAGGTGGTCTCCGGCCCGGCTGTGGTCAGCGCCGACGGGCGGAGTCTGAGTTTTATCGCGGAAGGCGCTGCAGTTGTCGCCCTCTCCCATCCGGGCGACGGAGCCTGGGAGGCCGCCCCGTCGCAATATTTCACCGTGTTTGCAGATGGCACCGGTCCCGTCTTCACGACGGCCCCGGCGGATACGGTCGTCCAACTCGCCGCCCCGGCAGGTACCGTCGTGAACTTCGATCCTGTGGCGGTCGATGCTCAAACCGGAACCCGGCCGGTCAGCTGTGTTCCTGCGAGTGGTTCGACGTTTCCCGGAGGCGTTACCGTGGTGACGTGCACCTCCGATGACGGGCTGGGCAACATCACCACCCACCTGTTTTCCGTGAAGGTCAACCGCCGTCCGGTGGCCATCCCTGTGACGGCAGCAGCATTGCAGCCCTCCATCAGTTTCACCCTTTCGGCGACTGATGCGGATGAAGATCCGGTCAGTCTTTCCGTAATCGCTCCCCCCGCCAACGGAACGCTCTCAGGCACCCTGCCCGGCCTCACTTTTACGCCCAATGCGGGTTTTGCAGGCACGACTAGTTTTTCCTACAAGGCCAGCGACGGAACCGTGGATTCCCTGCCTGCGCTGGTGACCCTCCAGGTTCTTAACTCCGCCCCTGTCGCCGATGGCCAGTCATTGGCCACTTCCGCCGCCAGCCCGCTGCCCGTTACCCTCACCGGCAGTGATGTCAACGGCCAGAGCCTTGCGTTCAGCATCGTCACTCCGCCTGGCCAGGGCACTTTGAGCGGCGCAGCTCCCAATGTGGTGTACACGCCAACACCGGGCACCGCCGGGCCGGAGTCCTTCACATTCCGCGTCTTCGATGGGATGGATTTTTCCGCTCCCGCAACCATTTTGATCCTTGTGAACGATCCCCCCGTGGTTCCCGCCCGCAATGGTGTGACGAACGAGGACACAGCAATGCCCATCCTCCTGACGGGTGTTGATCCAAACTCCCAAAGCCTTGCTTTCAGCGTCGTCACGCCACCAGCGCACGGGACCCTCAGCGGCTCGGGGGCCTCGCTCAGCTACATGCCGGCGGCCGACTATGTCGGGCCGGACAGCTTCACGTATCAGGCTGGCGACGGTTACGTGAATTCCGCCCCGGGTACCTTCACGATTACAGTGCAGGCCGTCAACGACGCCCCCGTGGCGCAGCCGCAGAGCGTGACCACAGACGAGGACACCGCCACAGCCATCACTTTGGCGGGGTCTGATGCCGAGTCGAGTCCGCTCACTTATGCTCTGACTGCAGGACCCGCGCATGGCAGCCTGAGCGGCACGGCACCGAACCTGGTCTACACGCCGGCCGGCAACTACAACGGGCCTGATGAATTCAGCTTCACGGTGAGCGACGGGTTGCTGACCAGCAGTGCCGCCACGGTGCTTGTCACGGTAGGCGCGGTCAACGACGCCCCCGTGGCGCAGCCGCAGAGCGTGACCACAGACGAGGACACCGCCGTTTCCGTCAACCTCGCGGGGTCTGATGTCGAGTCGAGTCCGCTCACGTTTGCCATCGCTGCTGCACCCGCGCACGGCAGCCTGAGCGGCACGGCACCGAACCTGGTCTACACGCCGGATGGCAACTACAACGGACCTGATGAATTCAGCTTCACGGTGAGCGACGGGTTGCTGACCAGCAGTGCCGCCACGGTCCTCATTACTGTCAGCGCGGTCAACGACGCCCCCGTGGCGCAGCCGCAGAGCGTGACCACAGACGAGGACACCGCCACGGCCATCACTTTGGCGGGGGCCGACGCGGAGATGAGCCCGCTCACTTATGCGCTGACTGCAGGGCCCGCGCACGGAACCCTCAGTGGGACGGCCCCCGACCTGGTGTACACGCCATCCGGCAACTACAGCGGACCGGATCAATTGAGCTTCACGGTGAGCGACGGCTCGCTGACCAGCATTGCTGCCACGGTGCTCATCGCTGTGAGCGCCGTCAATGACGCCCCTGTCGCTGTGGCCGTGGCCGTGACCTCAGTCCCGCCGCTTTCCTTTGTGATGAGCGGCACTGATGTGGAGAACTCTGCACTCACCTTCGCCATCGTCACGCCTCCAGCCAGCGGCACCCTGAGCGGCACGCCACCGAATCTTGTCTTCCAGCCCGCCCCCGGATTCCTGGGCTCCATTTCATTCACCTACAAGGCCAGCGATGGTGCGGCTGACTCGGTGCCGGCTGCCATCACCCTGAATGTGCTGAATGCACAGCCAGTGGTTGCGCCGCGTGCGATCACCACTCCTGAAGACGAGGTCGTCCAGATCGTGCTTGCCGGCACGGATGCCAACGACCAGCCGCTCACCTTCACCATTGTCACGCCACCGGCACACGGCACACTGGCAGGTACGTCACCGAACTTCGCCTACACTCCGGCTGAAAACTGGAACGGAGCGGATTCCTTTGTCTACAAGGTCAGTGACGGTCTCGTCGACTCCGCACCGGCCACCGTCGCTTTGACGGTGACTCCGGTCAATGATCCGCCTGCCACTTCGTTTGAACTCTTCTCCGTGGCCGAGGACGCCACACTCACTGTGGGCAGCTCGAAGCGTGTTCTCTTGAACGACAGTGATTTTCACGAGGGTGCATTGGGCGAGAACAACTCACCGCTTGCCGCCATCGTGGCCGTGCCACCGGCTCACGCGGCCAGCTTTACGCTGAACCCCGACGGCACATTCACCTACCAGCCGGTGCCGAACTATTATGGAATCGACTCCTTCACTTATCGGGCGGTTGACTCTCTTGGGGCCGCTTCGGATCCGGAGACGGTGCTCATCTCCGTAATGGCGGTCAATGACGCTCCGGTGGGCGCACCACAGGCGGTCAGGACTCTGGAGGACGTGCCCGTTCCCATTCACCTGCGCTCTGCGGATGTCGACGTTCTTGCCTTTTATGATCCCGCCGTGTGGCTCACCCTCCCGCCCTTTAATCCAGGGCCGGCTCCGCATGATGCGGACCCCACCTACACCATCGCCTCTCCGCCGGTCCACGGTACGCTCACGGGGTCCATTCCTAATCTCATTTACACGCCTGCGGCCAACTACCACGGGACGGACAGTTTTACCTTCAGGGTAAATGATGGTCTCGCCATCAGCGCCCCCGCGACGGTTGGCATCACCATCCTGGCGGACAGTGATGGAGACCTTTTGCCCGACGCCTGGGAAATCCAGTCCTTCTCTACCCTGGCCTACACTGGGAACAGTGACCCGGATGGTGACGGCCAGTCAAACGCCTTTGAACTCATCGCAGGCAATGATCCCGCGAACGCCAACTCCTGCCTCTGCATGGAACCCGCGAGCCCGAGTCCCACGGGCGGCGTCTTCCGGCTGAATCGCGTCCAGCCGGGCGTTCTCTACAGTCTGGAAACGAGCAGCGACTTCGTCCATTGGGATACCGTGGGCAGTTCCACGTATGAGATCAACGGGCCAGGAGCCGTCTATGACCCGCGAATCGATTCGCCGGGGCGCCGGTTCTACCGGGTGTCCGTCGCCCCTCAGTGATGGGGGAGGGCGGGCGCCACTTCCCCGAATCTGCTATCGCCGGCATGAGGTTGTTCACGCCCCTGCATTCCACGCCAGCAGGGCGCGGGCAGGGGAGCCCCGGCTACTCTGGAATGGGGACGCCCCGGGATTCCAGCAGGCGGCGCAGGAAATAGAGGTCAGGTATGTCCTTCTCGCGGTGCGTTGTGGCTTTCATCCTCCAGAGCAGAAGCGGCGAGGCAAAAGGGATGCGAGTGCCGTCTACCTCATGATAGTCGATGTGGTCCGCCGCCTCGGCGTAGTGGATGCCGCAGGCAGAGGCCATCAGGTCGACCACGATTTCATCCCCCACCCGCACAACTGTGTACTCAGCCACCTCGCCGGGTTGCATTTCAAGGATGGCCTGGTCGGGCAGGGTGGCCAAAGCGGCCACCACCCGGGCTTCGTTCTCAAGAGACGAATCCACCAGCAAGTCCACATCCATGGTGGCGCGGTCGTAACCGGCGGCCCTGATCGCAAACCCACCCACGACCAAGTACAGCGCACCGCGCGAGTTCAGCTCGCGGCAGAGCGAGACGAGGTCCTCCAGCGTGGGCGGACGGGCTTCTGCTAGCTCCGCTGGCGGGTGATCATCTTCCACATCCATTCGTCGGCTTCCTGGTGGGAATTGAAACGGTACAGTCCCTTGGGAACAAAAGGCGTGGGAAATGCCTTGCGCCAGGCTTGCGCATCGGCCACGTCCCCGGGCCGGGTTTTGAGGGCAGCTGGAGCCACGCGCCGTCCGATGGTGCGGGCGGCAGCGGGATCATCCAGATTAATCAAAGGCGTCATACTCGTGACTATCAGCGGAGTCCTTGCAGGGGTCAAACACTTCCGGCTGCCGGTTCACCTGCTCTGGACCTTCCCCTGGGAGCAGGCCGGACCGCAGACAGGTGGTGCCCGTTGTCACGCCTCCGCGTTCCACGCCAGCAGTTGTTTCGCTGCCGCCCCAATGGTGCCGGTGAGTTCAGGGCTCAGGTCTTTTACCAGCGGCAGCGCGGGGCCGGTGGCGGCGATGCCGGCTCCGGCGACGGCGGTGTGGAGGACGGGGATCGGGCCGTGGGCGTTGCGGAGGGACTCCAGGCTGTTGAAGGTCTCGCGCAGGCTCTCCGCTGTGTCGAATGCGCCGGCCTGAAGGGCGGTCAGGAACTGGTGGGAGCGGGCCGGGGCGACGCAGACGCAGCCGCTGGTGAAGGCGCGGATGCCGAATTTTTTCCAGTGAACAATGGCCGGCTGCTCGCCGATGCCGCTCACGATGAGTGCCGGGTCCACAGCCTCGACGAGGCGGGCGAGGAGTTCGTCCTCGGCGGGATCGGGGCGGACGACAGCGTATTTGATCCACGAGATGGCCCCGGCCTCGACGAGTGATCTCGCGACATCGATAGTCACGTAGCCCGGGTCTTTCATGTAGAGGACGACGGGGCGTCCCAGTTTTTCCACGATCCGCAGGACCGCCGCGCGCACGCCCTCGGGCGAGCTGACAGCCACGGTGGGCAGGAGCATGGCGGTGGGAAAATCCCGTTTTGCCAGCAGGGCAGCCTGATCCATGGCGGTGCCGAAGTAAGGGCCGATGGAGGGCACGATGAGCGTGTCCGCAGCAGCGGCCGTCTCCAGCTGGTCGAGCACGGAGTCGTATTCGGAGAGGGCGATGTTGTAGAAGTTTGCATTGCCGCCGTAGAGCAGCGTGGTCACGTTTCCACCCTCGATGTGGCGGATGAGTTTTGCGTTTTCCTCCGCGCTGGAGCGCAGGTCGGCGTCGCGGCAGAGCGGTGGCACGGCGATGACGGAGGAGTAGAGGTCGGCGGTGGTGAGTGTGGTCTTCATGGTTTGAAAGGGGTGAGTCTATCCGATGCGTGGCTCGGGCATGGGGGCGCCGTCGGGGCTGGCGTGGAGGAAGCGGAAGTCGCAGCCCTCGTCGGCCTGGGTGACTTCATTTAAAAAGAGCGAGAGGTAGCCGCGGGACACGGGGCGTGGCGGCGTGAGCCAGGCGGCGCGGCGGGCGGCGAGTTCGGACTCGGGGACGTCGAGCGTGAGCGTGCGCGCCTCCACGTCGAGCGTGATCAGGTCGCCCTCGCGCACCAGCGCCAGCGGGCCGCCGAGGGCGGACTCGGGCGCGACGTGGAGCACGCACGCCCCGTAGCTGGTGCCGCTCATGCGGGCGTCGGTGATGCGCAGCATGTCGCGCACGCCGGCCTCCAGAAGCTTCTTTGGGATGGGCAGCATGCCCCACTCCGGCATGCCGGGCGCGCCGACGGGGCCGGCGCTCTGGAGGACGAGCACGCTGTCGGCGGTGACGACGAGGTCCGGGTCGTCGATGCGGGCGGCCATCTCGTCGTAGTTCCTGAAAACCACGGCAGGTCCCGTGTGTTTCATGAAGCGCGGCTCCATGGCGGCGTGCTTGATGACGGCACCGCGCGGACAGAGGTTCCCGCGCAGCACGGCGGTGCCGCCTTCGTGGGAAAGCGGGTTGTCCCGCGTGCGGATGACCTCGTCATTGTAGACCTCGGCTCCGGCCAGGTTTTCCGCGAGGGTTTTTCCCGTCACGGTGGCCTCGCCTCCGCTCAGCAGGTCGGTCAGGCGCGAGAGCATGGCGCGCAGGCCTCCGGCGAAATAAAAATCCTCCATGAGGAAACGGCCCGCCGGTCTGAGGTCGGCCAGGCGGGGTGTGGTGCGGGAGAGTTCGTCGAAGCGCTCCAGCGGCAGCTTGATCCCCGCGCGGCCAGCCATGGCGATGAGGTGGATGATGCCGTTCGTCGAGCCGCCGGCGGACAGCGTGGTCACGATGGCATTGTCAAACGACCCCGCCGTGAGGAAGCGCGAGGGGTTCCGGTCCAGCCAGGTGTTCTCCACGATCTGCCGCCCGCTCTCCGCCGCCATGCGCCAGTGCGCCGCGTCACTCGCCGGAATGGACGACGCCCCCGGCAGCGAGAGGCCGAGCACCTCGGTCATGGCCGTCATCGTCGCCGCCGTGCCCATGGTCATGCAGTGCCCGTGGCTGCGGGCGATGCCGTCCTCGATCTCGCACCACTCGTCGTCGGAGAGATTCCCCGCCCGCTTTTCCGCCCAGTATTTCCACGCATCCGAGCCGGAGCCCAGCGTGGCCCCGCGCCAGTTCCCGCGCAGCATCGGGCCGCCCGGGACAAAGATGAACGGCAGCGCCGCAGAGAGCGCCCCCATGATGAGCGCCGGCGTTGTCTTGTCACACGCCCCCAGAAGCACCGCACCGTCCACCGGATGGCAGCGCAGCACCTCTTCCGCCTCCATGGCCAGCAGGTTCCGGTACATCATGGTCGTCGGCTTCATGAAGTTTTCGCTGAGCGAGAGCACCGGGATCTCGATGGGCATGCCGCCCGCTTGGAGGATGCCCTTCTTTACGTTTTCCGCGAGGATTTTGAAATGCAGGTGGCACGGATTGATCTCCGACCACGTGTTCAGGATGGCGATGACCGGTTTCCCCACCCAGTCCTCAGGCCCCAAGCCCATCTGCCGCGCGCGCGACCGGTGGCCAAAGCTGCGGAGGTCATTCGGTCCGAACCACCGCCAGGAGCGGAGTTCTTCAGGTTGGCGGCGGGTCAGGTTCATCGGTGAAAAGGGGGGAGGGGAAATGCACTGCCGGGTCAGCCCGTCCAGTGCCGTGCGTCAGACTGTGGGCAGGCAGCGGGGGCTGGCAAGGGGGGAATCTTGCGTGCCGAACAGTTGCACGAGCCAGTCGGAACCCCGGAGGGCTGGCGTGTCGCGCTGCGGGGGGGAATCCGGGGGCGCATCCAAGACAGAAGCCCGGCATCTGAATTTCTGCCAGAATAGGGCAGGCGCGGGCGGGGTAGCTGGGTATAGAGGCCCGTATGCCTTCTCGACCATGATGCGTCAATTTCTCCCCCGCCTCCTCGCTGTCAGCATCGCCATCGCCACTGGTGATGAGGGCTCTCTTTTTGCCCAGGCTGCGCCGGCCCCGGCCGGGGAAAAGGATCCGCCGCTGGCCTTTCCCTCGGCGGAGGGCTACGGGCGCTTTGCCCTGGGAGGGCGCGGAGGCCGGGTGATCCATGTCACCAATCTGAACGACGCCGGACCGGGCAGCCTGCGGGATGCGGTGGGGCAGTCCGGGCCGCGCACGGTGGTGTTTGACGTGTCAGGATTGATCACGCTGGAGTCGAGGCTCATCGTGAGGCCGGAAAACTCCCGCCTCACCCTGGCTGGACAGACGGCGCCAGGGCTTGGCGTGTGTCTGCGGAAATACAACTTCGGCATGCTCGGGGCGTCGGATGTGGTGGTCCGCTACATTCGTGTGAGGCCGGGCAATATTTCCGGGGCCACGCTGGACGGCATGGGGCTGGCCTCCAGTGAAAACTGCATCATCGACCACTGCTCTATCAGCTGGACGATGGATGAGGCGTTCAGCTCGCGGGGGGCGAGGAACATCACCCTCCAGCGCACACTCATTTCCGAGGCGCTCAACGCGGCGGGCCACAAGAAATACCCGCCCGGCACCCAGCACGGTTACGCCGCGAGCATTGGCGGGGACATTGGCAGCCTTCACCACAATCTGCTGGCCAATAACTGCGGGCGGAACTGGAGTCTGGCCGGCGGATTGAACAAGGCTGACAACACCTACGCGGGTCGGCTGGACATTCGGAACAATGTTGTCTTTAACTGGAAGGATCGCACCACGGACGGCGGGGCGCACGAGGTGAACTTCGTCGGGAACTACTACCAGCCGGGGCCGGCAACGAAGTTCTTTCTGGCCCTGAATGCCCACTACAACACGTTTCCCGGCTCCCAGCGCTACTACATGGCCGGGAATGTGATGCCGGGGCACTTTGACGCGAAGAACCAGGAGGCCGGGCGGAGAGCCACGACGGAAAAGGGCGGGAAACTGCCGGAGACGTACTCGCCCTGGGCGGAGGCGGAGTTTTTCCCCTCCCATGTGAAAACTCAGAGCGCGGAGGAGGCCCGGGAGAGCGTGCTGGCGAATGTGGGGTGCAATTTTCCCGCACTCGACGAGCACGACCGGCGGATCATCGCCGAAGTCCGCAGCGGAGAGACGCACTACCAGGGAAGCGTGACCGGTCTGCCGGGGCTGCCGGACTCCCAGGAGGACGTGGGGGGCTGGGAGGCCTATCCCGAGGTTCACCGCCCAGACGGCTGGGACACTGACGCCGACGGCATGCCGGATGTGTGGGAAAAGGCGCACGCACTGAACCCTTCCGATGCCTCCGACGGCGGCAGGCAGGCGAATGGTGAGCACTGGACGAACCTCGAGAGATACCTGAACTCGCTGGCAGGGGAGGGGGGCTGAATTCAAGGAACGAGACTTTGCACGTCTCCCCGCGCCCGCTGCCAGCATGCCCCCAGCCCGCAGGGAAAGCGGCAGACCGGCAACCCCGGAAACGGGAGGGCAGAGATGGCAGGATGATTTTGGGCAGGATCATGGGGAAAAGGAGAACCCGGATTTCCCGCTGCCGAGTTTCCCCGTCTCCGAGTCTCCCAGTCTCCCGGTCTCCCAGTCTCTCGGTCTCCCAGTCTCTCGGTCTCCCAGTCTCTCGGTCTCCCGGTCTCCCAGTCTCCCAGTTTCCCAGTCTCCCAGTCTCCCAGTCTCCCAGTCTCCCAGTCTCCCAGTCTCCCAGTCTCCCAGTCTCCCCATCGCCGTCACGGCGAAACCGTCACGGTCACCACGTCCGTGAACCCGCCCACCGGCCCGTGGTCGCCGTAGGGCTGGAGGCGGTACTCGCGCTGTTCCGGCTGGCCGGGCACGAGCAGCGGGCGCTCGTCCAGGTAGGGGCTGTTGATGGCCACCGCCAGGTTTTCCCACGCCCCGCCGCCCCGGCGCGACCACACCACCACGGCCTCGTGCTCAAATTTCCGGAACGTCACCTTCACGCACTCGCACCCGCCGCCGCGCTCGATCTTCAGGGTGAACTCCGGCAGCTCGTGCTCCACCGTGTCGTCAGCCCCCACGATGCGCAGCAGCGCCGCCAGGTCATCCGTGCACTTCCCACTGCGTTTGATCACCTGCATGAAATCCAGAATCCGCGTCTGCGCTCCCGGCGGCACCGGCGTCATCCCGTCCGGGGGTTCCGGCGGGGTGAAGACGGGCAGCGTTTTGGGCGTGCTGCCGGTCCCCGTCGCCGCCACCTCCAGCGCCGCCGTGCCAGCCGGGCCCAGTTCCCGCGTCCACTCCAGCCACGGCCCGCAGGTGTAGTACATGTTTTTCGCATCGTTCACCCGTTTTGCCACCTCGATTGGGTCCTGCTCCAGCGTGGCATTGGCCAGCGGCAGCTGGGTGAAGATGTTCAGATACCACCCCGCACGCTCGGCATTGGTGCGGGGAAAGAACGGTTGTTTTTTCATGGCGTTTTTTCTCCTGTTTTTTGGTTTGTTTTGAGCTGGGACCAGCTCAGCCGGTCCCCAGAGGATTCCAGAGTTCCACCGCGCGCCACTATTCCATTTGGCCATTACGCAGTCCTCCTGGTAAAATTCACAGCCACCCCGCACAGCCCGTCGGCTTCGCAGCCCGGATCTATCCGGTAAACCACTGATCCTGTGTGAAAAACCGTGCAGTGATAAAATCGAACGCCCCGGCCGCCACCGTGTACGCGTGACCCGTTACGGCGTACGGACGATCCGTTATGGTGTACGCATGACCCGTTATGGTGTACGCATGACCCGTTAGGGTGTACGGATGATCCGTTACGGTGTACGGATGACCCGTTACGGTGTACGGACGGTCCGTTACGGTGTACGGACGATCCGTTACGGTGTACGGACGGTCCGTTAGGGTGTACGGACAATCCGTTACGGTGTACGGACGATCCGTTACCGTGTACGGACGATCCGTTACCGCGTACGGATGACCCGTTACGGTGTACGCATGACCCGTTACCGTGTACGGATGATCCGTTTCCTTGTACGGATGACCCGTTACCTCGTACGGGTGACCCGTTCCCCCGTACGCCAGACTGGCTGCCGGAGCCTTCTGCTTCACTCCCGCGATCCGCCCTCAGGTTCCCCACGTCGCCGGATCCGGAAACCCTGGCCGATCTTCCGTACATAATATGGCAGCGCGCGCTTTTCCTGCGCGGGGAGCCGGTGAGTGTGTCCGATGGGAGCATGACAGAAACGGGAGCGTGGTTTTCAGATCATCCGAAGGCCGCATCGCGACCCGTCATCTCCGACAACGCACCAGCCCCGCCGTTCATTTCAAAAAAACGCGCGTTCGTGAAAATTTTCCCGGCCTCCTTCCACCCCGCACCCCGGCTGACCGCGAGTTTCCCGCCGCCGCCCCGCCCCGCCCGCCGCCTCGCCGTGTGCCGTTCCCCGCCCCCACGCCCTCCTTATTCCGAAACCCGAAATCCACATGCCGCATTCCAAATTCCCTCCCCGCCATCAGCACGGCCAGCTCCGCCAATGGCCCCCGCTCTCAATCGCGCTTCCTGGCGTCCCTTCGCGGTTCGTCTTCCTGTTGTGCCCGTGTTCCCCGGTGGAGAAATTCCGAGCCCAGCGTTCCGGGTTTCGGTTTCCGAACGCCACCTGACCTAGCCAGCTTACGCCACTGCCAAAGCGTCCAGCGGGCTGCGCGTAGCCACCCCCGCCCGGTTCAGCACGTGCGTGTAGATCATCGTCGTGCTCACGTCCGCATGGCCCAGCAGTTCCTGGAGCGTGCGAATGTCCGTCCCGGACTCAAGCGCCAGAGTGGCGAAGGTGTGGCGCAGCGAATGGCACGTCACCGCCCGGGTCACCCCGCAGCGTCTCGCCGCCTCTCCCAGCATCCGCCCCACCGTCTTTTCATGCACATGCCAGCGGATCATCCGCCCCGTCACCCGCTCCACTATGACATTCTGCCCGCCAAAGAGGTACTGCCAGCCCCACGCCCGCGCCGCCCCTGGCTTCTTGCGTTCCAGACCGTCCGGCAGCGGCACAAAACCCGCCCCCTCCGCCAGATCCCGTTCATATTCCGCCCGCCGCAGACTCAGGTGGTCCTCCAGCCCCTGCTTCACCAGCTGCGGCAGCATCGTTATTCGGTCCTTGTTCCCCTTGCCCTGCCGCACAGTGATGACGCCCCGCTCCAGATCCACATCCTTCACCCTCAGTTCCAGCACCTCACGCTGCCGCAACCCCGCACCCAGCATCATCCCCGCCACCAGCCACATCTGGCCGCCGCGTGCCTTCATGTCACGCATCACCGTGCCAGCCTCCCCCCTGTTCAGCACCACCGGCAGCCGGCGCGATGTCCTCGCCCGCAGGTATTCGCCGATGTTTCCCGGCTCCTCACCCACGCCATGCCGGAAAAAGCACACCAGAGCATTCAGCGCCTGGTTCTGAGTTTTCGCCGTTACCCCCGTTCCGGCCAGGTCTTCCAGAAAATCCCGCAGCACTCCGGCCTCCACTCCAGCCATTGGCACCTTGCGTCCTGTGCACCAGCGGTAAAACCGCCTCGCCCAGCCCACGTAGCACTCACGCGTCTTCGCCGCGTAGGACTTGCAGTCCAGATACCCCTTGAGCCGCCCTCCTGCCTCTTCCCAAGTCCCCGCCCGGCCACCGGCGCCCTCGGTTTCCGTCGCCGGCATGGGCCCGCGTTCGGTTCCGCCCTGGGAATTTGCGCCACCAGCAGCCTTCACCAGTTCCGGGCCGGCTTTGGCCTCGACCACCCGCCCGCCACCTCCGCCCGCGGCCCCCATACCGCCGCCACCCACTTCAGAGCTTGCCGCCTTCGGCTTTACGCATGTCACTGCCTGACCCGTCAGGTGAAAGTAAGTCGCCAGAGCCCCCCTGGCCTGTTCCTGTTTCCACACGGCGGCCGCGTCATCCTTCGGTGCTGCGTTCACCCGCAGCCAGTCCACTCCGGCCGCCCGGTCCAGCGGACGCTGCAGCCCTTCACACCAGCGCTTTACCACAGTCACCCATCGCGCCGTCCATGTCTGCTCCTTCTCGGTAGCGCCCAGCTCACCCATCCGGCGCAACACGCCAGCCAAATCACACGCCACGTTTCCTCCAGTCTCGGTGTAAATCTTCATGGGGCAGGATTTTCCCGCTCCTGTTCAAAATTGCAATCGCATTCTTATCTTCCCTTTTTTGAATATTAATGCTTGTCGACATTCAGGCTTTCCGGTCCGGGTTGGATATACGTTCTGCCAATCCCATCATATCCACGTACACTTAGACAGTTCCATTCCAGTTTTTCGCCCAAAAAGCGCCGCCAACGCCTGGATATACGAACCGCTCAGCCAGACTTCCAACTTTCCTTAAGCATCGCGCCTCCAACTCGCCAAAACGCTTGCTTTTCTGTCAAGTTGGATATATTCGCTCCCAAGTCCACCATATCCATTAAGAACCAGATGCCTGTCCACCAACCAGACGCCTCAAAAACCCCGCCCGCCACCCGGATATACGGACAGATCGGGGGCTAATATCCATCTGTTCGCCCAACCTAACACGCCACTCACTATGAGCCAAAGTCGCCCACCACTCGGACCATTATCGGGCACATCCGGCGAGATCTCCGAAGACAGATATCGCCACGACCTTGCACTGCATGATCGTTTTCAGGACTTCGGAGCTGAGTTGCTGCGGATAGCCTCTCTCGGTCTGGCAGCTTTTGGTTTTGTTCTGGTCACTAAGACTTCCGAGCACACGATTGCCACCGAAGTTGTCAGAGCGAGTCTTGGTCTGAAGCTCCTTATCTCACTTTCACCGATTTGCTTCGGCCTCGCGATTGCCTTTGCACTCCGACACCGATTTCTCGCATCAGATGGTATGTTTCATCACTTCAGAGCGATTAAGTTGATCGACCTGAAGGACGACGAGCAGACCGAACGCATTCAGCAGGAGGAAGTCACTCGGAACACGAAGTTTAAGAGGGCTGAACGCAGTCTTCATGTGGCAGCGGGCCTGCTTTGCCTTGGAGCCATTCTCCTTGCCGCATCATTCGTTTGGATCGTGATCAGCATGCCATGAAGCCACACACCCAAGAACAAGAGGGCGAACAAAACGGATGCAGGCAACGGCTCGTATGGCATCTGTCGTGTCATCGACGCTTCCCGCTCGCCGTCGCCTGATCCGAGTCGTTCTGCTCCAACCTCAACCACCACCCAACCATAAATCCGCTATGAGCAACGATCCAAAGCAGGCATTCAAGTTTTCTCGTGATTGGCGAAAGATCATGTGGGGAGCAACACTTTGGCACAACCTCCTTCGTGCTGCTTGTGCTGGCCTTGTCTGGTCCATCGTGAGCATTGTCAACGGCTCTGGCATATTCGGGAAGATGCCGCCATTTTCAGAGGTGATTGTATTACCGATTGTCTATGTCGTTGGGATACTACCGATGGCAATTGTCTTTGGTTTTCTTGGCCAGTTTTTCTGGCCCCTCGGGATCATGGCACTGATGCTCTCGATTTCAGTTATTGTCGGTGACCCGATTGTCTGGCTCCTATCGAAATTTGTTCCTAATAGCGTCCCTACGAAGTCGCCCGGCTTTCTCAACTTTGTGCCAGTCATGTGGATACTGAAGGAGCTTCCTGTTCCTTCTGCGGAGGAAGAGCATCCCCCACCGTTGATAGAGAAGCAAAGCGGCGGCTCGGGCTTCTTCGCCACCAAGTGCAAGCATTGTGGCAGCGTTGACCACTCCAGTGCTAACTGTCCACACGGACTTTTATCGAGCAAGTGCACTCACTGTGGGAGCACAGAGCACGCCAGTGGTGATTGTCCTCACGGGATATTGAGCGATGAGTGCAAGCATTGTGGCAGTAAGGACCACGCAAGCGATAAGTGCCCACACGGCCTTTTCTCGACCAAATGCACTCATTGCGGCAGCACTGAGCATGCCTCTGGGGAGTGTCCTCATGGTTTATTTTCCACGAAGTGCACCCACTGCGGGAGCACCACTCACCCATCTGACAAGTGTCCTCACTAAGCCCGAACAGGGACACTCCGACAATCTGCAAATCCATACATCAATCCCGGTGAACAGCAGACTCACCATCGAACACAACACACACACAAACACACAACAATGAGCAAGCCACTATCCACGAAGCAACACAACACGGGACAGAAGCGGGATCGCACCGCTGGAGAGCACCTGTTCTCGCTCCCTAACTCGAACTTCACGAAGAGTCGTCAGGCTGGAGAGCGCAACCGTAAAGACCAGAAGAAGAAGTAGCGGAGTCGTGTTATTATTGTCTCTCGACAGGCGGCCTTGGGTGGGCACGATCAACACCCAAGGCCGACCAGTATCCTAGACTACGCAGTGCCAGAACCAACACTAGCAGAACAAAATCACCGCAGCCAACCAGCTATGGCCGGGGAGTTTTTATCTGAAATTCAAAGCGTCAACACGGCCATAGCTGGTGGCTGGGTTCAGACGTTAGGCGTTGCTAGCCGCTTACTCCAACACAGAACCGAATCATGAAATACAAAGCCATAACGTGCATCTTCATCACCTTCATCGCCCTCGTCCCCCTCATTCAGGCGGCGGATACGACAATGGACGTAAAATTTCCGCTGCGGGCGAGCGCCAATGGCCGCTACCTCGTGGATGCCGGGGACAAGCCATTTTTCTACCAGGCCGACACGCCGTGGATGCTGCTCTTCCAACTCTCCCTGCCGGAAGCCGAAGTCTTTCTGGCCGACCGCAAAGCCAAAGGCTTCTCGGCGCTTCAAATCATGATGACCGGCTTCCTGGGTATGAAGAACCGCGCCGGGCAATTGCCTTTTGGGGCGGACAATGATCTCTCCAAGCCCAACGAGCAATTCTTCGCGCACGCCGACAAGGTGATCCAGAAAGCCTCCGACATGGGAATGCTGCTCATGATCGCGCCGATGTGGTCGGGGAACAGCGACGAGGGTTGGGCTGGTAAGGAAAAGGATGGCAGGATCAAGCCTCTTAACGTCAACGGGCCGGAGAAAGCACACCTGTGGGGCCGCTGGCTTGGGGAGCGTTACCGTAAGCATGAGAACATCGCGTGGCTCATGGGCGGCGACAAGAATCCAGGCGAATCGCACGAACTCATCCGGCAAATGGCGCGAGGCATCCACGAGGCCGCACCGCGCCAATTGATGTCTGTGCACAACGCGCCTGGCAATGCCAGCGCCGCTCATTACGACGACCAGCCGTGGCTGAGCTTGAACGCCGCTTACACCTACGAGGAGGTGTTCAAGCACATCCTGGGGGAGTGGCAGCGCACCAAGCATGTCCGCCCGATCTTCCTCTCCGAATCAGGCTACGAGCACGAGTCCAACGACGGGCGCGGCGGCACGCCGTTTCGCCTGCGCCGCCAGGCTTACGGCGCGGTTCTCTCCGGCGCGCTGGCCGGACATGCCTACGGACACCGCGAGCTGTGGCGAGTGACCGGTAAGTGGCGCGAGAGTCTCCAGGATGTCGGCTCGAAGCAGATGCCTTTCGTGCGCCAACTCTTCGCCACCCGCGCTTGGTGGAAGCTGGAGCCGGAAACCGCCGACGAGCTGCTCACGCAAGGCCGTGGTAAAGTCGGCGACGTCGATTACATCACCGCCGCTCGCGCCTCCGATGGCACTCTCGCCATCGTATACATCCCAAAATCGCGCCCAATCACTATCGCCCTGTCCTGCTTGAGTGCCCCGATGAAAGTGCAATGGTTTGATCCCACTGACGGCAGCCTGAAGCCGGTGGAGGCCGAGGCCTTGCCCAACCACGGCAGCCACGAGTTCGCGCCGCCGGAGAAGAACGCCTCTGGCGACGGCGACTGGGTCTTGTTGCTGGAAGCCGCCCGCTGATCGCCATAGCCCGCACGTTGGAAGGGAAATCACCGCAAACGGACCAACCTCAACTTCGTCTAGCTAATGACCGCAACGCCTAACAAAAGCACTGGACCGAACGCGGGCGGGCCACGTCAGTCTCCCATTCGGACGTCACTGGCCGCCCGCGTCGGTCAGTTCTGTCGTTCGGCAGAATCAATCCATTCCCTTATCAATACCATGATCCATACACACCACCGCAGCTTATCAATTCCCAAACTTACAATGACCATACTGATCGCAATGATCGGATTTGTGCAGGCGCAAGTCCAGGGGGACACGAAACTCCTTGACGAAAAGCCACCAAATGTAAGGGAAAAAAAGATATACAACGAGATGATGAATATGCCTTCGGGTGATCTCGCCCTCAAGAAACTGGATGCTGCGACGAAAGATGAATCGTTCTGGGCATGGCTACAAGCGAATCCCAAGCTACAGCAAGCACTAGTAACTCATGTCACGGATAAAGATGCCGGAACCCGCATTGCTCACAAGAAGGTAATTGCAGAGAAGATAATGAAAGACACCCAACTAAAATATGTCGTTGATGAGGACGGCGACGCCAAAGTGTCTTTTGATTATACTAAAGAAGGCAGAGGACAAACGGTCTGGATAACGTCCGAAGTAAAACCAATCGGAAACTACAATATAAGAAATGTATTCTCGTATGCATACATTGGAGCTAAAACTCCGGACGCCTCCGCAATGGAAGAAGCATTAACTAAAAACAATTCAATGGACACATCGAGATGGTCTTTAGCATATTCGGAAAAGAATAAAGAGTGGACAATCAAGATAACGGCAGTTGTTCCAGATATAGCGGATGGACCTACGCTAGCAGCACTTATTCGCGGCATTGGAGCGCGAGCAGATGAATTCGAGAAAGCTCATTTCAAGACCGACAAATATTAGACTTATTCCAAAAAGCCGAACAAGACGCTCCATCCAACGGCGGGCAACATCTCTCTTTGAATCCGAGCTTCCATCCCCGCCGTGGATGAGCTAGACGTTCGCCGCAAATTGCTAGCCCGCTCCCCGCATCATGAAAACCATCACAATCTCACTTCTAGCTGTTGCCTTGATCGGCACATCATGCACCTCATCCACACGTGAGCCGGCTGTCACTGGCGGCCAGTATCTTAAGCTCAGTGCGAACCCCAAACTAACCGCCAAGAAGTTCCAGCTCACCTGCAAGGTCATCGATGAGAACGGGGCGACTTCGGCATTTGTCCTGCCAACCGCCATGTCCGGTATGCCCGTGAAAGCAAAGCGCCTAAAGGACTTTGTTTATCCAGTTGCGTTCGATCTGCCAGCAGTGGCTGGCAACACCCATGGTGACTCGTTCCCGATCACTCCGACAACTCCAACGAGTTTTGCGACTCGCCAAGTCGGAGATGAGATTAACCTCACCGTGGTTCAGAGAGGCGCATTCATTGAGGTTTCAGGTCGGTTCATTACCACCTCAGCAGATGTGGCTTCGAGCCGTGCGGCGGGTGAAGCTTATTCACCGATTACCACTGATGACGGCAAGGTTGTTTTGACCGAAAACCGGGTTCCGCTGCCTGAGTTCACTCAGATCGACAGTGCAGTGAGAATTTGTGGCATGCCTGAAATTGAGCATTCGATTTACTTGAAGGCACAAAAGAAACAACTCCTGATCACATGCCACCCATTCAACTAGTGTGCTGCCTGAGAAATAACTAGACAGAACTACTTTTTCCGCTAAGATCCCGTGCATGTCGCGACCCATCAGCACTTTGCCGGTAACGCTGGAGCAGCGCAGCTCACTGCGGAAGATCATCAACGCCAGGACATC
>JANOAS010000097.1:0-5581 GCA_031411255.1 bacterium
TCGGGCGAGAAAGCGCCGACAAGTCGCCGCACTCCAAAGGCTCCGCCCCTCTAATCCTCTAAACCTCTAACCCTCTACCCCTCTACCCCTCTACCCCTCTAACTCTCTAAACCTCTAAACCTCTAAACCTCTAATCCTCTAATCCTCTAATCCTCTAATCTTCTATTCCTCTAATCTTCTCCCCCTCCCGCTTCCCCCCAGAAACCCACTTGCGCCCCCCCAGCCTGTCCGCCAGACTCCGCAGGCATGGCGACCGAGATGAACCCAGAGGAGCAGCAGGCTTACGACGAAGCGCGGGAGATCATCCTCGACGCGGTGCGGCGCATGGAGGCCGGGGAGAAGGTGACGGATCTGGGGAGCGATCTGCGGAATAAGGGACTGGTGGCGCTGCCGCCGGAGATCGGGCACTTGAGGTCGCTCATGGAGTTGACTCTTGGTGGCAACCGGCTGACCACGCTGCCGCCGGAAATCCGCCACCTGACGGCGCTCGAAGTCTTGGATCTTGGCGCCAACTCATTCACCACCCTCCCGGCGGAAATCTGCCACCTCACCTCGCTTCGCAGGCTTTATCTTTCCTTTAACCCCCTGGCCGGGCTGCCGGCGGAGATCGGGAACCTGGCCGGGCTGCGGGTAATCTCGCTCCGCGACACCAAACTGACCACCCTGCCGCCGGAACTGGGGCGCCTGCCCGGGCTGGAGGAGTTGTATTTGGAAAACACCCCGCTGCGCGAGCTGCCGGAGACCCTGCGGCAGTGTGCGGGGCTGAAGAAACTGTTTCTCCACAACACCCCGGTGGGGCGGGAGATGCCGGCGGAGGTGCTGGGCCCGATGTGGCACGAGGTCGATCGGAAGAATGCCACCCCGGCCCGCCCGCAGGACATCCTCGACTACTACTTCAGCACCCGGCGTTCGGCGGGGCCGCTGAACGAAGCGCGTGTGCTGCTGGTGGGGCGCGGGGAGGCGGGCAAGACGAGTCTTTCCCGGGCACTCCAGGGGCTGCCCTTTAACTCGGATGAGAAGGAAACCCAGGGCGTGGAGATCCGCATCGGCGCGCTGCGGGTGCGCTGTGGCGCGGGCTCGCCGGGGGCGGCCTCGGAGGCAGGAAAAGTGCGCGACATTTCCCTGCACCTCTGGGATTTCGCCGGGCAGGAGATCACGTACGCGCTGCACCGGTTCTTCCTGGCGCCGGAGGTCATCTACCTGCTGGTGCTGGACAACCGGGCGGACCTGGCGCTGGCGGACGCGGAGGACTGGCTGCGGACCATCGCGGCCTACGGGAAGGACGCGCCGGTGGTGGTGGCCCTGACGAAGCAGGACATGAGGCGGTGGGACATCGACGAGGAGGAACTCCGGGACCGGTGGGCGGACAAGTTTGCCAGCCTGACCTTTGTCCGGACGGATGCGAGGTCGCGCCTGGGCGTGGACGAGCTGAAGCGGGTGCTGACGGGCGTGGCGGCGGGCATGCCGGAGGTGGGGCGGCTCTTCCCGGTGGAGTACAGGAAGGCGAAGGAGAGGTTTGAGCGGATGAAGGAAACGGGGGAGAAGCGGCTGGGGCTGGAGGAATTTAAGAAGATCTGCCTGGAGGAGGGCATCAAGGATGATGTGGACGACTCCGGCGAGGTGGTGGCGCTGGCCGGGGACCGGGCGGAGGGGCTGGCCCGCATCCTGCACCAGCTGGGGGTGGTGCTGCACTACGCGGCGGACGCGCGGCTGCGGGACAATGCGGTGCTGGACCCGCAGTGGGTGACAAACGGGGTCTACTCCCTGCTCCGCGCCCTGGAGGCGGACGGGGAGCCACGCTTGACCCTGGCAGGGGCGAGAAAAATCCTGCCGAAGGAGGACCGGGACGGACTGCTTTTTCTCCTGCGTCTGATGGAGAGGTTTGAGATGATCTACCCGGTGGATGTGCCGGACGACGCGGAGCAGGTGACGGACGCCGAGGCAGACGCCCGCACCGTCTGGCTGATGCCCGCCGTGCTGCCGGTGAACCAGCCGAAGCTGCGGGATGACTCCCCGTGGAGGCAGAAGGACGAAACGGAACTTCGCCTGAGGTTCACCTACGCCCTGCTGCCGGAGGGGCTGATCCCGCGCTTCATCGTGCGCACCTGGCCGCTGTACAATGAACTGTACCGCTGGCGCAACGGAGTTTTCCTTCGTGATCGCCAAGCGGAAGCGCTGGTGCGCGGCGTGAAACGTGATCGGATGGTTGAAATAACGGTCCGCGGCCCTGAGGCCGACCGCGTCCGCCTGGCCCGCCTCATTTGTCGCCACATGGAGGCGATCCACCAGGACGTGCCGGAGAAGCCGAAGGGGGAGATTGAGATGACTGTGGAGGTGGGCGAAGCAGAGGCCCTGCGCCCGGCGAGGGTGGAGAAGGTGTGGAAGAACATCGAGGTGCTGGAGATCGACGAGGTGAGGAACGCCAAGGGGGAAAGCAGCGTTGAAACCAGCCAGGGATCGAAGGTGGTGGCGGCGGGAGAGGTGCTGGAGGCGGTGGCAGGCAAAAGAAAGCGGGTGTGGGACGCCACGCGCCGGAGGTTCCCGAATGAATCCGGATGGTTCACCCCTCGCGAGGAGACTTGGAACCCCAATTTCTTCGAGGATGAGGTCGGCAATCCCTTCGAGCGCCCCGTTCGCGTCTTTGTCTCCTACTCCTCCCGGGACAAAAAGGTCTGCGACGTCTTCATGCAAAACCTGACGGTGATGGAGCAGGACGGGTTGATCGAGGCGTGGACGGACAATCTCATCCCGTCGGGCGAGGATTGGGAGGAGGAGATCACTAGGCGTCTGGAGGAGGCAGACCTCTTTGTGGCGCTGGTGACGACGCCGTTCCTAGCGAGCCCCTTCATCCGGGATGTCGAGCGCCCGATGGCAATGGAGCGGGCGAAAGCGGGCAAGCTGAAGCTGGCCTGGGTGATCGTGGAGGACAAGTGCGCCTGGCGGAAGCAGGATTTCGCCAAGCTGCAGGTGATCCAGCCCGACGGGCGGGCGGTGCGGCAGCACAAGCGACTGCAGGATGGTTTCAACGCGATGGACCGTACCCTGCGCCGGATGGTCGGCGGGTGAAGGTGGAAGGATGGCAAAGTCCCTTTCCTCGGGCCAGCCCCCCCCGACGTCAGCACGACCTCCCCCGCCCATTTCCCGGCTCTTGATTCGCGTCATTCGCTTCCATTCGCGGTTGACCTCGTGCCCCCAGCGCGTGCTCCGAAGATTTGAACAGGAGGAACGGAGAGAACGGAGAAAAGGCCCCGACCCATACCCTGCCCCGGCAGCTTGGGACGCATCGAGATTTGCAAAGTCTCCTTCCTCGGGCCCAGCCCCCCCGACGTCAGCACGACCTCCCCCGCCCATTTTCCGGCTCCTGATTCGCGTCATTCGCGTCCATTCGCGGTTGACCTCGTGCCCCCAGCGCGTGCTCCGAAGATTTGAACAGGAGGAACGGAGAGAACGGAGAAAAGGCCCCGGCCCATACCCTGCCCCGGCAGCTTGGGACTCATCGCGACCTGCAAAGTCCCTTTCCTTGGCCCAGCGCCCCCGGCGTCAACACGACCTCCCCCGCCCATTTTCCGGCTCTTGATTCGCGCCATTCGCGTCCATTCGCGGTTGACCTCGTGCCCCCAGCGAACCCCCAGCCAGCCATCAGCCGCCCCCGCCCCGCACAGGGAAACTCAACGGCTCAGGTCATTCTGGCGCAGCAGCTTGAAGCCGCCCGTCGCCAGCACACCCGAGGCTATTTCCACATCCTCCACGTGCAGTGCGATCGTCGCCTTGCCGTTCGGGCGGGTCAGCAGCGGGTAGAGGAAATTCACATTTGTCTCCGCAGAAAGCAGCGCCCCCAGGCACCTGTCCAGGTCATCCGCACCGCCCGCCAGCTCCAGCACGATCACCTCGCACGCCCCGTAGGGAATGCCACGTTCCATGAAAAGGGACTCCGCCGACTCCGGATCACTCAGGACAAGGCGGACGTTCGTCACGTCCACGGAGTCCTGCACGCTCAACCCAAGCACGCGAATTCCATTGTCCTGCAATAACTTGACCACTCCGCGCAGGGCGCCTGCACGGTTGATCAAGAACACGGAAAACTGCCTCACAGGCACGCTGCCCAAACTAGATTCGACTTCCATCGCGCCCAGCTTAGACGCCCCGGCACTCCGGGCAAGTCCGGTCTCTGAAAAAACTCCTGCTACAGAGGCTGCCAGGGGAGCGCCTCCAGCAGGTCGTCAAACCCCCAGCCGGTGCCCGCCTGCGGCACCAGCCGTCCGTCCGCCACCTGCATGCGCTCGATGAACGGATCATTCTCAAAGAGTTCATGCGTGAGAAACCCGCACACGTCCACCTGGTGCGGATGCGCCAGGTAGTAGGCCGCCGCCTCGCGCGCGGCGAAGTACTGGCCGACCGGGTGGTCCATGTAGCTGGTGAAAACCACCCGCTCCGGTGAATCCTTGATCCCCTCCAGCGCGGGCTTCATGATGCGCACCCGCGCCCGCACCATCTCCCGGTCCGCCGCCAGGTCAAAGAGCACCCGCTTCTGCACTTTTTCCCATCCCTCCTTGTCCCCAGGGAACGGGTCCTCCACAAAGTCGATTTTCTTGAGAGTCGCCGCATCCAGCAGGTCCACAAACTTCAAGAAGGTGTCCATGTCGATGCAGGCGTTGAAGTCCAGCCGCAGTACCTTCGCCGGGATCGTCTTCAGCCGCTCCGCCTCCTTTTTGATGTCCGGACCGCACTTCACCTTCATGATTTCCCCCGCCACCTGGGAATGGCTCACCGGGATTTCATAGTCCGTGAAGGCACTGCGCCCCGCCTTCCGCGCCCAGGAATCATGGCGGCAGCAGACTTCCACCCGCTCCGTCTGCTTCGTCCACCCGGCCAAGCGCCAGACCTTCAGCTGCCTCTCCAGCGGCTGATCCCCCAGTTCCTCCCACGGGTGCAGGCAGCCGTAGCCCCCCGCCTGGCGGACCAGCACCCCGTGGTGCTCCGTTTTGGTGGAAATGGCGTTGAGCGGCTTCTTCGAGTGAAGCGTGTAGGGGCAGATATGGATGGGGTCTTTCCTCATAGCAGAGCCGCCACAGTAAGCAGGCCCGCCCACACGAGCAACTGGCCACCCGCCATGGCGAGAAATTTATTGTACTCCCGCCCCGGCTCCGTCCTCCAGACCCCGGCCGCGATCCTCAGCCCCAGCGGCAGCGCCAGCAGCGGCAGCACCGCGCCCGCCCACCACCCGCACCAGCCCCACCACACCACACCCAGAACGTGCGGCAGCACACAGAACGCCGTGATTTCCCAACGCGCAAAACGTACCCCGAACCGCACCGCCAGCGTCCGCTTTCCCGTCCCGCCGTCCTCCGCCACATCCCGCAGGTTGTTGATCGCGATCAGCACCGTCGACAACAGCCCCGCCTGAAATCCCGCCAGCACCGCCTCCCCCAGCCAGTGCCCCGTGATGACGAACACCGTCCCGGACACCGCCACCAGCCCGAAAAACAGCAGCACAAACAACTCCCCCAACCCCCTGTACGCCAGCGGCACCGCCCCCCCCGTGTAGCCGTAGGAAAAGTACAGAGACGGCACCCAGATCACC
>JANOAS010000098.1:0-46141 GCA_031411255.1 bacterium
GCACGAGCACGAGCCGGTGGCGCTGGTGGCGCGGCATGGGGCGGACCTTTCGTTCCTGCCCTTTGACCGGGAGGACCGGCAGCTGGACATGTCCCGCTTCGAGACGGAGGGGCTGACCGCCTCCGAGGCGGAAAAGCTGGACGCGTTTCTTTTCACCGAGCGCGGCATCTACCGGCCGGGTGACACCGTGCATGCGGGCGTGATGGTGAGGCGGCGGAATTTCCAAACCGGACTGGAGGGCTTACCGGTGAAGCTGACGGTGACGAACGCGCGCGAGGAAACGGTGCAGGAGACCAGGCTGAACCTGCCGGCGGACGGGCTGCTCGACATCGCCGCGCCTACGAAGGAAACGTGGCCCACCGGCATTTACCGGGCCAGCCTGCACCTGACGGACAGCGACGGCGAGACGCTGGAATTCCTGGGGCGCACGCTCTTTCGTGTGGAGGATTTCCAGCCGGAGCGGACCAGGGTGACGGCGGTGCTGAACGGCGTGACGGCGGCGGGATGGATAGCGCCGAAGGACCTGAAGGCGGACGTGACGCTGGCCACCCTCTTTGGCCAGCCGGCTGGCGGGCGGCGGGTCACGGGGGTGCTGGACCTGAGCCCGTCAGGGTTCGCCTTCGAGGCGTTTCCAGGCTACGTCTTTCACCACGGAAAGGAGAAATCCGAGGCAGGGAAAAAGGTGGAGCTGGGCGAGCAGACGTCCGATGCGGCGGGTCATGCCGCCTTTGACCTGGGTGCGGACCGGCTGGCGGGGGCGGCCTTCCAGCTGGACTTCACGGCGGAGGCGTTCGAGCCGGACGGAGGCCGCAGCGTGCGGGCGCAGACCGGGGTGCTCATTTCCGAAAGGCCGTGGGTGCTGGGCTGGAAGGCGGATGGCGACCTCGCGTATGTGGGCAAGGACACGGAGCGGTCGGTGCACTTCATCGCCCTCGGGCCGGACCTGAAGCCGGTGACGCCGTCCGGCCTCACGCAGCGGCTCATCATTTCCCGCCACGTCTCCGTGCTGACTAAGCAGGACAACGGAAACTACGCCTACGTCTCCACGCTGAAGGAGGAGACGGTCGCCGAGGCGGCGTTGGTGCTGGCTGAGGGCGGGCTGAAGGTGCCGCTGCGCACGAGTGAACCAGGGAGGTTCCGGCTGGAGGTGCTGGATGACGCGCACGAGCTGCTTTCGGCATGCTCCTTCACCGTGGCGGGCAAGGGCGAGAGCGGGCGCAGCCTGGACAGGAATGCAGAGCTGGACCTCACGCTGGCAAAGCGGACGGTGGCGCCGGGAAGCCCGCTGGAGCTGGCCCTGAGCGCGCCCTACACGGGGGCGGGGCTCATCACCATCGAGCGGGAAAAGGTGCTGGCCTGGCAGTGGTTCAAGTCGCCCGCGACGTCGGGCACGCAGACCATCGTGGTGCCGGAGTCGCTGGAGGGTTCGGCCTACGCGTCGGTCTCCTTCGTGAGGGATCTGGCCTCGCCGGAGGTCTTCATGAGTCCGCTCAGCTACGCGGTGCAGCCCTTCGCCGTGGACCCGGTGCGTCGCCGTCTGGCGGTGGAGCTGGATGCGCCGAAGCTCATCCGCCCCGGCAGCACGGTGAAGCTGGGCTACCGCACCGCCGTGCCCTCGCGGCTGGTGCTGTATGCCGTGGATGAGGGCATCCACCGGGTGACGAACTACCGGCTGCCTGATCCGCTGTCGCACTTTTTCCGGAAGCGGGCGCTGGAGGTGGGCACGACGCAGATCCTGGACCTGATCATCCCGGAGTTCAGCCTGCTCGGGAGGTCGCGGGCCTTCGGCGGGGACGGGGGCGACGCAGAGGCGCTGCGGATGAATCTGAATCCCTTTAAACGCCGCCGGGAGGCCCCCGTGGTGCTGTGGTCGGGCCTGGTGGAGGCCGGGCCGGAGCGGCGGGAAATCGAGTGGACGGCTCCGGATTACTTTGACGGCGGACTGAACGTGATGGCCGTGGCCGTGGCGGCGGACAGGCTGGGAACGGGCTCGACGCACGCCATCGTGCGCGGACCGTTCGTGCTCGCGCCGAACGCGCCGTTCTTCGTCGCACCGGGTGATGAATTCACCGCCAGTCTGAGTGTGACCAGCAACATGGAGGCGGCGCAGACGGTGACGGTGCAGGCCGCCGCGAACGGGCTGCTGGAAATCACCGGGCCGGCTCCGGAGCCCGTCAGCATTGAGCCTGGGCGGGATGCCACGGTGCGCGTCCAGGTGCGGGCGCGGGAGATGCTCGGCAATGCGGAGCTGACCTTCACCGCCACGGCGGGGCAGGAGACGGTGACGAGAAAGACGACGCTGAGCGTGCGCCCGGCGGCTCCGTTTTTGACGAGGGTGCAGTCCGGCTCCTTCCGCCAGGACGCGCACGAGGTGGCGGTGGGGCGCTCGATGTTTCCGCAGTTTGCCAGGCGCGAGACGGCCGTGGGGCTGACTCCGCTGGGGCTGGCGAAGGGGCTGGCCGGCTGGCTGCGCGACTACCCGCACGGCTGCTCGGAGCAGATCACGAGCCGCGCCTTTGCCGGGCTGCTGCTCAGCACGGAGGCGGACTTTGGCTTCAGCCGTGCGGACTCTGCGGCTGAGGTGCAGTCGGTCATCACCACGCTGCGGAGCCGGCAGAATGGGGACGGCTCGTTCGGCTACTGGCACGCGGACGGCGGCTCCGGGCTGAACTTTGTCTCGATCTACGTCACCCAGTTTCTGACGGAGGCGAAGGCGGCAGGGTATGACGTGCCGAAGGACATGCTCGACCAGGCGCGCTCCCATCTGAGGACGGTCTCCATGCTGAAGCCGCAGGGCGAGCGCGAGGCGGGACTGATAGCGGAGGCGATCTACCTGCTGACGCGGAATGGCGAGGTGACCACGAATGCAGTGCTGAACTTGCGCGACAACCTCGGCCCGGACTCGAAAGCCGCGTGGCGCCACCAGATGGCTGCGGCGTGGCTGGCGGCCACCAGCGTGTTGCTCCAGCAGCCGGAGGAGGGGGAAAAACTCATGCGCGGCTATCGCGAGAGGCGCGACGCCTCGGGCAAGCGCAGCCCCTGGTATGACGACGAGCCGCTGACGCGCGACTCGCAGGCGCTGGCGCTCATTTTCCGGCATTTCCCGAAGATCGCCGGGGAACTCAATGCGGATGATCTGGCGCTCGTGACCGGGCCGCTCGGGAGGGAGGAGTTCTCCACCCTCTCCGCCGCCAGCGCCATCATGGCGCTGAAAGCCTGGGCCGGTCTGGCTGCGCAGTCCGGCGTGCAGACATCGGTGGCGGAGATCACAACGGACCCGATGCCAAAGCTGCTGGCTCCGGCGTCATCGGGGCTCACGTTTGTTCCCTTCACGGAAAGTGCGGTGCGGTTGAAATTCCAGCGGCTGCGGCCTGCGGGAGCGCCTGACCTGACGGCATTCTATCAAATCACGGAGGCTGGATTTGACCGCGGCCTGCCTGCGGAGCGGATCGCAGACGGGCTGGAGGTGCTGCGCGAGGTGATGGACGAAAAGGGGGCTGTGGTGGCGGCCTGCCAGGTGGGCGACCCGCTCACCATCCGCCTGCGTCTGCGGAATCTTGGCGCAGACCGCCTGGACAACCTGGCGGTGCTGGATCTGCTGCCGGGCGGCTTTGAGCTGGTGCCAGGCGGGCTGAAACCCGGAGCCGGAACCATGCCCGGCACGGACTACGTGGACGTGCGCGAGGACCGGAATGTCTTCTTTGCCGGGCTGTCTCCGAATAAAATCCTCGAGCTGACCTACCGGCTGAAGGCGACCTGCGCCGGGACGTTCACGCTGCCGCCGGCGTTTGCGGAATCCATGTACGACCGCGCCATCAAGTCGAGAGCCGGCGGGGGCAAGATCACCGTGACACGGCATGACTAGGCGCAAGCTCATCCGCAGGTGCCTTCTGGCACTGGCCGTCCCAGTCGTGCTGGTGCTGGTCTGGTGGCTGTTTTGCCCCAGACCGGAGCTGTATCCCACCGGGACGACGTGGTCCCGGCAGGTGCGGGACCGGGACGGGGCGCTGCTCCAGCTGACGCTGACGGCGGATGACAAATACCGGCTCTTTGTTCCCCTGCAGGAGCAGAGCCCGCACCTGATCGAGGCCACGCTGTTTCATGAGGATCGTCGGTTTCGGGCGCACCCCGGGGTGAACGTGCTCTCGCTCGGGCGGGCGGTGTGGGGCGTGGTCACACGGTCCCGCCTGGGCGGTGGCTCCACGCTGACGATGCAGCACGCGCGGCTGCGCTGGCGGCTGGACACGCGCGGGCCGGGCGGGAAGCTGGTGCAGATCGCCCGGGCGCTGCAGCTGGAGCGGCACTACTCAAAGGATGAAATTCTGGAGGCCTGCCTGAACATCGCGCCCTATGGCGGGAATGTCGAAGGCGCGGGCGCGGCCAGCCTGCTCTGGTGTGGGAAAAAGCCTGCGGAGTTGACCCGGCGCGAGGCCGTTTCCCTCAGCCTCATCCCGCAGAGCCCGGCGCGCCGCTGCCCGGTGCCCGCGGGAAACCCCGCCCTCACCGCCGCCTCGGCCCGCCTGCTGGCTGCGCTCCAGTTGAAAAATGGGGAAGCGGCAGATCCCTTTGATGCCGGATTTTCCCTGCGTCCGCCAGTGCCCCCGCCACGCCTCGCGCCGCACTTTTCCCGGCGGGTGCTGGGCGAAACAGGCACGCCCGTGGTGGCCTCCACGCTCTCGCTCCCGCAGCAGCGCCTGGTGGAGGCGGCCATTTCAGACTTCGTCGTTCACCACCGCGAGCTGGGGCTGAAAAATGCCGCGGTCGTGCTCGTCCACGCACCCACGCGTGAAGTCCGCGCCTACGCCGGCTCGGCGGATTTTTTCAACGAGACGATCCAGGGCCAGGTGGACGGCGTGCAGGCGCCGCGCTCGCCCGGCTCAACGCTGAAGCCATTCATCTACGCGCTCGCCATGGACCAGGGGCTGATCCATCCCGCCAGCCTCGTCATCGATGCCCCGCGGTCCTACGGCGGCTACAATCCGGAGAACGCGGACCGGGAATTCTGCGGGCCGCTCTCCGCGACGCAGGCCCTCGTGCGCAGCCGGAACCTGCCCGCCGTCGAGCTGGCCTCGCAGCTGCGCGGGGAGGGGCTTTATGGATTTCTCCACCAGGCCGGCGTCGTGCTGCCCAAGCCTGCGGAGCACTACGGCCTCAGCCTGGCGCTGGGCGGGGCGGACGTGACACTGGAGCAGCTGGCCGGGCTCTATGCGCTGCTGGCAATCGACGGAGTGCCGCGTCCGCTGCGCACCATCGCCAACGCAGCGGAGCCAACGGAAGCCGCGCCGCTGCTGAGCCCGGCGGCGTTGTTCCTCACGCGGACCATGCTGATGACGGAGGCGCATCCAGGCATTTCGTTTAAAACCGGCACGTCCCACGGCCACCGCGACGCGTGGGCGGTGGGCATCCATGGAGAGTGGGTGCTGGCGGTATGGGTGGGGAATTTTCGCGGAGGAACGGGCGCGCACTACCTGGCACGGGAGACGGCAGCTCCGCTGCTTTTTCAAACTCTGGCCTGCCTCGGGCTGCCGGAGCCCGGAGCGCAGGCGCCGCCCGCCACCGTCCGCCAGGTGGATCTTTGCGCCGTCTCCGGCCAGCTGCCCGGGGCGCACTGCCGGCACTTGAGCCGCGGGTGGTTCATTCCCGGCGTCAGCCCCATCGCGCCGTGCGGCATCCACCAGGAGATCCTCATCGATCCCGCCAGCGGCCTGCGCGTGGCCCACGATGACGGCCGCCCCGGCCTGCGGCGGGAAATCCAGGAATGCTGGCCGCCGCAGCTGCTGTCCCTCTTTCGCGCGGCCGGTCTGCCGAGGCGCGAGCCCCCGCGCTTCGAGTCAACCGCAGTCGTGGCCAGTACATCCGGTCCTCCACCTCGCATCGCCAGCCCCCAGCCCGGGCTCACCTACACGCTGCGCGCCGGAGACCTGGCAAAATCCAGCCTGCCCCTGCGTGCCGATCCGGCACCGGGCGTGCGCACGCTCCATTGGTTTGCCGGAGCCGTCAGCCTCGGCAGTACCAGCGCCCTCCAGCCCCTGCTTTGGCAGGCCCCGCCAGGCCACTGGACCCTCCGCTGCCTGGACGACCAGGGCCGCAGCGCCACGTGCCTGGTGCGGGTGGAGCGGGAGTGACGGAAGGCCCTGCCTTCCGTCAGGCCAGGACATCGTGCACCACCCTGCCCTCGACATCTGTGAGGCGGAAATCCCGGCCGGCGTGGCGGTAGGTGAGGCGTTCGTGATCCATGCCGAGGGTGTGCAGGATGGTGGCGTGGAGATCGTGCATGTGCACGGCATTTTCCACGGGGCGATAGCCGAACTCGTCGGTGGTTCCGTACGTGAGCCCACCCCGGACGCCGCCGCCAGCCATCCAGACGGAGAAGGCTTGGGGGTGGTGGCCGCGTCCGTCGCCGTTTTCAGCCACGGGAGTTCTGCCGAACTCGCCACCCCAGATCACCAGGGTATCGTCGAGCATGCCTCGTTGCTTCAAATCCTGGAGCAGGGCGGCCACGGGCTGGTCGATCTTGGCGCATTCGGCCCGGTGACCGTCGTTGACTTTGCTGTGGTGGTCCCAGGTGTAGTCGGTGGAGACCTGGATGTAGCGCACACCGCGCTCTGCCAGCTTGCGGGCGAGCAGGCACTGGCGTGCCACGTTGTCCGTGGGACCGGTGCCCACGCCATACATGTTGAGGGTGGCTTCGCTCTCGTCATCCAGGCCCATGATCGACGGCATGGTGGACTGCATGCGGTAGGCCAGTTCGTAGTTTTCGATCAAGCCCTGCACGCCGCGGTCGCCGGTGGTCTCATGGAGGTGCTGGCGGTTGAGCGACTGGATGAGGTCCAGTTGCTGGCGTTGCGAGGTTCGGTCGAGACGGGGATTTTTGAGATTGGAAACAACAGCCCTGGCAATGGGGGTTTCTGCTGAACCAATGGCGCTGCCCTGATGCATGGCGGGCAGGAAGGCATTCCCATAATTCTGCACCCCGCCGTGTCCGCGTGGTGGAGAAATGGTGACGAAGGCCGGGAGGCTGGCGTTTTCACTGCCCAGGCCATAACTGACCCAAGCCCCGACGCTGGGGCGCACCAGATTGGCCGCGCCGGTGTGAAGCCGCAGCAGGGCTTCGCCGTGGGCGGTGCCATTGGTGTGCATTGAGCGAATCATGCACAAGTCATCGGCATGGCGGGCGAGGTTGGGCAGCAACTCGCTGATCCACATGCCTGATGCCCCATGCTGATTGAACTTGAACGGTGAGCCCAGCAACTGGCCGACGGTTTTCCTCTCCGAGCCGACATCTGCGCCATGAAGCGTTTTGCCCGAGTCCTGGGCGAGCCGCGGCTTGGGGTCGAACAAGTCCACATGGCTGGGGCCGCCCCACATGAAGAGAAATATCACACGTTTCGCCCGCGGCAGGAAGTGCGGCCCTGGATGCCCAGCGGCCTGGCTGCCGGAGGCTGCCATGGCTGACAGCGCGAGATGGCCGAAGCCGCAGGCACTGGCCTTCAGAAAATCCCGGCGGGTCCGGGTCCGGTTGAAAAGATGGCAGGACATGGGGTTAGTCGAGGAATTGAAAGCGGCTGGAGGAAAAGAGCGCCTGACAGGCCATCGCCCAGGCCTGCTGGAGAGGATCCGGCTTGCCCTCGCGGGTGAGACGGGCCGCTGTTCCCAGGATGAAGTCGGCGATTTGCAGCTTCTCTTCCGGAGTGGGCGGGGTGCCGAGGATTCGTTCGAAGACCTCTTCAATCTTCGGTCCTTCATCGCGGCTCAGATATTTTCTGGCCGCCGCCTCTGCTGCTCCCATCACCAATTCATCGTTCATTAAAAACAGGGCCTGCCCTGGCGAGATGGTCTGGGTGCGCACCCCGGTAGTGGCGTGGGGATTTGCAAAATCGAAGGCGGCAAAGACTTCGGGAAGATCGTTCCGGATCACGGGCAAATAGATGCTGCGGCAGTTGTAGTCCGTGCGGCGGCGGTTTTTATTGTCGCCAACGGCGGTGGCCTGATCGCCCAGGTAGGAAACGGTGGACTCCATGCGAGCGAGGTCCAGTTTTCCTGAAACCATGAGGATGGCATCGCGCAGAGACTCCGGGTCGAGACGGCGACGGTGGGATTTCCATAACAGCCGGTTGTCCGGATCGATTTTTTCTGCTTCGTCCGCCGCGCCCTCGGACCCAGAGGCCATGGCGAAAGTGCGGCTCAGGGCGATTTGACGCACGAGAGATTTCACGGACCAGCGGGAGGCCAGCAGCTCGGAGGCAAGAAAATCCAGCAGCTCCGGGTGGCTGGGCAATTCGCCACTCTGGCCGAAATTGTCCGCGGATTTTACGATGCCCTGACCAATCAGGTGATGCCAGATTCGGTTGGCGAGCACCCTGGCGGTGAGGTTCCCCGCGCCGTGTTGCGGGTCGGTGAGCCATTGGGCCAGTTCGAGACGCCCGCTGCGGTTTTCCGGGATTTCCGGGGCCTTCCTGCTCAGCACGGGGAGAAATCCCCGTGGGACGGCCGCCGCCCGCTGGTCGAACTGGCCGGCTTTTCTCACGCACTCGTCTTTGGGTTTTTCCAGATCACAGGGCACCATGGCGCGGGGCGGGATGCCGGGTGGATGAGCCAGCAGATTGTCCAGATCCGCGATCAGTTTCTCCTGCGCCGCATGTGGCTTCTGCCGCGCCTCTTCGCCCGCCAGTGCATCCGGGTGCTCCTTCAGCAGCTTCTCCAGGCCGGTGGCATCCCCGGCCTTGAGCGCCTCCAGGGCACTCTTTGCATGGTCGAGCCGGGCTTTTGTTTTCGGCTTGTTCCGCCAGAAATCCTCATAGGCAGTGTCCGCAGCCTCGCCATTTTCACCCAGTCCTGTGAGCTGCTCCATGCCCCGCTGTTCGCCGAGCATGTGGCGGGTCTCCATCACTTTGGTGGACGTGAAAATACCGGCCAGCGCGTAATAGTCCCTGGTGGAAACCGGTTCGAATTTGTAGTCGTGGCAGCGGGCACAACCGAGGGTGAGACCGAGAAAGCCCCGCCCGACGGTATCGATCTGTTCATCCGCGATTTCCAGGCGCTGCCGCTCCTCCACATTCCCCAGCAGAACCTTCGGGCCGATCACGAGAAAGCCCGCAGCGATGCGCTGACGGTCCCTCTGCTCAATGGATTCGCAGGGCAGCAAATCCCCCGCCAGCTGCTCCATGGTGAAGCGGTCAAAGGGCAGGTCGGCATTGACCGCGTCGATCACCCAGTTCCGGTAGCGCCATGCCTCGCGGAAAAGGAAGTTCTCATCCAGTCCGTTCGAATCCGCATACCGCGCCAGGTCCAGCCAGTGGCGTCCCCAGCGCTCCCCGAAGCGGGGCGAGACCATCAGCCGGTCCACCAGGCGTTCCATGGTTCCCGGGGTTTCGTCAGCCAGGAATGCCGCCACTTCCTCCGGGGTCGGCGGCAGGCCGGTGAGTTGAAATGAAAGCCGGCGAATCAGCACGCGCCGGCTGGCATCCGGGGCTGGGCGCAGACCGGCCCCGGCCAGCCGGGCAAAGACAAAATCGTCCAACCGGGAGCGCGACCACTCCGACGACGGCGTCGGGAACTCCTGCCGCAGTGGTCGGAAGGCCCAGTGATCCGACCCGGTCTCTGCTGCCAAACTCGCCCCGGCGCAGCCGCAGGCAATTGCGATGAAGCCCGCCAAGCCGATGGTCCGGATGGAAAGCGAAATCGTTTCGAAAGTGGAAGCCATCCGGGGGCGGTTTTGAGTGGTTTGCGTGCTCCTGCGAATGCGCGACACGAAGCCAGCGGGATGCGCTTTGCAATTGGCAATTTGCCTGCATCTGGTTCAGGGCGGCCCCGGCAGCGAGTGGGGCTCATCCGTCGTTTCCGTCTGAACAGGACCACGCGGAGGCGTGCGTCCTCGTGGCTTTGCAGGAGAAACTGGTATCGCCAGCAGGAATCGAACCTGCATTTAAAGTTTAGGAAACTCCCGTTCTATCCATTGAACTATGGCGACACAGACGGCGGCATTCTACCGCCGGGGGGCGGTCTTGCAAGTGGCGGCACGCCTCTTCTTTACGCGGGGCCGGGTACGTGCTTGGTTCCTCGCTTCCCATGACCGCCATCCCGGAGACCCACACCCAGTTTTTTGACCACACTCCGCATGACGGGGGGTTTCCGCTGCGCAGCGGTGAATCCCTGCCGGGCTTCCGGCTGGCCTACGAGACGTACGGCAGGCTGAATGAGGCGGGTGACAATGCGATCCTCGTTTTTCACGCGCTCTCCGGCAGCCACCATGCCGCCGGGTTCACCCGCGAGGTGCCCGGCGTGGGCGACCGGTGGACGGAGGACGTGCAGACGGGCTGGTGGGATGACTTCATCGGCCCTGGGAAGGCTGTGGACACGGACAAGTTTTTCGTCATCTGCGCGAACTACCTGGGCGGCTGCTACGGCTCGACCGGGCCGGGATCGATCAACCCGGTGACCGGGCGGGAGTGGGGCTCCTCCTTTCCGCACCTGAGCGTGGCGGACGTGGTGAAAAGCCAGACGCTGCTTCTGGATCACCTCGGTATCGGGCGGTTGCTGGCCGTCATCGGCGCGTCCGTGGGCGGGCTGATGGCCCTGCATTTCGCCACGGTGTATCCGGACCGGGTGAAGCTGGTGGTGCCTGCTGCCAGCGGCATCCGCACGACGGTGCTGAACCGCCTCTTCCTCTTCGAGCAGATCCTGGCCATCGAGAACGACCCGCACTTCAACGGCGGCGACTACTACGGTGGCGAGCCGCCCACCTACGGGCTGGCACTGGCGCGGATGATCTCCCACAAGTCCTTCGTCCACCTGGACACCATCGAGGGCCGGGCCCGGGGCGAGGTGAAACCGGCCGGGGACCAGCTCTCCTGGTACCGGCTGCGGGACAATGTGGAGTCCTACATGCTCCACCAGGGGAAAAAATTCGTCTCTCGCTTCGATGCGAACACCTACCTCCGCATTTGCGAACTCTGGAGCAGCTTTGACCCGCTGGCGGCAGCCGGAGCGGCGACCTGGGGCGACCTGCTGGCCGGGTGCCGGGAGCACGGGCACCAGTTCCTGGTCTTCAGCATCGACTGCGACTTCTGCTTTTACCCGGAGGAGCAGGCGGCGCTGGTGGACCAGTTGCGGGCGGCGAAGGTGAACGTGATGTACCTGACCGTCCACTCCGACAACAAAGGGCATGATTCCTTCCTGCTTGAGCCGGAACTTTACACGCCGCACCTCTCCCACGCGCTCCAGCGGGCGTGGGCGCAGAAATCCTGAACCCCGTTTACTCCCATGAAATCCCTTGTCCTGTTTTTCCTCGTCCTCGCGGCGGCTTGGTCCGGCGCGCAGACACCGAACGTCATCGTCATTCTCGCGGACGATCTGGGCTATGCGGATGTGGGCGCGTTTGGCGCGAAGGGGTATGCCACGCCCAATTTTGACCGGCTGGCGCGCGAGGGGAGGAAGTTCACGGATTTCTACGTCTCCAGCGCCGTGTGCTCCGCGTCCCGGGCGGCGCTGCTCACGGGCTGCTGCCACGAGCGGGTGGGGGTGCGCGGGGCCTTCGGGCCGAAATCAAAGACCGGGCTGAATCCGGCGGAGGTGACCATCGCCGAGATGCTGAAGGCGCACGGCTACGCGACCGGGATGGCGGGCAAGTGGCACCTGGGCGAGGCTCCGGGCCTGCTGCCCACGGCGCAGGGGTTCGACGAATGGCTGGGCCTGCCCTACAGCAGCGACATGTGGCCGCACCATCCTGAATCGCCGAAGGCCTACCCGCCGCTCCCGCTCTACGAGGGCACGGCGGCCGGCGGCGGGGCGAAGGTGATCGACGACGAGGTGACGCCGGACGAGCTGCGTCCCCTGGTCAACCGCTACGCCGACCGGGCCACGGATTTCATCCGGCGAAACAAGGAGCGCCCGTTCTTTTTCTACTTCGCCTCCCACACCCCGCACGTGCCGCTCATGGTGAGCGGGGAGTTCGCCGGCAAGGGCGGCAGCGGCACCTACAGCGACATCATTACCGAACTCGACGCCGCCGTGGGCCGCATCCTGGCCGTGCTGGACGAGACGAAGCTGGCGGAAAAAACCCTCATCCTTTTCACCTCCGACAACGGCCCGTGGCTCAGCTACGGCAACCACGCCGGCTCCGCCGGTCCGCTGCGCGAGGGCAAGGGCACGTCGCTCGACGGCGGCGTTCGCGTCCCGATGATCGCGCGCTGGCCTGGCCGCATCCCGGCCGGCACGAGCTGTGCCGAGCCGCTCATGACCATCGATTTTCTCCCCACCATCGCCGCCCAGACCGGGGCGAAACTACCGGAGGCAAAGCTGGACGGGCGCGACATTTCCCCGCTGCTGCTCGGCCAGGAGGGGGCGAAAAACCCGCACGAGGCGCTCTTCTTTTACTACGCAGACAACCAGCTCCAGGCCATGCGGGCGGGAAAATGGAAGCTCCTCTTTCCCCACACTGCGCGGACCATGAAAGGCCGCGCGCCTGGCAAGGACGGCATCCCGGGCAAGTACGCTCCGCTGCCCGTCGGCACGGAGTTGTACGACCTGTCGGCAGACATCGGGGAAACAAAAAACCTGGCTGACTCCCAGCCTGAAGTGATGGCCCGCCTCAACCGCCTGGCCGACGCCGAGCGGGTGGAACTGGGTGATTCCCTGAAAAAAATGAAGGGCACCGAAGTGCGGCCTGCCGGGCGGGTGGAGTGAGGCGCGAAGATGAAAAGGAGGACGAAGATCTGGCTGTGGGTTTGCGCTGTCATCCTGGCTGCCCGAGGTGGTCCGGCTGGGGTTGGAGCAAAAAGATGAGCGGGCGGCTCAGGGGTTCGTTTTCCTGGCGAGGAGCATCGAGCTGGGCAGGCCCTGCTACAAGCCTATCCTGTTCTCACCAGAGAGTCCCTTTGAGGCGCTGAAACTGATGCAGACCGAGCAAACGGGGGATGTGCGGATCGGGCAGCCGTGACCTTGCGAGGGGGCTCACCGCAGCGGCTGGGGCGGCGGGTCTTTTACATGAGGCTCTGAATCTGGGAAAAGTACCCGAGGTAGAAGCTGATGATTTTCCACCCGGCAAAGGCGGCGATGAGCACGAAAAGGAGGCGGGGGAACCACTCGGCGGCGGAGGCGGCGGCGCGGGAGCCTTCCTCCTGAAACCACTGGGCCCAGCGGCCGGTTTCCTTGTCCAGGGCGCCGACGTGCTCGGCGGTGGCCATGGAGTGGGCGAACTCGGCGGGAAAGATGGCCTCCTTTTCCAGAAGGGGGCCGATCTCGTTGCCCATCTCGATCTGCGGGACAATGCGGCGGGAGGCGTCCAGCACACGGCCGCTGCCGGAGGCGGCGCACGCCTCGGCGAAGCTGCTGGAGACGCGGCGGCCGGAGAGGAGGGAGATCTGGAGGACTTTGGCGAAACGGGAGAGGGCGAGGGAGCGGCGGCATTTGCCGATCCACGGGATGAGGCCGAAGAGGGAATCGATGGAGGCCGAGGTGGCGGCGGCCTTCATGAGGGCGCGGATGCCGAACCAGGCGAGCCCGAGGAAAACGTAGAGGACGAGGAGCGGGATGAGCGACGCCTTCAAATAAGCGGTCACGCTGTCCGTGAAGAGCAGGTGGAGCGGGGGCAGGAGGACGGCGACGTGGAGGACGAGCAGCGGGTAGGCAAAGCCGGAGCGGATTTTCTGGAGGGTGTCCGCCTGGAGGAGGAAGTAGTCGGCCAGGTGCTGGCAGCCCTCCGGGAGCTGGCCCCCGTGCTCGGCGGCTTCGAGGAGGTTCACCTCCAGCGGGGAGGTGGCGTCGCCTCCGTGGGTGCGGAGGGAGGAGGCGATGCCCAGCCCGTCGCCCAGCCCGAGGCGGATGGCGGAGAGGAACTGGTCGCGCCGCTTGCCCGGGTCATGCCGGCCGAGGGTTTCCAGGGCGCGGTTCACGGAGAGCCCGGCGCCGAGGGTTTTGGCGAGGTCTGAGTAGAGGAGGTGCTTTTGCCGGAGGGAGGAGGTCATGGGGGAGAGCGGGGGTGTGGTGGCAAACGCAGGAGCGGGGCGGATTCCTGGAGCGGAATCTCACTCGCCCCGCAAATCATAGCAGAGCAGCCGGGGCATGGCGCCGGTGATTTCGTCCTTCTGGTGCTGGCAGACGTAGAGCAGGCCGTGGCTGACGGCGGGGAGCGTCCACGTATGCTCGGAGAGGAAGAGATCGCACGAGGCGAGTTTTTTCATGCCGGTGGGGGAAAGATCGAGCCACGCGAGCGTGCCCCACTCACCCAGGCAGAGGAATGCTCCGTCCACGCGCAGGAGGCTGCCGCGCTTGAAGCCGGCGCTCACCTTTCGCCCGCCGGGCAGGGTCACGTCCCAGGAGTCGCGGTTTTTCCAGAGCTGCTTCCCGGTGGCGGCCTCGTGGCAGACCAGATCGCAGGCGTACTCCTTTTCTCCGCTGAAGGCGTAGAGGTGGCCGTCGTGGAAGACGGGCGTCATGAAGTGACAGCCGAGGGTTTCATTTTTCCAGAGCGTCTTGAACTTCATGTCCCCGCCCAGCTCGACCATCGCTCCGCCATTGCACGGGCTGCCGCGGTCCACGTAGGCCTGGGTGACGAAGACACGGTTCGGCCCCGCGAGCACGGGGGAGGCGGCATTCACGGAGGTGTAGCGCGTGGCCCGCCAGAAAAAAGTGTCGTCCAGCGTGCCGGTGGCCGGGTCGATGGAAAGCAGTCCGCCGGTGGAGTCCTTGCCCGATTCCCCCTCGCCACCATCGAAAACGAGGACGCGTTTTTTCCCCTGGAGCGTTGCCGGGATGGGGGCGGCGTAGCTGGCGTTCCAGTCGTTTTTGACGACCCACTTTTGCGCGCCCGTGGCCTTGTCAAAGGCGACCACAGCGGTGCGGTCGGTCCCGCCCATGTCCACGATGAGCAGGTCTCCCTGCACGAGCGGCGTGGCCCCGGTGCCGAAGAAATACTGCGGCACGCCGTATTCCTTCGCGCAGTCCTTTTCCCAGACGAGCGCCCCGCTGGCGAGGTCCACGCAGCTCAGGCGGCTGGCCACGCCGTAGGTGTAGACGCGGCTGCCATCGATGACGGGGCTGGCGCGCGGCCCGTCGGAGTAGCCGTAGCGGTCCTTGTAGGTGATGTCATACCCCCGGGTCCAGAAGCGGCGGCCATTGGCGCTGTCCAGACAGTCGAGAGTCTCCTTGTTCTCCACCCGGTGAAAGAGGAGCACCTTCTCCCCGGCGATGGCCGGACTGGCATAACCGCTGCCTTTTTTCACCTCCCAGACGAGCGGCGGGCCGGACGCGGGCAGCTTTTTTGAGAGCTTCGTCTCCGGCGACACTGGCTGGTCCTGCGGGCCGAGAAACCGGGGCCAGTCCGACGTGACGGCCCCGGCGGGGAGGGGCTTCGCCTCTTTGTGAAACGTCTGGGAGTCCCACGGCATGGCCGCGTTTTTGGGTTCGTCCGCCGGGAGGTGTGCCGCCCCGGCCAGGGCCAGGAGGAAAGTAAGCCATCGCATCATGCCGCAGATGCTAGACGAGGCCCGGCCCCGTGCCAAGCCCGGCGATGCCGGCAGCCGGAATTTCCCCGTTTCCCCGAAAGACCGAAAACGACCCGGAAATCCGGCAGATTCGTCAAAAACTAGGCCTGGCAGAGTGGTGTGGAAGATTTCTTGCCAGACCGCCCCGCCTCCTGCGATGATGGGGGCATGACTCACGGAGCGAACACGATTTTACGCCACGCGGCGGTGTGGATGGTGCTGGGCGGGTCCGCTTGGGCGGCGCCGGCTTCGCTGTGCCCCGGCCACAGTGGAAATCCCCGCCTGACACACGGGGATGCGACGTGTGATCTGGCCGGCGGGACGACAACGGTGCGGCTGAAGGCGGACAGCCGCATTCTGTGGGACAATTTTTCCGTGGCGGCGGGCGAGGAGATCCGGTTTCAGTCCGTGGGGGCGAGGCACGGGTCGGTAAATGTGGTGGACGGATTCAACCTGTCGAATATTGATGGCAAAGTCATCGCGGACGGGCCGTTTGCGTTGATCAATTCGACCGGGATCGCTGTGGGCCGCACGGGGAGCATTTCCGCCCCGCGTGTGCTGCTGAGTGCGCTGGCCTCGGATGGCGATCTTTCGATCCTCTCGGGCGGGACTTCCAATTTTCAACCCGGCGGCCTCGGGCTGGTGAACATTGAGGGATCTGTGGTGGCCACGGAGGGATCGCTGGTGGTGCTGGGCAGCTCGGTCACCCTGTCCAGCACGGCGGAACTGAAGGGGGCGAGCGGTCGCATCCAGGTGGTGGCGGCGGACACGGCCACGGTGAGCGGGCCGGACACGGCGGGAAATTTCGGAGTCTCCAGCACCAGCGGCAGCGGCTCCATCAACAACGAGGGCCGGCTGGAGGCGAACCAAGTGAGGCTGATTTCGGATGGATTTCTGCGCAATGGCGGAAGGATCATCACCAGGGGCGCGGGAAATTCGGTTCACCTGGAGGGCAGCTACGTCGTGCATGAGAACCGGCCGGATTCGGTGATCGAGACGGACAACCTGACGACCCAGGGTTTCGCAGTGATCGAGGGGTCTGTGATCAAACCGCAGGACGGATCGAATCCCTCGGGCGTGACTGCCGTGCGTGCCCTGCCGAGGACGAATGGAACCAGCGCCCTGGTGGCGGATGTGCGGCCGGCGCAGTTCAGCTTTTCCCCGCTTCAGACCGCGACCACCCAGCCCTCCGTGCTGCCCTCTGGCAGTGGCGGAGACGGCCAGTCGCTGGCGGTGCGCCGGCGCGGGGGCGAGGTGACGGAAACGGAGGAGGCCCGGCGGAAAAAGGTCGCAGCCGTCGGAGCAAAACCGCTCGTCCTCAAAAAAGCCTCCTTCTTTGGCCAGACAGTGAAGCGGTGATCGAAGGCCGCCCTCACTTGTCCTTTTTCTTTTCGTCCACGCCCTTGGCGGCCACCTTTTTGAACTCGCCCTTCGTCCGCCGTGCGATGCCGCGAAGCAGGGCCTCCTCTTCGGGTTTGTCCGCTCCGGTCAGGTAGTAGATGGTGTGGACACGAGGCAGGGCGCTGTTTTGCTTCTTTGCTTCGTTGATCTGCTCCAGCAGTTCCTCCGTGGGGATGGTTTTCATGCCGCCGCCGGTCTGGGAGGCGGTGGCGTTGCCATCCGTTAGCATGAAGGCGACCTCGGGCTGCAGGGAAAAGAGCAGCTCCAGCGCGTAGTCGTGGCGTGTGCCGCCGGGCCGGCCGCCCATGGGCGGGGCCGTGCCGACGTCGATCTCATTTTGAATGTGCTCCCTGGCGGCTGCCTTGGCCTCGGGTGTGGCGGGCACGAGCTGCGGCTTCCACGCACGGGCGCTGCCTGACCAGCGGATGATGCCGAAGCGCGTGTTGAGCGGCAGCGCGTCGATGAGTTTCACGGCCTCGTCCCGGATGTTTTGAAATGACTGGTCCTTGCCCTCGCGCAGCTTCTTTCGGGTCGAGTAGTCGTAGTCGCCGGTGCGGCCAAACATGGAGTTCGACACATCGATCATGATGACCAGGCTGCGGCCCGTGTCCTTGAGCCCGAAAAAGCTGAGGCCGGTCCCTTTTCCATTGCCCAGCCCGCCTGCGCCCTTCAGCCCGGAGCCCAAGCCCGTGCCCTGTCCCGCACTGCCGACCAGGCTGCTGACCTCGTCGGAAACGAGTTCACTCGGGTCGAGAGGGAGCATCTGCTGGAGGTCCACCTTCGGCAGCTCGGGCAGGTTGAATTTTGCGGGTGTCGAGGCGGAGATGCGGCTGTTGTAGGTGGGCTTCGGCGCGGCTGCTTCGTGCGCGGCGAGGTTCATGTGGTGCTCCGGCGTCTGGGCGACCATGCGGACCTTTCTCGGCTGCACGGTGAAGGTGATGGTCTCCTTTGGCTTGAGCAGGATGCGGGCGACCACCCAGAAGCCAAAGCCAACAAGCCCTGCCGCGTGCAGCAGGATGACGGAGACGAGCACCTTCGGGTTCCACTTTTGCCGGGTGGCGGGCTTCTTCTTCATTTAGCGCCCTCCTTTTTCGTTAGGTATTTTTTCGCCTCCGCCGCCGCTGCGGTGGCCGGGTAAAGCTGGAGGATGTCGGTGGCGCACTCGGCGGCGCGGGCGGGTTCCGCCGCGTGCTCGTAGACCTGCGCGGCGGACCAGAGCCCGCGTGCGGCAGTCTCCTCGCGCGATCCGTGGAAAAGATGCGGGTAGAGGAAAAGGTCGAGCGTCTCGTGGTAGAGCCGGTTCCGCTCCGGCAGGACGGCGTCCTCCTCGCGCCACTTCGGGTGGGTGGCCACGAGCTTTTTCAGTTTATCAAACGAGGCCAGTGCCAGCACATGCCGGGCCTCGATGAGCATGCCGGGGTCCTCTGTTTTCGCGGCCAGCTCCGTGGCCTCCTTCACCGCCTCCTCCGCGCGCCCCAGCGCGAGCAGTGCGCGCAGCCGACCCTCGCGCCCTCGCGCCCGGTCCGTTTCAGACCACGCCGTGGCAGCCACCTCGGTGAAAATCTGCAGCCCGGTCTGACGGCGCGCGGCCGAGCTGTCCGCGATGAGCAGCTCCGCACTGGCCAGGCCGATGGCGGCTGCGTTGGATCGTGGACGTGCGAGCAGTTTTTTGCGCTCTAGCCAGAGCCGGCCGAGTTCTGGCAATGCGGCGGCGGTGGGGTGGGCGAGGGTCTCGGCCTCGCCGGGCAGCGGGGCGAAATCAATGGCCTCGATTTCCTCCCACTTCAGGTCACGCATCGCCCAGCCAGTGCCGGCGGTGGTTTCCAGCATGACGCGGAATTTTACGAGCGCCTCGCCCGCCAGTTCGATCTTTCCCTTGAGCGGAGGGCCCGTGCGGAGGAAGACGACGTCCTGGCTTCGCACCACCGTCACGAATGCGGCGAGCAACAGGGCGGCCTTCGCGGCCACCAGTCCACGATGCAGGAATCGGAATCTGGGGATGCCACGCCTCATGCGACCGCATGATCCGCAGGAAGCCGCGGCTGTAAACTGATAAAAAGCCGGTCTGGGAGAAACAGGCGGCGACTCCGTGCTTGCCGAAGTCTCCAGCCTCGCGTAATTCCAGCGCAGTGACGAACGGCAGCCTCCACCTTTCCCGACATGAATGACCCGCTCTCCAGAGCGCTGGTCAGCGCTCGTGTTACGGTCAGGGACCGGCAGAGCATCACGCTCTTTGCCAGGTCGCATGAGGTGACGGTGGGGCCGGTCCTGAGCTTCGATGCGCATGAGCCGAGGCTGACGGGGATGGAGCACCTGCTCGCGGCGGTGGCGGCGGATGTGGTGGGGGGCTTTCGCCGGCTGGCGGACCGGCGGCGGCTGGTGGTGGACGAGATCGAGGCGGTGCTGAAAGGGGAGATCGCGGACCCGCTGGTGCACCTCGGCGTGGTGGGCGAGGAGGGGGAGCCGCGGCTGGCGCGGCTGGAGGTGCGCGTCTTTGCCGGAACGAGCGAACCGGAGTCGCGACTGCGGCCGGTGTGGGAGGAAGTGCTGCGCCGCGCGCCGGTCATCAACACGCTGCGCCCGGGCGTCGAGCTTGACCTTCAAATTCAGATCACCGGCTGATCCATTTTCACCCAAATACCAACCAGACCCATGTATAGACTAACCACTGAACAAACCGCCCTCGTCGCCAAAGCCCGGGGGATCGCTGAAACCGTCGTTGCCGCCCACGCTGCGGATGTGGATGAGCGCGCCCGTTTTCCCCGGGAAGCACTCGATGCCCTCGCCAGTGCCGGATTTTACGGACTGACCATTCCTGCGGAGCTGGGCGGGCTCGGCCAGGGGTTGGGCGTGGCTGCCGCTGTGGTGGACGAGCTGGCGCAGCGCTGCGCCTCCACGGCCATGGTTTACATGATGCACCTGGCAGGTGTGGGCTGTCTGCTGGCGGACACGGCGAAGTTTGACGCCATCCTGCGCGCAGCGGCTGCCGGGAAGCACCTGACCACACTGGCCTTTTCGGAAAAGGGGAGCCGCAGCCAGTTCTGGGCACCGGTCTCCAAAGCTGTGGCCATCGCGAACGGGGCGACGCTGAGTGCGGAAAAAAGCTGGGTCACGAGTGCCGGTGTGGCGGACAGCATCGTGTGCAGTGCGGGCTCCACGGATGGCACCGGAGCCACAGTTCTGCTGGTGCTGAAGGACGACCCGGGTGTCTCCATTTCCGGTGGTTGGGCGAGCTTGGGCATGCGGGGAAACCAGAGCAACCCCATGGCGCTCGTCGACGTGCCACTTGACTTCGCCACTCGCCTCATCGGCACGGACGGCGGCGGGGCGGACATCATGCTGGGCAAGGCGCTGCCGGTCTTCCAGATTTGCCAGACGGCCATCGGCGCTGGTCTGGCGGAGGCGGCCTTCGCGGCGGCGCAGAAGCACATCACCGGTCACGGATTTGCCCACACCGGCACGAAGCTGAGCGACCTGCCCAACCTTCGCGCCAGCCTGGCCCAAATGCGGATCGAAACAGACAAAGCCCGCGCCTATCTGGTGGCCATCCTGGACAAACTGGAGTCCGGCGCCCCTGACGCCATGCTCCACGTGCTGGCCGGCAAGGCCTCCAGTTCCGAAGCCGCCGTCCTCGTTGCCGACCTAGCCATGCGCGCCTGCGGCGGCGCTGCCTTCAGCAAGCACCTCGGTCTTGAGCGAGTCTTCCGCGATACGCGCGCCGCCATCGTGATGGCGCCAACTACGGATCACCTGAAGGAATTCGTTGGCCGCCTTTTGGTTGGCATGCCCCTGTTCGGTTAGTTCACACTCAGCACTCCCTATCGATGAAACCAGTTATTGTTGGAGCAGTTCTCTACGACCCAAAGGTCTCCGTTATTTGGGACATCATTCGCGACTTTTTTGAAGCGAACGGATGTCCGATGGATGTTGTTTTTTACACGAACTACGAGCTGCAAAACCAGGGGCTGCTCAGCGGGCATTTGGACATTGCCTGGAATTCCCCGCTGGCTTGGGTGGATGCCCAGCGCTTGTCAGGCGGCACCTGCCGGGCCATTGCGATGCGGGATACGGACCGTGACCGGGTCTCGCATTTGATCGTCAAAAAGGACGGCGGTCCGTCGAGTGTTGAGGAGTTGCGGGGGAAGACAATCGCCTTTGGCGCGAAGGATTCGCCGCAGGCACGATTGATTCCGGAAGGACTGCTGGCACGGCATGGGCTGCTGCCGGGGCGCGACTACACGGAGCGGCGGTTTGACGTGCTGGTGGGCAAGCATGGCGACCACATCGGCGGGGAAAAGGACGCCGTGGCCTGCCTGAAATCAGGTGAAGCGGCGGCGTGCGCTCTGATCGATCTGAACTGGCAGGGCTGGTCGCGCGACGGGACGATCGATCCGGCGCAATACACCATCCTCGCCACCACTGATCCGTTTGATCACTGCGTCTTCACGGTGCGCGGCGACTTTGATGCCGACACGGAAGCCCGCTGGCTGAAGGTGCTCTACTCCATGTCCTACGAGAATCCGCTCCACCGCGAGATGATGGACATGGAAGGCCTGAAAAAGTGGGAGCCGGGCCGCACCAGCGGATTCGCCGCCCTGATGGAAGCCACGGAAAAACTCAAGTATTTCGCATGACCGATGCCCCCACAGCCTGGTCCGCCGGCGCCCCGTCGTATGACGGCGGCGAGACGGGCTGCGGCGAGCTGCTGCTCGACCTGATGCTCTTTGCGAGGAAGCATCCCGCCTCCACCGTGATTCTGCGCGCGACGGACCCCGGTGCGCCGCTGGAGATCCCGGCCTGGTGCCGGCTGAGCGGGCACACCCTGACTGAAGCGCAGCCTCCCTTTTTTCTCATCCAAACCAAACCCTGAACCAGCAAACCCAATCCCACCATGTCTGACACCTTCTGCGTCGTTCTGAATCACGCCAAACAAGATCCTGACAAGGCGACCGTCGCCTTTGTCGTCGCCACCGCCGCCCTCGGGTCGGGGAAAAACACCATGGTTTTCCTGAGCACGGACGGCGTCTGGGCCGCAGTGAAAGAGGAGGCCGCCAAGATCGACGAGGGCGCGCCTTTCAAGCCGCTCACGGAACTGATCACGAATTTCCAAGCTGCTGGCGGCCGCATCGTGGCCTGCGCCCCCTGCTGCAAGAAGCGCGGCCTGGAGGCCGGGGTGCTCTTTGATGGCGTGGAAATCGCCGGAGGGGCCGTCCTGGTCGAGTGGCTTTCCAAGGGTTCTCCCTGCGTAAGCTACTGATGATCATTTCAGATCACGTCTTCGACGGCGGTGACATGGACTGCGGCTCCGGCCTCATCCTGCTCATCCGCCAGCACATGCTGCAGACTCCGGATGGCGGGGTCCTGGAGTTGCGCAGTCAGGAGCCGACGGTCTGTGTGGAGCTGCCGCCGTGGTGCCGGCTCACGGGGCACGAGCACTTGGCCACGGTGGAGGAAACGCCGGGCCACTGGCGGCATTTTTTGAAGCGCGGCGTGCCGGCTCCTGCTGAAACCGCGGCGCTGGAGGCGGATCTGGCGCGGGCACGGGACTACGAATGGCGGCTGCGCGTGCGCTCGACGGGAAACCAGGAGGCGACGGTTTACGCGCGGAATTTTTCCTGGAAACTGGGCCAGCCGGCGAGTTTCGAGGAGCGGGATGATCACCCATCCGCCCTGGAGTCCGCGCTGGGCGCGCTCACGGCGGATCTGGTCAACACCTTCGCCACCCTGTGCCGCCAGCGCGGTCACGGCATTGATGAACTGGAGGCCACCACCAAGGGATCGCTCACGGGCGTGCTGGCGCATCTTGGTCTGGAAATGGGCGTGCCTTTACTTGCACGGGCGGACGTTACCGTCTTTATCACCTCTCCCGCCGCCGGGGCCGTCCTGCGGGAAACATGGGACGAGGCCCGCCAGCGCTCACCCCTTTTCCAAACGTTGCTCAAAGCCTGCCCCATCGAAACCCGGCTTGTCATTTTATGAACTTCACTGTCACCCAAGTCGGCTCCTGGCCGCGCTCCGAACGCATGCTGGCCGCCCTGCGGGAAAAACGCATGGGCCGCATGAGCCGTGCGGATTTTGATGCCGTGGCGGATGATGAAACGCGGCAATGCGTGGCCCTGCAGGAAGAGGCGGGCGTGGACATGGTGGTGGATGGCGAGCTGCGGCGGGACAATTTTTATTCGTTCCTCGCTGACAAGGTGGAGGGCACGCGGCTGATGTCCCTTGCGGAAATGCTGGACACGGTGGAGGACAAGGCGGCCTTTGAGGAAATGCTGCAGACGCTGGATGCTCCGGCCTTCGCCATCCGGAATCCCACCTGCGTGGGCCGGCTGCGGCGTCGCGAGCCGCTGGCTGCGGCCGACCTGCGCTTCATGCGCAGCCTGACAAAACTGCCGGTGAAGGTGACCCTGCCGGGGCCGTATTTGCTGACGCGGGCGATGTGGGTGACGGCGCACACGAAAAGCGTGTATGGGGACAAGCCGGTGATGGCTGCCGATGTGGTGGCGCTGCTGCGCGAGGAACTGGCGGACCTCGTGGCCTCGGGTGCGGAGTTCGTCCAGTTTGACGAGCCGGTGCTCACCGAGGTGGTGCATAACCGGGGGGACGAGCGCCGGACCTTCATGTGAGCCACTCTGGCGACCCGCCGTGACGCGGGTGCTGAGCTTTCCTATGCGACGGAGCTGTTCAACCAAGTGGTGGAAGGCTTCACCGACCGGCTGCGGATCGGCCTCCACGTCTGCCGGGGAAACTGGTCGAAACGTGAGGACGTGCTCATCACCGGTGACTACCAGCCGCTGGTTTCCGGATTCACCGGCATGAACGTCCGCCAGCTTGTGCTGGAATACGCCACCCCGCGTGCCGGGGAGCTGGCCGTGATCGGCCGCGCCCTGGGGGACCGGGAGATCGGCCTCGGCTGCGTGAACCCGCGCACCGACGAGGCGGAGGACCCCGCCACCATCGTAGCCCGTGCGGAGGAAGCGCTCCAGTTCTGGACGCCCGACCGGATTTTCCTGAACCCGGACTGCGGCTTCGCGTGCTTCGCCAATCGCGGCGTCAATGTGGAGGCCGTGGCCATGGACAAGCTCCGCTCCATGGCCGCCGCCGCCCGCGAACTGCGGCGGAAATACTGAGAAGGCAGCGCGCTTTTGCCGGGGCGTTCTCTCGGCGGCGGGAAAGTCTGTTGGCGGGGGGCGTCCCCCTTTGAAAGCTACACGACATGTTGGCGGGAAAGTCTGTCGGCGGGAAAGTCTTGACCGTTTGTCCCGGTGTCGAGTAGAAGGGGCGTGAAATAATGAAAATCATCGCCTTTTATCCCTTGTGCCTCGTTGCCGGAACAATTCTGGCTGTTTTTCCGGCCCGGCAGCTGTGCCGGGGGGATGTGTTGATCAACGAGTTTGTGGCTGCGAATCAAACGGGGTTGGTCGACGAGGATTTGGCTCATTCGGATTGGATTGAACTATACAACAATGGCGGCACTGCGGTTAGTCTTGCCGGCTGCCACCTGACGGATGATGCGGCGTTGCCTCAGCGGTGGACGTTTCCGGCGGTTTCGATCAACCCTGGAGGGTACTTGGTGGTTTTTGCCTCTGGAAAAGACCGGGCGGTGCCGGGGCAAAATTTGCACGCCAATTTCAGTCTTTCTTCCGGGGGGGAATACCTGGCGCTGAATGCTCCGGGCGGGGCCATCCATCTGAGCGAGTTCAATCCCTTTCCAGCCCAAACCGCAGACGTTTCCTACGGCCTGCTGGCGGATGGCGTCACGCTGTCGTATTTCAATGTGCCGACTCCCGGTGCAGTCAACGACGCAGCGGCTGCGCCTGCGGACCCGGTCCGGTTTTCTCTGAGCAGCCGCACGTTCAATCTTGGATCGCCGACGATTCCGCTTTCGCTCACATTGAGTTCGCTCTCGCCTGCGGCCGCCATTCGCTATACAACCAACCGGGCCGTCCCCATTGGCGAGGATGGCATCGTCAGGGCGGTGACCGTCGATGCCGCGACTGACACGCTGACCTCCGCAGTCCCCCATGGCTTCGCGCCCAGGGACATGGTGCAGGTCCACGCTGCAACCACTTTTCCGGGCAATCTGGGTCAAAGCTTGAACTACTTCGTCATTGTGACCAGTCCGACGACGCTGAAGCTTTCCGAAACAGTCGGCGGAACGGCTGTCGACATCACCTCCGCTGGTGCAGGCGCCATCACGCTGCGGCGGGATGCAGCAGAAGTCGCGGCAGCGGTGGGTGGCACGTTCACCGCCGCGTTTCACCCGTTTACGGACCGGGACGAGGTGCGCATTTCAAGCACGGGAACGCTTCCTGCGACATTGAATGCCACCACGAGTTATTACGTCTCCCTCCCCCCCGCGACGCCGGCGAACCGGACCACTTTCTCCCTGTCTGCGACGCCTGGCGGAGCGGCGATTTCCCTTGCCGACGCAGGCACTGGCACCCTGACCCTGCGGCGGATGCCCTCGGCATTGTATTCCTCCGCCTTGAGCATCTCCTACAGCCAGCGGGTGCGGGCGCGTGGTTTTGAGGCGGGCCGGCCAAAAGGTCCGGTGACAAGCGAGTCTTATCTCGCTCTGGATGCCGCCGCCCAGACGTTCACCTCGAACCTGCCGATCTTCGTGCTGCACAGCTGGGGGTCCGCGCACCCGTCCGCCACGGCGCCGGTGCCGGCAACGCCTGTCGAGGACACAAAGCAGGCGGTCTGGTTTGTTTTTGAGCCAAAGGCTGCCGATGGAAACCTGGCGCGGATGACGAACCTGCCGGATTTGGTTTCGCCCGCGTATTTCGAGCGCCGCGGATCGAGCACATTTGGCGCATTGAAGTACTCCATGACCATGGGGGCGCTCGATGAGGCCGATGCGGGAAAAGACGTCTCTCCACTGGGTTTTGCGTCCAACGACGATTTTGTCTTGAACGCTCCCTACGAATTCGACCGTTCCTTGATGCACAACGATCTCATTTACCGTCTCAGCAATGAAGCAGGGCGTTGGGCTCCGAAGACGCGCCATGTGGAGGTCTTCATGAGCGTCAACAATGACAACGCCGCTGCCGGCTCCATTCCGGCCTGGGGGTACGTCACCGGGGTGGCGACGAGCGCCGACTACTACGGGGTTTATTCTTTTCAGGACAAGATCAAGCGCGGCGCCGGGCGCATCGACATCGAGAAACTGGAACCTGCGGACAACACCGCTCCAAATGTTCAGGGCGGCTACATCTTCAAGATTGACCGGCTGGACCTTGGCGATGCGGGTGTCGGTGCAGCCGGGCGTTCATTTGCGCTGGTGCAACCAAAGGAATTCACGTCCTATCCGTCCCATCTGGCCGTGGCCACAACGGCGCAAAAAACCTATCTCCAGGGGGTGCTCAACGCCATGTTCAGCGCCACCACGGGTGGCAGCTTTGCCAGCGCTTCCGAGGGCTACGCTGCTCATTTTGACGTTCCGGCCTGCATCGACCACCATATTCTCAGCACGCTGCCAAAGAGCGCCGATGCTTTCCGGTTAAGCGGCTATTGGAGCAAATCCCGCTACGGAAAACTGGTCATGGGGCCGATTTTTGATTTTGACCGCGGCATGGGCTCCACGGACACTCGCGACCAAAACCCCAACACGTGGCGGGGTGATCCGCCCAGCGGAACCGACTTCGGGACGGACTATTTTCATAACGATCCGACGATTTTCACCCCGAATTACTTCCACATGATGTTTCAGGATCCGAACTTCTGGATGAAGTGGATCGACCGTTTGCACGAGCTGCGCCAAGGGACGCTCAGCGCGGTCCACGTTCTCGCGGTCATCGATGAATACACCGAGCTGCTTGATCCAGGGAACGCCGCCAGTACTCCGGCCAAACGGAATTTTCTCAAGTTCACCGGGACGCCGCCCAGAAATGCGGCAGCCTTCACCGGGACGAATGGAACCTTCCGTGGCGAAGCTGCGTGGCTGAAGAATTGGTGGACCAGCCGCCTCAGTTTCGCCGATGGGCAGTTTTCCCGCCCTCCGGTGGCCGACCCGGCCCTTCCCTCCGGCCCGTTGCCCAGCCCGGCCATTCTCGCGCTCAACAGCCCGACTCTGGCCACCCCAGGGGCAAAAATCTACTATACCACGGACGGTACCGACCCGCGTGCGACCATCGACCCTGGCTCGACGAGCATCACGGCCTCCTGGGTGACATCAGCCACACCGGTCAAGGCCATCGTTCCCACGCTCGCTCTCAATAACCTCATAACGACGACGTGGCGGGGTGCCAATGAGCCCTTTGACGACAGCGCCTGGTTTGCCAGTTCCATTGGGAGCCCGAATGGTGCGGGCTACGACAATTCATTCACTGCTGCTGGTTCGATCAATTATCAGCCATTCATTGGCGTCCGGTGGAACACCTCGACGTACTGGGGCACCACGCCTGCAGGCATCAATCCCCCCGGAGTTCTTCCCGTTTCCGCCAGCAATGTCATGTTCGCTGGCACCATCAGCGGCACGGCATACGCGGGAAACCCGTCCTGCTATTTGCGCTATGCCTTTACCATCCCAGCTGGCGGCCTTTCCGGCATCAACATGGTGCGCCTGCGGATGCGCTATGACGACGGCTACCATGCCTTCATCAACGGGGTTTCGCTTGGCGGAAAAAACTCGCAGGCACTGGCTTCCCTCACATGGAATTCAACAACGCTCTCGGCTGTGACGCACGACGACACTGCCTCCACCTTCTTCGAGGACGTTGATGTCATGTTGAACACGCTGCCGGCGGGAACCGTGCATGAAGGCACGAACATCCTGGCCGTTCATGGCATGAACTCGGCCACTACCAGCTCGGACCTGGTTCAGCAGGCCCAGCTTCTGGCGGGGTTGCGCACGTCCCCCACTTCGGTGGAACTCAATCCCGGGGCCATCGAGTACACCGGCTCGCTGAACATCACCCAGCCCACCAGGGTTTTTGCCCGCACCCGGCACCCCTATGCGCCAAGTGAGCCCACTACGCCTGGCGTCCCGGGCGGCATCGGCACCGTGCCCAATGGCAGCCGCTGGAGCGCCCCTCTGGTGCTCCATATTTTCCCGGGTGCTGTCGCGGCCTCGCCAGCGAGCGTTCGGCTCACTGAGGTCAATTATCATCCGTCACCGCCCACGGTTGCTGAAATTTCCGCCGGTTACCTAAATTCCAACGATTTCGAATTCATACGCATCACCAATTCCGGTGCCGGCCCAGTGGACCTCACGGGAATCTATTTTTCGACTGGTGTCGAGTTCACCTCGCCAGAGGGGCTGCAAAACTGGCTGCCGGCTGGAGCCAGCGTCGTCGTGGTTGAAAACAAGGCGGCATTCCAGTCCCGCTACGGTTCGGCATTCACCATCCTCGGCCAGTTCAAGGGCGAACTTGACGATGGAGGCGAAAGCATCGTGCTCAACGACAAAACAGGGGCGGTTATTGCTGATTTCACCTACGACGACGGCGGCGCGTGGCCGGCAAGGGCGGACGGCGGGGGATCCCTCATCTTCGGGGGCGCCGGTGCCCAGAGCGATGGCGGCAACTGGACCGCCAGCATCGACCCCGGCGGCTCCGGTGTGTCCACCTATGCCCGCTGGCAGTCCCGCTACTTCCTTCCCGCTGATTTTGCGGCTCAAAATGCTTCCGCCGACCTGGATTTCGACGGGATGAACAACCTTGGCGAATACGCATTCGTCACCGATCCGCGATCCGCCGCCTCCCCCGGCCCTGCGCGGTTTTGGATGGAGTCCGGCTCACCGGATCAATTCGTGCTCGTTCGTCGCCGGGGGGCGGAGGATCTGACATTCTTCCTGGAATCAACCCTCGATCTTGGAGGTCTCTGGGTTCCCTCCGGTCCGCCCGGTGCCATCACCAATCTGCACGACGGCACGGAATCCGTCTCGTGGCCCATTCCCACACCCCGCACCGATCAACGTCTCTTCTGGCGCGTCCGCGTCACCTCCCCGTAGTCTCCGCTTGTTTTCGAGACGGGGGTTTCAGTCAGATCGTCCCCTTTTTCATCTCCTCCATCAGGTGGTCCATGCCGCGCCAGGCGAGGGCCATGATGCTGAGGGTCGGGTTTTTGTCCGCATTGCTGGCGAAGGGGCCTCCATCGGTGACGAAGAGGTTTTTCACCTCCCAGGCCTGGTTCCACTGGTTCAGGACGCTCTCCTTCGGGCTGGCTCCCATGCAGGTGGTGCCGACCTCGTGGATGATCTCGCCCGGGCGGTAGATGGCCTTCGCCCCGTCGGTCTCGACCGGCGTGAGGCAACGTCCGCCCATGGATTCTATGATTTCCTTGAACGTCTTGTGCATGTGGGCGGCCTGTTTCAGCTCGGCATCGGCCCATTTCCAGTGAAACCGGAGCACCGGTATGCCCCACTGGTCCACCACGTCGGGGTCGATCTCGCAGTAGCAGTCGTCGTTCGGGATCATCTCGCCCCGGCCGGAAAAACTGAGCACGCTGCCGTAGTAGCGGCGGGCCTCCTCCTTGAATTTTTTCCCGTAGCTCCCGCGCTGGTCGCCCAGGCCATTGAAGGTGGCCGGCTGGGGCATGCGGCGGCCGCCGCTGAACTCGATGTGGTAGCCGCGCGGGAAGTCGAGCCTCCCCTTTGCCTGCTCCTGGTAGCCCCACCACGGCATGTACATGTGCATGGCGGAGGCGCCGTCTTCATTGTGGGCCGGCATGCCCTCGAGGGCGGGGATCTGGCCGACGACCTTCGCGCCCACGGTGTCCATGAGGTAGCGGCCCACCTTTCCGGAGCCGTTGGCCAGGCCGTTGGGAAACTGGGGGTTCTTTGAGTTGAGGAGGATGCGGGCACTCTCGCAACCGCTGGCGGCGAGGATGACGACGCGGGCCCTGGCGTGGCAGTCGCGGCGGGTTGTTTTGTCGATGTAGTGGACGCCGGTGGCGCGGCCGGTTTTCGCGTCGTAGCTGACCTCGCGGACCATGGCGTTGGTCAGGACGTCCAGATTTCCCGTCATGATGGCCGGGGGAATGAGGACGGTGGTGGACTGGAAGTTGGCCTTGATCGAGCAGCCGCGCCCGCATTCCGTGGCCCAGAAGCAGGCTGCGCGTGTGGCGGCGTGCTGGGCCAGCCACTGGGCGTTCGGATTGCCCGGGTGCAGCTTTGCCGCCAGGGCCGCGCCGTCCTGCCGCTGGCTGAGGATGGCGAGGTGGCTCGGGATGACGGGGATGCCCAGTTTGGCGCAGTATTTCTGCGTCAGCAGCTCATAGCCGCGCGGGGCGGGCGGTGGCTGGAGCACTCCCTTGGGAGAAGCGGGTGTGTTTTCCAGGTCGTCGTCCCCGCCGTAGACGCCGATGAGCGACTCCACGCGGTCGTAATACGGGGCGAGGTCCTTGTAGTCCAGAGGCCAGTCCAGCCCCATGCCGTCACGGCTCCGGGGTTTGAAATCATACGGTCCCATGCGCAGGGAGATGCGCCCCCAGTGGTTCGTCCGCCCTCCCAGCATGCGGGCCCGCCACCACATCCACTCGGGACCGGCGGCGTTGGTGTAGGGCTCGCCGGGCACCTTCCAGCCGCCGTCCACCGTGGCGTCGAAAAAGCCGAATGGCTTGTCCGGAGTCGGCGCGCCGCGCAGGGGGGCGTGCGAGGGCAGGTTGTACATCGGTGTTTCCGTCAGCGGATCATAGTTCCGCCCGGCCTCCAGCATCAGCACCTTCAGCCCGTTCATGGCCAAAAGGTATGCCGACATGCCACCGGCTGCGCCGCTGCCGACGACGATCACATCGTAGTCGGGACGGGATTTCGAGGGGTTCGCGAGAAAAGCCATGGCCGAAGGCTAACGGCGAAACGACCCCGGGGTCAACTGACTTCAATTCTTCAGTTCCGCAGCACTCACCCGCTTGTGCTTTCCGTTGAAGGCGGCGGACAGGGACTTGAGGAAGTTTTCCTCGTCGTTGGTGATGCCGTCGATGGCGATGGTGTTGACCGTGGGGAGGTAGGTCTTGTAGATGGCCTGGGCGCTCTTCTTGATCATCTCCACCAGCTGCGGGTAGGGGACCTTTTCCCCGCCCTTGTTGGTACCGGGTGCGCCGTCGGAGAGGACAAAGATTGAGGACGGACGCTGCTTGAAGGCGGCCATGAGCCCGAGGTCGATGCGCGAGCCGCCGGAGGTGCCGACCAGTTCCTCGAACTGGGAGAGCTGGATTGGCAGGTATTTAGTTCCCTCATTGTCAATGCCTTTTGTTCCAAAAGATTCCGTCCGCGTGCGGCCAAATCCACCGGCTCCTCCGTAGTAGGGCGACATGAATTTCACCGCAGCCTCCTTGTTTTCCTTGTTGGCTTTGACGGATTTTTCCTGGAAGCCGTCGGCTTCCAGTCCGAAGCACACAATGTTGAACGAGGTGCCGGCTGACATTCCGTCGATGGCGCGTTTCAGCTCCTCGCGAATGGAGGCGATGCCTCCCTGGCCGGCATTGCGAATCATGGACGTCGAGGTGTCGATGACGAAATAAATGTTCCGGCCGCCGCCGCCCAGGCCGAGAAACTTCGCGCCGCCGCCGCCCGGGCCGAAGCCCTCCATGCCGAGGCCCACGCCAGCCATGGAGTTGCCGAAGTTCACCGCATCCGTGGCCATCGCGTCGTTCATGGGCACGGCCATGGGGCCGACGTTCGCCAGATTGATCTGCGCCTCGACTCCCGCCGCTGCGCCTGACGGGCGGTCACTGAGTGACTGGGAGGAGAATTCAGGTTTGTCGATGAGGGACTCGGAGCCGTCGCTTTCGGTCATCACCTGGATCTCCGGGACGTTGAGCACCTTCGTCGCGAGTGCGATGAACCCGAGGATGACGGCCAGGGCAACGTGCACCAGGACGGTGGAGCCGATGGCGGCCCAGAAGCTTTTCTTGCGTTTCTCCTCCTCAAAGGCGCGAACGTCGTCAACGGACACGTGGGGCACATCATCGTAGCCGTCGGCATAGCCTTCAGGGTAGGCTCCTGGGTCGTGCGCCTGATATTGGGCGTGCGGGTCGTGTGGAGGAAGAGGTGGCGGGTTCATGATCGGAGGCGGGATTATTGGTGCGAGCCGCAGGTCACTTTAGAAAATTCAGGCGCGTCTGACGAGGGAAAAAGCGTGAAAATCACGACACCGGCGGGCTTTGGTCAAAAAAAGGGCCGCAGATCGCTCCGCGGCCCTGTTGGACAAGACTGCCGGGGCTGGTTTTAGCGGCCGCCAGCGTCGAGGTTGAGCGGGATGGCCACGCCGGGGAAGTCTTTGAGTGTGAGTGAAAAGACGACACCGGTTTCCGATTTGCCGCGGTTGTCGCGGATGACGAGTCCCAAGGCGCCAGCCCAGCTGGTGAGATCGCGGTGGATGCTGTATTGCTGCGTTTCCAGCGTGTTGTCGTCCGTCTCGTAGCGGTGGTAGGTGCTCAGGCCCCAGTTGTCGTTGATGTGGGTGTAGGTGCGGAAGTCGATCAGGTTCGAGTCCTCAAAGAACGGGTGGTTCTGGAGGATGCGGTTGCCGATGGAGAATTCGAAGTCCTTGACCGGCATGAAGGTGAGGGCGGTGTTGAACTCGGTGAAGTCAACATTGTTGTCGAGCAGCGGGAGCTGCATGCCCATGTCCAGCCGCAGCCAGGGGAGGGGATACCAGGCGAACTCCTGGAAGACGTTGGAGAAGTCCCGGTTGAATTCGGGGTCGTCCATGAAGACGTCGAAGTACGTGTTGCTCGTCAGCCAAGGGGACGTGCCGTTGCCTCGCTTGGTGAGGAGGCGGTTGCTCACGCCGAGGCGGAGGATGTTCCAGCTGTTCAGGTCGTCGATGGCGGTGAACTGGGGAATGTCGATCGAGCGCAGGCGGGTGGACGGTGCGAAGCGGTCGATGCGCTTGAAGCCGTCACCGAGGCTGTCCGAGGAGAGGAATGACCAGTTCATGTAGGGCTGAACGACGTGCAGGAGGCCGTCCACGCCGAGGTTTGGCATCTGGATGTTTTCGTACATCTTTGACGCCTTGAAGGAAACGTCCACGCCGGCGTGGAAGAGTGTGCGGGTGTCGTTTTCCGGCTGAGGGCCGTCAATGCCGGAGTAGGTGGTGAGGCCCACGCCGAGTTTCGGGGTGATGTTCAGCCAGTCTCCAATGGTGAAGGGGTAGAGCGCCTCGTGGTAGCTGTGGAAGCGGGTGAAACCGGCCTCTTCGGTCTGGCTCTTCAGGTCGTCGAGCAGGGTGCGGTCATCGATGGTGGTGTCGGCCAGGGGATCACCCAGCTTGTCCTCCAGATTGCTGATCTGGCCGAGCAACTGCGCGCGGCGCTTGCTGGAAATTTTTTCGTCATAGACGCCGAAGATGGTGCTGCCCCAGTAGAAGGCGCCCGTGTCGAAGATCGGCTGGCGGGTGAAATCGAGGGCGATTTCCGGCAGGCGGGTGTCGGTCTGGTAGAAATCGTTGGCGCGGAAGCGTGTGAGCACGCTCAGCTCGCCGCGTTCGTGTTGCTTGACGAGGCCGATGTAGTTGTCCGGCTGCGGATCAATGCGGAACTCGGTGGGGAAGAAGTCTTCGTAGAAGAACTCGTCGCTCAGCTTGTTGATGTCGAAATCAACGTAAAGGGTGGATTCATCCGGCCCTGGAAGGTAGACCCGGTGGTGGAAATTGATGCGGTAACGGTCTGAGTCGAGATTGGTCCGGTCCTCGTTGCGTGCGGCCACCCCGGTGGTCAGTGGGCTGGAGTCGTTGGCGTAGTAGGCCTGGAATTTGCCGAAATACTGGTTGTCCTTCCAGCGGCGGGAGAGGAGGTCAATGCCGCCGGCTATGCCACGGTCCGAGCGCAGATCGAGGTGGTACTTCAGGATCGAGTGGTCGCCGAGGAGTGTGCCGTAGGTGTTTTCGAGGAACAGGCCCCAGTTGCTCTTGTAGCCGGGGGTGAAGGTGTAGCCAAGCTCCTCGTTCAGCGGCTGGGCGAGGTAGGGCAGCCAGAAGACGGGCACGCCGCCAGCGTAAATGGTGGGATTCTTGAAAACGATCCGGTCGTCCGGGTAGATTTTCACTTCCTTTGCCTTGATAAACCAGTCGGGATCCTGGCTGTCCTCGGTCGAAAAGCTGGCCTCTTCGGCATCGACGGCGTCGATCGATTCCGTCTTCGTCTTCATGTGCTCGCTCTTGAAGAAGAGCGGTCCCTGGGCGCTGGGGGACTCGAAGAAACTGCGCAGGCGGCGCGTGTCGAGTTCCTTGCTGGTCAGGTTGTAGGTGGCTTCCTCCCCGCGGTAGAGCGTGCCGGCGCGGTAGATCGAGACATTGCCAACGACGTGAACTTCATTGAGCTGGGCGTCGTATTCCGCCTGGTCAGCATAAATTTCCGTGTCGGGGAATTTCGCCCTCACGTTTCCCTTGGCGATGGCCCTGCCGGTGGCGGTGTCGTAGGTGGTGCTGTCTCCGTTGATGTTGAGGTTTTTGAGGTTCCCCAGCATCTCCGAGAGGCCGCCGAGGCTGCCGCCGCTGCTCTTTTGCGTGGGAGGCGGGAGCAGCCCGCTGACGGGGGCGCCGGAGGGGTCGACAACGGGAGCCGGGAGCGGGGAGTCTGAACCGGTCGGGGCGGGAGCTTCGAGTGCTGGTGGGGCGTCGGCCGGGGCCGGGATGGTTGCGGGGGTGGCGTCGGCTGCTGGAGCAGGCGCGGAGGTTTCCGCCGCCGGGGTCGGAGCCTCCGGCACGGGTGGAGCCGCTGGCGCAGGCTCCTGGCCAGTCGCCATGGTGGCGGCTGCGATGAGCCCCAAACCAATCACTGTGAGTTTGTTCATATGTCCGTAAGTGGTCTTCTTGTCCCTGAGTTGCAAATCTGCGCCAAGCAGTACACCGGGGATTTTCCCTTGGCAAACGGAAGGCCAAAAGAAAATCCCGAAACATTCAGCGAGGGCAGGACAGCTTAACAAGCCCCCGGGCGGGGAGTAAACCGAAAACCGCCGGAAGGGGTGAGGTTTTCTGAAGCCGCCCAGGGCCCCGGACGGGTGTGGCCTGACGGCATGATCGCTGCCCGATGATGAAAAAAATGAGACGCCGGGCGCTTTTATTGTTTACGACTGGCACGCCAGATGCTTGATGCGAGGGGAGCCCCAACGCCCAAATTTCCCCCGGTTTCCAGTGGACAAGTGGCGGCGTTCGGGACATTGACCCCAACTTCACAACCACCAACAATGGCCAAATACAAACTCGAATACATCTGGCTCGACGGCTATACGCCGGTGCCGAACCTCCGTGGCAAAACTCAAATCAAGGAGTTCGCCAGCTTCCCGAAACTCGAAGAACTCCCTCTCTGGGGGTTCGACGGCAGCTCGACCCGGCAGGCTCCCGGCCGCAGCTCAGACTGCGTTCTCAAGCCTGTGGCCGTGTTTCCTGACTCGACGCGCACGAACGGCGTCCTCGTCATGTGCGAGGTCATGAATGCCGATGGCACGCCCCACGTGTCCAACCACCGCGCCACCATCCTGGACGATCCGGGCGCCTGGTTCGGCTTTGAGCAGGAATATTTCCTCTACCAGGACGGCCGTCCGCTTGGCTTCCCGGAAAACGGCTACCCGGCTCCCCAGGGGCCGTACTACACTGGTGTCGGCTACAGCAATGTGGGCGACATCGCCCGCCAGATCGTCGAGGAGCACCTCGACATCTGTCTGGATGCCGGTATCAACCACGAAGGCATAAACGCCGAGGTGGCCAAGGGTCAGTGGGAGTTCCAGATCTTCGGCAAGGGCTCCAAGCGTTGCGCTGACGAAGTGTGGATGGCCCGCTACATCCTCCTCCGCCTTTGCGAAAAATACGGCGTCGACATCGAGTGGCACTGCAAACCCCTCGGCGTGGATCTCGACTGGAACGGTTCCGGCATGCACGCGAACTTCTCCACGGAGCACATGCGCACCGTGGGTGGCAAGGAATACTTCGAGAAACTGATGGCCGCCTTCGACAAATACAAGGAGGAGCACATCGCCGTCTACGGTCCGGACAACCACATGCGCCTCACCGGCCTGCACGAGACCCAGTCCATCGACAAGTTCTCCTACGGCATCGCCGACCGCGGCGCGTCCATCCGCGTCCCGCACAGCTTCGCCAACAGCGGCTACAAGGGCTACCTCGAAGACCGCCGTCCGAACTCCCAGGGTGATCCCTACCAGATCGCCTCCCGGATTCTCAAGACGATCCAGAGCGTCGCCATCTAAGGCCGCCGGCGGAACCGCTTCCGCTTCGATTTTAAACGGCTCCATCCTTCGCGGGTGGGGCCGTTTTTCGTATAAAAATCAGAAACTCGCATGCCCTCCGCCATCCACGGGCAGGATGACGCCGGTCAGGTAGCGGGCGGCGGGGGAGCAGAGGTAGACGACGGCCCAGCCGACGTCCTCCGGGGCGCCGAAGCCTTCGATCTGGATGCGGCCGCGGATTTTGCGTTCGCGCTCGGCGTCGGCGGAGATGGCGCGGCGGAGCATGGGGGTGTCGATCCAGCCCGGGGCGACGGCGTTGACGCGGACGCCGCTGGGGGCGAACTCGGCGGAGAGGGTGCGGACGAGGCCGATGACGCCTGTTTTTGCGGCTGAGTAGCCTGCGACGAGGGGCATGCCCATGTAGCCGGTCATGGAACTGACGAAGACGAGGCTGCCCTTTTTCCGCGCCAGCATGCCCGGAGCGGCGGCGCGGGTGAGGGCGAAGGCGCCGCCGAGGTGGGTGCGCAGGACGGAGTCGAAATCCTCATCCGTCATCTCCAGCGCGGGCTTTTTGACGTGGATGCCGGCGTTGTTCACGAGGATGGTGGGGGCGCCGACGCTTGCGGTGGCGGTGGCGATAAAATCCGGGGCGAGCTTTGAGTCTGTGACGTCGAAGGGGATGGCGTGGACGCCCGGCCCTAGATCCGCGATAGCCTGCGCCAGCACGTCCTCCCGGCGCCCAGTGATGATGACCTGGGCTCCGGCGTCGCGCAGGCAGCGCGTCATGCCCAGCCCGAGCCCGGTGCCGCCCCCGGTGACGACGGCGATTTCTCCCTCCAGCGAAAACGGATTTTCATGCATAGTGGGCGATCTCTAAATGAATCCACATGCCTTTGCCAGTGACAACGTGGCCGGCTTCTGCCCGGAAGCCTGGACCACCCTCGCCGCCGCCAACGCCGCCGGACCGGTCGGTTCGTACGGCGATGACCCATTCACCGCGGAAGCCTGCGATCTGATCCGCCAGGTTTTCGAGACGGACTGTGACGTGTTTTTCGTCTTCAACGGCACGGCAGCCAATTCACTGGCGCTGCAAACGTTGTGCCTGCCCTATCAGGCGGTGATCTGCCACGAGCTGGCCCACCTGGAAACGGACGAGGCGGGCGCGCCGGAGTTTTTCACCGGCGGGGCGAAGCTGCTCACCCGGCCCGGACCGCTGGCAAAACTGACTCCGGAGGCGGTGGAGTCCGCCCTAGCGAACCGGCACGACTTCCATTTCTCCAAACCCTCCGCGCTGAGCCTGACGCAGGCGACAGAACTGGGAACGGTCTACCAGCTGGATGAAATCCGAAACCTGACCGCCACCGCACGCGGGCACGGGCTAAGGGTGCACATGGACGGGGCGCGGTTCGCCAATGCAGCGGCCACATTGGGCTGCAGCCCGGCGGAAATGACGTGGCGTGCCGGGGTGGATGTGCTGAGTCTGGGCGGGACGAAGCTGGGCTCCGGCATTGGTGATGCGCTGGTGTTCTTTGACAAGGCGCTGGCCCGGGACTTCGCCTGGCGGTGCAAGCAGGCGGGCCAGCTGGCCTCGAAAATGCGATTTCTCAGTGCGCCGTGGACCGGTCTGCTGCGGGACGGGGCGTGGCGGCGCATCGCAGAACGGGCCAACGGGCTGGCGCGGGAGCTTCGGGCTGGGCTGGAGGCGGAGGGCGTGGAAATCCTTTTCCCCACGGAGGCGAATGCCGTCTTTGCCCGCTTTCGCCCGGAGGTTCAAAAGTATCTGCACGAAAAAGACTGGCACTTTTACTCCATCGCCGGGTGTGGAGACGCCCGGCTCATGTGCTCGTGGCAGACGACGCCCGGGGATTTGGAAATATTTTTGACGGATGTGAGAAAGGCGGGCTGAAGTTATCACGTTCTCTCCACCGGGGACGGTTATGATAGTGCCGTTCGCAAAACTTAACCAACCAACTGCCACTGCCATGACTGATCCAACGCCGATTGATGCCGAAGTGCTTCCCCCGGAAGCTGCCGCCGCCTCCACGCACGGGGCGGGAGATTTCCACCAGACCGCCCACGAGACAGGTACGCCGCCTCCTCCTCCGCAGAGCGGCCCGTCCTACACGAGCTTTGGCCAGGCCTTCCGGGCCGCCGCAGCCGACGCCAGGAAGGCGGCCACCGAGGCTGCGCCGAAAATCAAGACAACCTTTGCCCAGGCCGGTTATGACATTTCCTATGCCGCCGGGTTCACGGCGGTCTTCGGGATCACGCTGCTGCGCGAGCTGCTGCCGAATCCGTTGAAACAAGGATTCGCGGAAGGGGCCGACCAGGGACGGGCGGCTGCTGAATCCATGGCCACGCCGGCACCTGCCGCAGCGGAGGCTCCCTTCGGAGCCGCACCGGCGACCGCGTGAGGAAAAAGAATCTTCCAGCCACCTGCTGCCATGGGTGGGCCTCTGGGAAAACAAAAGAGCGCCGGACGGGTGTCCGGCGCTCTTCTTTTTCGGCGAAACTTCGGGCACGCCGCGCAGAGGACGCGGGCGGCCCAGTCAAATGGGTTACTTTTTGTCCGAACCTGAGGTCCAGCTGGTGACGTTGTCCTCCCAGGTTTCGATGTTCTTGTCCGGTCCCGAGGAGTAGACGAGCACGCCTTCGAACAATTTCATGGCGCTCGAGTTGGGGTTCGGGTTTTCGATCTCGTTGTTGTAGTCGGAATCCATGAGGATGTAGAACTCCTCGCCAAAGGAGTCCACGACGTACATGGCACCGCCGCCTTTGTTCACCAGACCGTTGGACGGCACTTCGGCGTCACTCACGTCCTTCATGTCAGGGAGAAATTTGATGTTGCGGGGGTTGCGCTCCTTGTTGCCGGGCATGAGGGCGGAGACGATGGACTCGTCGCTCCGGAGCGGGGCGGCCTCGGAGGCGGCACCGCCGGGAGGCGAGGGGTAGCGGGAATACTCGGTGTAGTAGGATTTGATGGAGACCACCAGACCATTGCAGAGCATGCGGGTCTGGGTTTTCTTGGCGTTTTTCGTCACCTGACTGAAGACCGGCATGGCGATCCCCGCGAGGACGCCGATGATGGTGATGACGATGAGCAGCTCGACCAGGGTGAAGCCCTGGCGGCGGGAGGAAAAGGACGGCAGAGTGGGTTTTTTCATGGGAGTGGTTTTTTCGAGTGGCCTATGGTGCGTGGGATGGATCGGATTTCCACCTCTTGACGGCACAATAGAGGATTCCTTTAAGCGTGGCAACGGTATTTTTATTAGGGGAAAATCGCGATTTTCAATTTTTTCTCGTTTTGGCCGTTCGCTGATCGTGCCGGCGGGGTCATTCCAGTTGACACCCCGGCAAAGCGGGATGAATTCGGCATGGGTATACGGAGGCAGCACTCCGTCCATTTTTCTCCATGAGCGACACGATACCCGCGCTGCCCCCGATGGGGCTTTCTTTCGACGACGTCCTTCTCGTTCCCCAGCGGAGCGAGATCCTTCCGGCGGAGGCCGATTTGCGAACGAGGTTGACGGACAGCGTCGACCTGAACATCCCGATCATTTCCGCCGCCATGGACACTGTGACGGAGGCCGAGCTGGCCATTGCGCTGGCGCGGGAGGGCGGTCTGGGGGTCATCCACCGGAACGTGCCCATTGCCGAGCAGGCGGCGATGGTGGCGAAGGTGAAGCGCTCTGAAAACACGATCATCACGGACCCCTTCACCGTGCGGAAGGAAAACACCCTGCGTGAGCTGCACCAGGTGATGCACGAGCGGGGCGTGGCGGGATTTCCCGTGACGGCGCCGGACGGAACACTCGAGGGGATGGTGACGAACCGGGACATCTGGATGGTGAGCGACCCGGACACGCGGGTGGAGCAGATCATGACCCGGCGGGAAAACCTGATCACCGCGCCGCTGCGCACGACCCTGGAGGAAGCTCGGCATCTCCTTTATCAGCACCGGATCGAAAAACTGCCGCTGGTGGATGACCGCGGCCGCCTAGCCGGGCTGATCACCAGCCAGGACATCGAAAAGCGGGAAATGTACAACGCCGCCTGCAAGGACGGGAAGGGCCAGCTCCGCGTGGGAGCGGCGGTCGGGGTGGGGGAGGACTGCATCGAGCGGGCTGCAGCCCTGCGCGAGGCGGGGGCGGATGCCTTGTTCATCGATGCGGCGACGGGGCACACGACGCGGGTGATGGCGGTGATTTCGAAAATCAAAGCGGCTCTCGGGAGCGACGTGATCGTGGTGGCGGGCAACGTGGTGACGGCCCAAGGGGCACGCGAACTGGCCGAGGCTGGTGCGAGTGCGGTGAAGGTGGGCGTCGGCCCGGGATCGATCTGCACCACGCGGGTCATTTCCGGCGTGGGTGTGCCCCAGTTTACTGCCATTCAGAATGTCGCCTCCTGGTGCCGGCAAAACGGGATACGCGTCATTGCCGACGGCGGGATCCGGTATTCGGGGGATCTGGTGAAGGCGATGGCCGCCGGGGCGGACATGGTGATGCTGGGATCCCTGCTGGCTGGCACGACGGAGAGCCCAGGTGCGCTGGTGAACCACCAGGGGCGGACCTTCAAGGAATACCGCGGCATGGGCTCGCTCAAAGCCATGCGCAAGGGCTCCAGCGACCGCTACGGCCAGAACGCCTCTGGAAAACTCGTCGCGGAAGGCGTGGAGGGCCGCGTTCCCTACCGTGGTCCGCTGCGGGACACGGTCTTCCAGCTGCTGGGCGGTCTGCGCTCCGGCATGGGCTACGTGGGGGCGGGGAACCTGGAGGAACTCCGCTCGCGTGCTCAGTTTGTCCGGATTACCGCAGGTGGTCTGCGCGAGAGCCATGCGCACGACATCGTCATCACGGAGGAGCCGGTCAACTACCAGACCTCGTAGTTTTTCCGGGAGAGGGTGGTTAAGATTGAGCAAATCCCGCACTCTGGACACAGGGAAACGCGGAGGGCTCACCAGGTTGCAAAACATCCTTTTTGCGCTTAAGAGCCGTCTGCTCACGAACCTCATGTCTTTTCACACCCCAATGCGTCTCCCCAACATCGCGGCCCTCCTTACGGTGGGGGCTCTTCTTTCCTCCTGCACTAAGGCACCTGTCGCCACGGGGCCGAGTGATGCCGATCTGCAAAAGCTGCAAACCGACCTTTCCGCCCTCCAGAGCGAGCGGAAACTCTTGGAGGAGGAGTACACCCGGAAGTTTAACGAGGTGATCGAGAAGAACAAGCAGAGTGAGGATGCCAAGGAAGAGCTGCGCAAGTCGCTGGAGCATTCCCAGGACGAGATGGACAAGCTCAAGAAGGAATTTGAGGACTACAAGGCGAAATACCGCGTGAGTGTGCGTTCCAAGGCGGTGGGCCGGGCCTATGCCACAATTTCCACGACTGACGCGAAGACGTATTCAGAAGCGATCGTGACGGGCCTGACCCCGGTGACCTTGAGCATCAAGCACCGTGATGGCCTGGCCAAGGTGGCGCTGGCCAAGCTGCAGCCTGCCCTCGCGACCGAGATGGGCTATGACGAGATGGACGCGAAGCGCTGGGAGTATGAGCAACTGCCTCCCGAAGTGAAGGCGGAGCAGGCCGAGAAGGCCACTGCGGAGGCGGTGACGAAGCAAAAAGTGGCCGACCCGAAGCTGGCCGCCATGCTGACGGCGCACCCGGATGCGGGCAATCCATTTGCCATTCAGCGGCTGCAAAACCGGATCAGCCAGCGTCTGACGCAGCTTGAGGACATCAGGAAGGAAGCGGGCGAGGTGAAGCGCGTCTATGGTTCGACTTCCCTCGGCCGGCTGCGGATGACGGTGTTGCAGGACAGAAATAAGCGGGTGAGCGAGGAAATCGCACAGCTCACCGCGATGCTGCACGGCATGCTTCATCCAAATGGCTGATTTGGGCCCGGCCCGTCTGGCATTTTTTTGAGAATGCGCGAAGGTGAGGGTCCCGCTGGTGGCGCGTGCCGCAGCGTTTTCACCGCCTCGACCACCCTGTCCTTTACCGATTTTCCGTCTTCCCATGAGCCGTCCGGCCAAAGAACCTGCCCGCCCCGCCCCGCCCCCCATCAGCCCGGTCGCCGTGAAGGTGGCCGTGGCGGTCATCATTCTGGGACTGTGCGCACTCGGGGTGGTCCAGCTGGAGCGGGTGAATGCCCGGAAGCAGATCGAACGCCGGATGCAGGAGGACCCGCAGCTGGCCTCGTGGTTCAGGCGGATGCAAGGGGAGATCGAAGGCAAAGAGGGGGAGTCATCCCGGCCATCCGGCCGTCCTTCCGCGCAGGCTTTATGGGTGGGGCGCATCCGCAGCCAGTCAAAAAACAGCCCGAACCACGAGCGGCCGAAGGTGATCGGGCTGGATCTTGACGACTGCACGCTGCTGCTCGGGGAGAAGGGGGCCACGGACAAGCGCTCCGTCATTCGTGTCAGTTGCGAGGATTACTCCTTCCGCGGTGGGCTGCCCGCCCCGAATGAGCAGTGGGCGATTGCCGTCTGGCGTGACTCGAAGGGGGGCAACTTCATTCGCGACGCCGTGCCGCTCACCCAGTAACGGCCGGCGGGGTCACTCGTGCTCCGCTTCGGCCATGCGGGTGATGGTTTCCTGCATGAGGGCGAGGTAGCCTTCGCCATCCATGTGGTCGGGCTCCGGCTCGCCGCGGACGGCGTAGAGCCAGCCTTCGATGTAGGGATCGCTCTTCACGAGACAGGCGTCGGCGGCGAGGGCCGGATTCATGCCGGCGAAGGTCCCCTGCATGACGCAGAAGACGCTGCTGGCCGCTTTGAACCCCTCCACGTGGCCGATTTCCTGACCTGGCTCCACGGCGCCGCCCTCCGGCGTGGTGAAGACGGCCTCGACCAGCTCCCCGAGCATGCGGGTGGCAAACTTCGTGAAGCCGACGCGCCAGAGGCCTGGCTCCCCCTCCACCCGGGCCATCCAGTAGTGGGAGCGGGAGTAGGAGTAGTCCCTGGGAAAGCGGGCGGTGAAGCGGGCGTGCTTGAAGCGGAGAAATTCCATGCGCGGGCACCAGTAGGCGGGAACGGCGGAGTGGCAATGGGGGAAGCGGCCTGGTCTTTCACACTTCCCTGGCATCTGCGCCGGAGCGGGTCAATACTGGAGCCTCCATGTCCCACACCACCCTTTCCACCGCCCGGCAAGCCTGGGATCTCACGGATTTTTTCGCCTCCATCGACAGCCCGGCCTACCGGGATTTCAGGGCAGCCCTAGAGCGTGATCTGAATGCCGCGCTGGGGGAGGCCCAGGCGGCTGCGGATTTGTCTGCAGAGACGGTGCCGGCCTGGACCGGGCTGGTGGGAAAATACGAGCAGCTCGGCAGCCGGCTGGCCCACGCGCGGTGCTGGCTGGGCTGCCTGGGGGCGGCGGATGCCACGGACGAGGCGGTGCAGACGGAGACGGCTTCTTTTTCCGGAGTGGAGGCGGCGCTGGTGAAGTTGCGTGCGGAACTCATGCGCGGGCTGCGCGGCGGGGCGGAGGCGGATTTTGCCGCGCTGTGTGCCGCTCCCGCCCTGGCTGACGCAGGCTGGGCGCTCCAGCGGTTGCGCCATGAAGGCCGGATGCAGATGCCCGTCGCCCTTGAGGGGCTGGCGGCGGACCTGGCGGTGGACGGGATGAACGCCTGGGGCCGGCTCTACGACACGCTGACCGGGCGCATGACTTTTGAAATGACGTTTCCGGACGGCTCCCGGCAGACGGTGGGCATGGCAAGGCGGCGCGCTCTGATGTCGGACCCTGACCGGAGGCTGCGCGAGGCGGCCTTTCACGACGGCCAGAAGCCGTTCCTGGAGCACGAGGATTCGCTGGCTGCATCGCTGAATGCCATCGCGGGCACGCGCCACACGCTCTATCAGCGGCGCGGGACGGGCCATTTTCTGAGCGCCCCGCTGCACGATGCGGCGATGAGCCAGGCCACGCTCGATGCGCTGCTTCAGGCCATCCATGAAAACATCGAGCTGCCCCGCCGCGCCGTCCGGCTGGCTGCGCGGAAGCAGGGCACGCCCGGCCTGCATTTTTTCGACCTGGAGGCGCCGCAGTGGCCCGCAGCGGACGAGACACCCGTGGCCTGGCCGGAGGCATGCGGCATCGTCCACCGCGCCTTCAGCGAGGCGTGGCCGGCCTTCGGCTCCTATTTTCAGGAAATGCTGGAGCGCGGCTGGATCGAGTCCGCCGTGCGTCCGGGGAAGCGGCCCGGCGCCTTCATGACCGAGTCTCCGTTCATCAACCAGGAGCGTATCTACATGACGCATGCGGACACGGTGCACGACGTCGTCACCCTGGCGCACGAGGCGGGCCACGCCTGGCACAGCTCCCTGCTGCGCGGCGTGCGGCCGCTCGCCCGGCAGTACCCGATGACGCTGGCCGAGACGGCGTCAAACTTCGGCGAGATGATCCTCCTGCGCTCCCTGCTTTCAGACCCGGCCCTGCCTGCGGCGCAAAAGGCGCACCTGCTGGACCAGGAGATGCTCAGGGCATCGGCCAACCTGCTGAACATTCCCATGCGCTTTGAATTTGAGCGCCGTTTCTACGAGGAGCGGCGCAGTGGCGAGCTGCCCGCCAGCCGGCTGAAGGAACTTATGCGCGAGGCCCAGCGCCATCTTTACGGTGACACGTTGCTGCCCGGCGGGGAGGACCCGATGTTCTGGGCCTCGAAGATGCACTTCTTCATCACAGACGTGTCGTTCTACAATTTCCCCTACGTCTTCGGCTACCTCCTGAGCCAGGCTCTTTATGCGCGGTTCGAGGCCGAGGGACCGTCCTTTCTGCCGAAATACGAGACCTTTCTGCAGTCAACCGGGCGGGCCTCGTGCGAGGACTGCGTGCGGGAGACGCTCGGGCAGGACATTACAAAACCGGAGTTCTGGGCGTGCGGGATCCAGGCGATGGCCAGGCCGCTGGCGGAGCTGGAGGCGGTTGGGTTCTGACGCCTACCGCCCTTTGTTGAAGCGGGACATTTCCCGCGCGATTTCCCTGTCGTCCTCCTTCTTCTTGATGTCCTCCCGCTTGTCGTGGGAGGCCTTGCCCTTGCCCACGCCGAGGAGGATTTTGACGCGGTGGTTTTTGAAATAGGCACGCAGGGCGACGAGCGAGTTGCCCTTGATCGTCGCCTGGCCGTGCAGGCGCTCGATCTCCTTTTTGTGCAGCAGCAGACGCCGCGGACGGCGGTCAATGTGCTGCGTGTGGCTCGCCTTGTCGTACGGGAGGATGTCGCACTCGTAGAGCCACGCCTGGCCCTTTTCGATGCGGGCGAAGGCGTCGTTGATGTTCAGGTGGCCCTGACGGATCGACTTCACCTCCGTGCCGACGAGCTGAATGCCCGCCTCCACCGTGTCCAGGATGAAATAATCCCGGAGGGCTTTGCGGTTCGTGGCGATGTCATCTCCCATGGGGAATGGTCTGCGCCCGGAGAATGCGGGTCCGGACCCGGCGGGCGGGAATTTTTCGCCCGGGCGGGCTGGACGGTCCGAGGTGGCGGATTACTCGCCGGTTGGGCCGTTGGCCGTGTACTTGATTTTCCCCTCGATGATTTCCAGGAGGGCGATGTCCGCCTGGCCGAGCCGGCGCCGACCCACGAGGTCGATCAATGGCGCACGCCCCTGGTTGAGCTGACGGACGCGCTGGGAAACCATGTTGATCAACACGGGAGGATGCGGGACGACCTTCGAGGCCTGTTCAACTAAATCGCTTCTCATAGGAACTGGGGAATGGATCGCACGCCTCGCCTGTTCTCCCGCCCGGGAGAACGAATCGAAGGCAATTGTGTCGGATGGACCCATGATTGGTAACGGAAAACGGCTCTCCTGAGGGCGCCTGAAAGACGCCGTCCGGGCGGGCGGAACATTCCCAGTAGCATAGTCTCACTGTGTCGCAACAGGATTCTTCCATGCTTTGCGTCCAAAGCAGGGCTTACGCATGAAAATTATCAAATCTAGCGGCGACCACTTCCGACCTGAACCTCGACGAAAGCGCGGCCCGTTGTCGTTTGCCCTTGATTGAGCCTTTGAGCGGATGCGCCTTGAGCAGCGCCCCGGCCACTTCACGCATCAGGCTCAGACTCTGCGCAGCGGCCCGGTCGCGCACCTGGCAGTGGTCCTCGCCGAAGGTCACGTCCAGCACATGATGGCAG
>JANOAS010000099.1:0-17884 GCA_031411255.1 bacterium
CGACGGATGTTTACATCAACTCCAACGGGCTGGCGTCATACACGATGGGGCCGTGGTTTACAAATGGGGGCGGGTTGTTTGGCTTTTGGCCGCTGGGTAAAAACTACCAGGTGCGCATTACGCGCAGCCCTGTGCCCGCCACGACGAAGACGCGCCACCTGGGCGGCATGATCGGGATGATGGTGAACGGGGTGGCAATTTACGATCTGGGGGATGCGTTTGCCTTCAACCAGTCCGCCACGCCGACGGTGGCGACGACGGTGACGGGCACGGATGGCATGGGGAGCACGGGCGTGTGGTCCCGCGATGCGATGGCGGTGGAGGTGGTCACGTTTGACCCCGGTTTTGCCCACCAGCCGGGAAACAACGGCCAGTACCACTACCATGCCGGGCCGAAGGCGCTGCGCTGGCAGCTGGGGGACAACATGACGCGGACGCTCAATGCCGGGACGGTGGCCACCTACACCTACACGGAGGACACCTCCGCGCTGCACCACTCGCCCATCCTGGGCTGGGCCTACGATGGCTACCCGATCTACGGGCCGTATGCCTACGACGGCGGGGTGGCGACGGTGAGCGGGGGAAAAGTGACCGCTGTAGCCATTTCGTCAGCCGCAGCTTCGACGCAGACGGCTCCGGTGGTGAAGTTCATCGGCGGCGGCGGCACGGGAGCGGCGGCCACGGCCACGGTGGCGGGCGGCATCATCACGGGGATCACGGTGACGAATGGAGGCAGTGGCTACACTTCGGCTCCGGTGGTTTCCATCGTGGGCGGGGTGCGGCGTGTGCGGAGCGGGTTTGCCAAACGGACGGGCGTGACCACGCGGGACACCCTGCCGCGCTGGGCTGCGTCGGTCATGGGCGTGGCGAATCCGGGCAACGCGGCCCAAGTCACCCTGACCGCCACTCAGTGGGGCCCGCCCACGAATTACACCACGACCGGCGGCCCGGGAGGAACGCAATCGTATACTCTGGGCCGCTACATCGGAGACTACAACTACCTCGGCCACACGGGAAGCACCCAGGGCAACACCTTTGACCTGGACGAGTACAATGGCCGCTACTGCGTGACTCCGGATTTCCCGAACGGCACGTATGCCTACTTTGTGACCATCGATGCCGCAGGAGCGCCTGTCTTCCCCCACATGCTGGGGAAACAGTATTTCGGCACGCCTAATGCAGGGAATGCCACCACGGTGCCAGCGGCTGCGGTGCAGACGTTTCTTGGCGGGCCGAGCACAAAGGAAACGATGAAGAGCATGGCTCTGAACAAGACGAGCGGCAATGTGACGATGACCTTCAGCAGTGTGGAGGGGGGCACCTACCTGGTGGAATCTTCCCCGAACCTGCAGACGTGGACCACGCTCAGCACGACGGTGCCGGCGGCGGCGAATGCCACGGAGACGAGCTTCACTGAGACCGGCGCGGCGAACAGCAATACGCGCCGCTTTTACCGGGCCAACCGCACCGCCACGGCGACCTACGAGCCATGAAGCGCCTGATTTTTGCCGGTCTCCTCGGGTGCGCCATCCAGCCGGCCCACGCCGACCCAAGGCTGACCCAGTGGCTGACGGGGAACTCCACGAAGTACGCCCGCGTCACGGAAACGACGACCACGGCCCCGGTGAGCACGTGGCCCTCTCCGGGCATTCCGAAAAACGCGCAGAGCCCCACGCAGACGCTGCCGGCGTATGCGGATGTTCAGCAGGTGCTGTATTCGAACAACTTTGTCTACGTGAAGTCCGCGGACCTGGCCAGCCACCGGATGGGGCCGTGGTACAAGGAATACACAAAAGTCACGGTGAACGGACTCTGGCCGACGAACCGTTCGCTCACGTCGAAGATCCCGCGCAACCCGTCGCTCGCGGCGGCGCCGTCGGCAGCGAACAACTTCAACCAGGTGGCCCAGGGGCCGGTGGGGGTGATGGTGAATGGCGTGACCATCGCAAACCTCGGTGACGGCAGCGGGTGGAATCCGACGACGCAGAAGGACGGCGGGATCACTGGCGGCGGAGTGCCGGGAAACCAGACCAACGTCTGGATTCGTTGTGCCACGGGGGCAGAGGGGCCGATCCTAGACGCCGGCTTTGGCCATCCGGCACCGGACGGCGGCTACCACTACCATGCGAACCCGCGTGCGCTGCGCTACCAGCTGGGGGACAACCTGACCTACAACGCGGCCACCGACACTTACACGGAGAACACGACCAGCCTGCACCACTCGCCCATCCTAGGCTGGGCCTATGATGGCAGCCCGATCTACGGTCCCTACGGCTACGGCAGTGCCAGTGACGCGGCGAGTCCGGTGCGCCGGATGGTCTCCGGCCACGTCCCGCGCAATGGCGCCTTTGGCACGACGAACCTGGCCACCGCAGGCCGCCACTCTCTGCCGCCGTGGGCTGCGGTTTTCCACACCTTCGCCACCACGGTGGGCACCAGCGACTACACGCTTCCGGCGGGGAACTACGGTCCGGACGTTTCCACCAGCTTTCCCGTCGGCTGGTATGCGGAGGATTTCGACTACCTGGGAGACCGCGTGAAGACCCCGGCCACGGGCGCGAAGTACCTCCAGGGCGTGGACTTTGACCTCGACAAACCCAACGGCCGCCAGTGCGTCACGCCCGAGTTTCCCGGCGGCACGTATGCCTACTTCATCCCTGTCGATGCCGCAGGCGCTCCGGCCTTCCCGTTTTCCATCGGCCGCTACTGGCACGGGCTGAACAATGGCGGGCGCGTGGTGAACGGGAACATCACTGAAACGGTGACCACCCTTTTCACCGGAGGGCCGGCCGTGGTCGAGGACTGGGCTGCCGCCGCGCCCCTTGCGGTCGCCGGTGGAAATGTGACGCTCAGCTGGAAGAGCATCGAGGGAGGCACCTACCGCGTGGATGGTTCCGCCGACCTCACGGCCTGGACCACGGTCAATGCTGCCGCGCCTGCAGCCCCGGCGGCCACGCAGACGTCGCTGGCGGTGCCCGGAGCGGTGCGGAAATTTTACAAAGTCACGCGCACCGGGCTGGCGACTTATGATCCGTGAGGGCGCGCGGTCTGGGCTGGCCAAACTTCATGGTTTAATCCTGCTGCACCACAAGCCGGAGAAAGCGGCTGGGGGTGTCCCGCTCAACGCTGGCGGTACTTTTCAGATCCGCTCCCGGAGCGCTCTGAGTGACGCCTTCTGCGGACCAATGCTGCAGGTCGGAGCTGGTTTCTGCGCGGTAGGAGACCCCTCGGCTGGCTGCGTGAAATCTGAATCGCAGGGTGTTTCCCACTATTTCGGGCGCTGGAAGACTGGCCCGCAGGTTCTGGCGTGGATCAAGATTGAGCGCGTATGCAAGTCGAAGCGGGACGCCGTCGCCATCCGGATCCAGACTCAGGTCCGTGTCATACCAGAGACCGTGCACAAGCAGCCAGGAAGCAGCCGGTCGTTCGGTTTCGTTGATGATGATTGATGGGTAGCCGTTCCATTGGGGTGAAGTAAAACCCGTTTGGCTGCTGAGGGAGTAAACTGTGAACCCGGGCGCAGCGCCGGCAAAGGCCTGACTATGAAACGAAGAAGGGGCGTTTCCCAGGAAAACTGCCCGAGCCAGCGAGAGACAGTCGGCAAAGGCCTCGTCTTCGATGCGGGTCACACTCGCTGGCACAGTAATTTCGGTCAACAGCGGGCAAAGATGGAAGGCGCCTCCTCCAATCGACGTGATGCTCGATGGCAGGGAGATTTCGGAAAGTTTGTAGCAGGAATCAAACATCCTGAATCCAATGTGAGTCAAGCCCGGACCGAATGTGATTCGCTTGAGGCTGCCGCATGTGTAAAAAACACCCTCTCCGATGTCAACAAGGCCGGCTGGAATCCGGGCGCTCGTCAGCGAAGTGCAGGCGATGAAGGCGTAGCTTCCTATGGATGTGAGCGACGCCGGGAGGGAAATGCTGGTCAGGGAGTCGCAACTGTAAAAAGCCTCCTCGCCGATGGACGTGACGTTGTCCGGCAGGGAAATGGAGGCAAGTCGTGAGCAGCCTTTGAAGGTGTTTCTCCAGATTTCGGTCACGCCCTCAGGAACGACCAGCCTGGTCAGCCCGGAACAGTCGCTGAATGCGCCATTCTGGATTTCCGTGACGGTGGGCGGTATGGTCAAATTGGCAAGATTCGAGTACCCGGTAAACGCCTGAGCGCCGATGCGGGTGACGCCCACAGGGATGGTCACCTCCGTCAGTGAACCGCAAAGGAAGAAACAAAGGCTGTTGATTGAGAAAATGTTTGGAGGCAGTGAAACGGTCCTCAGTCCGGTGCACATGAAAAATGCAGCGGAACCCACGTAGGTGACGCTTGCCGGGATGATGACGCTGGTCACGTTGACGCAGTTTTCGAACGCACTGTCCCCAATGGAGGTCACGGGTTTGTTGTCAATGAATGCGGGAACCGCCACGGCGCCGTCGGCCGACTCCGGATAGTCCGAGATTGTCACAGTCGTTCCATCAACGACCTCGTAGGTGAACAGTCCGGACTGGAGCGCTGCCGCCGGTGATGCAAGAAGCGTCAGCCACGCCAGACACAGCCAAAGCGCAGGAACAGCAGGCAGGCGCCGCTTGATTGAGATGTTTCCACGCAGATCCACGGCAGAGCTTAGCCGCATCGGCTCATTAGTAAAGCGGAGGAGCACAGAGGAAGACAACGGGCGTGCTTTGGCATCTTGCGTGCGCCCTGGCTTGTGCCGGGGCTGGACCGGGGTTAGGAAGTGGCGGCTGCCCTGTCGAGCCGCTCCACCACCACTGATTTTTTCCTGATGCCTCAGAAATCCGCCCTGAAAGAAGCCGTCCTTGCCGCGCTGGTGAGGCAGTTTGACACCCTGATGGCCGCCGCCGGCAGCGCCCGAGCCGGGGCGACGGACGGGGAGAGCCGGTCCGAGGGGAAGTATGACACCCGGTCGACCGAGGCGAACTACCTGGCTGACGGTCAGGCGCGGCAGGCGGAGCTGGTGGGGCAGGGGATCGCGTCCATCGAGGCGCTGGAGTTCCGGGATTTCGCCGCAGGCGAGGCGGCGGGCATGGGGGCACTGGTGGAGGTGAAAATGGGGCGTGAGCGGATCTGGTTTCTCCTGGCTCCGGCGGCGGGCGGGCTGGAGGTGGTGGTGGACGGCGTGGAGGTGACAGTAGTGACCCCGCAGGCCCCGCTGGGCGGGCAGCTCATGGGCGCGCGTCCAGGGTCGAAAACGAAGAGCCCGCCGGCTGAGGTGGTGGCGGTGCGGTAGTGGGAACCGGAACAGCGCGCGGTGATGCAGGAGAATGGGCGAACCCCGCAGCTTCCCTGGATCGGAATTTGGTTGCCGATTGAATGTGACAAGGCTGCAGGTGGTTTTCGGGGGCTATTTTGGAGCTTGTCCTGCTTTCGGAATGCCGACGCGAATTATGAGGCCCTTGCCCGCCATTCCAGCCGGGACCGCAGCCACCTGGGTCGGACCGCTTGAGAAGGTTCCATGCGGGATGCCGGCCGCCGGGGTGGCGGCCTGCGCTGTGTCTTGTGCGGTGATCTCCCAGTGGATGTCGGCCAGTGTGGTCCCGACCTCAAGCTGGGCGTCGCATTTGATTGTCACCTCAAGAGGAAGCGGGTTGCCCGAGCTGTCAAAACTGGGCACATAAAAGGCGACTTTTTTCGGGGCGCCGGTTTCATCCTTTGAGTCAATGGTCATAAAGTGTTTTCCTCCGTCGGTCACCCTCGCATCCATGGAAAGATGCGGTGTCCTGGCTTCCACCGTGGAGTCCGGCTTGGGCGTGTGCTTCTGGCGCCTCTGGTCATGGGCTTGGGATGCAGTGACGCTGCTTCCCCGGGGCTTCGCAAGGGGACGTTGAATGCGCTGCATCGCAGCTGCCCTCCCGGCCAGTTTGGACTCCAGCTCGTCTGGCGGGCAGGCGCTGATGAGCAGGTCGTCGAATCCATTGTCACCCGATTGCTGCCCATACATCCGCAGTTGAAATTGTCCGGTCATCCCTTCCCTGCGAAAGGCGATGCCTTTGATGTAATTGCTTCCATTTATTTCGAGGTCCCAAGTTTTGGAGTTCCAGTCAATGGCAATCCCGATGCGAAACCAGGCCTCAGGAAATCCCGAAGCATTTACCGCCAGGGAATGACCTGTCGCGAGCCAATACCCCTTGTCCTCAGGCAGAGCGTGAAAGACGTTTACCTCGCCCTGCCCGGTCTGTCCGTTCTTGAAAAAGCCGACTGTTGCTCCCTCGAAATCAATGAATTCCTCTCCCCTTTCGGAGGGTGTGGCATGAGGACGAACCCATGCCTCCAGGTAGGTTTTGTCTTTTGCGGAGGGACGGCGGCCCGAAATCGAAACTGCGGAAAATGGATCGACGGCCTTGAGTGTCAAATATTCATGTGAGGAGTCATTGCTTTCGGCTGCAATGAGGGCGGAACCCTGAAGGACCTGAAATCCCTCCTCGCGAGACGGAGGCATTTCCACCACAGCCCCGTCGGCTGCGTTGAAATTGAAAAAGTAGAAGCCAGGCTCTTCAGCACACAAGGGGGACGCATGGACCAGCAGAGCGAGGGCAGCATATTGAGCGGTGTGGCGGGTGAACATTAACACGCCAGCACTGTAGTTGCGCCGTGAGGCCGGGTCTACTCCGTTCCGCCGGAGAGCTTCCATTTCAGCAGGGGCACCATGGTGCTGTTGAGCGCGCCGGCGGTGGGGTGGACGCCATCCGGAATGGCGAGCTGGAAGGCGGGGAGGTCGGTCTGGCGGAGGGCTTCCCACTGGGGAAAGTGGTCGATGAGCAGGAGTCCGCGCTCGGTGGCAACTTCGCGGTAGACGGCGTAGAAGTCAGGAAGGTTGGGCCGGAGGGTGCCGGAGGCGTTTGAACCGGAGGGGGAATCCCAGGCGGGATTCATGGTCTGGAGGATGATCTCCGCCGCCGGGTTTTGGGCGCGGATGCTGTTGATCATGCTGTTCAGGTTGGCCTTGGCCTGCTGGGGATTGAGCTGCGGGGTGCCGTCGGTGTAGCGGAAGGCGTCGTTGACGGCGAACTCGATGAACACGGTGTCGGGGGCATGGGCGAGCACTTTGGTGGCCAGCTGAGCGACGCCTTCGACAGAGCTTTTTCCGCTGAGGCCGCTGTTCACCACGGTGAGGAGGCCCGGGTATTTGCCGTTGAGCCAGCTGCTCATGACGCCGGGCCAGGCGCCGTTGGCGGTCAGGCTGGTGCCGTAGAGGACGACCTTCCGGGGCTGCCCTGCCGCGAGTGCCTGGACGAAGCCGGCGGGAGGGGCGAGGACTGAGGCCCGGTACCAGGTGCGCTGGGGGAGGTAGGACATCGGGTTTGAATAAGAACCGAGCAACCCGGTGGGGTCCGTGAGGTCCACGGTAAAGCCGCCGCCAGGGACGGAACGGGAATTTGTCAGCTGCAGGTCATGGATTTCTGACGGGCTGCGCAGGCCGAGGATGCCAGGGCGGGCCTGCACTGCGGCGATGAAGGCGGCGTCTGAAACGAAGGGATTCATGCCGAGTTCGTTTTCGCGAAGGTCGGTGATTCCGTCGTCATCCCGGTCGTCCACAGGCGAGACTGCGGCGATGCCCACGGCATCCGCGACGACGTAGCCATTCGCGGCGAGATTGGAAACACGCACGCCTTCGGTTGCCGCTCCGGTGAAGGAAAAAAGCCCGAGGGGGATCCAGGCGCCGCCGTTGCTGCGCTGGTCGATGGTCCGCACGACTGTGCCGCCCTGGTGGGTGATTTCCACACGGGCATTGGAGGCGCGATTGGCTGCGGAGGTCCAGCGCAACCAGACGTGCTGCGGGCCTGAGGTGCTGGCGGGAAATTTAACGAACACGTTTTTTGTCCCCTGCGCCTCGTTGTTGTCGTGGAGGTAATCAATCCCGGCAAAACCGGCCGTGGCAGTGGAGGAAATCCAGGAGCCGGTGACGGTGATGAGGGCGGGGTCCGTGTTGTCGATGATGGTATCCGGCTGGGCAGTGGCGGGGGAGCCCAGTGACTGGCCTGCCGCGAGCAGGCGGGGGCGCAGGACGGTGTAGGGCACGTCCTGGACGGTGCTGTTTCTCTCGATGGCGAGCACGGCGGCGAGGGCGGCGGACTGGGAGAGGCCCATGAAGACGGGCTCCATGCGGATGGAGCCAAAGGCCATGTGTGAGGAGGAAAGGCTCCACGGCACGAGCAGGTTGGTGCATTCGGCAGCCTTTGGCACGATGGCGCGGTAGGAGACGGGAAAGGGCTGGCTGACGGGCATCTGCACGTCGCCTTCGTTTTTCACGACACCGCCGGAGACATGGCGCTGGACGTTGTGCGAATCCATGGCGTAGGCCGCGAGTCCGATGGAATCTGACGCGATGAGGGCGCCGGAAGCGTTGGCCTGGGTCATGACGTAGTCGGAAATCATGCGGCGGCCTTCGCGGACGTAGATCTGGCGGGGCCAGTTGTTGTTGTCCGTGAATTCATCGGCCGGCAGCCCCCAGCTGGCGTAGGCGTTGCGGATGGCCAGCGGCACGCGGGCGTGATTTTGCAGCGTCCAGAGCAGGCCGCGCTGCCAGTTTTGGTGGTCCAGTGCCAGCTGGTCGCGCTGCGCGTGAGTCAGCGTGGTCCAGTTCCACCCTGGGCCGTAGTTTTTGCCGATGAAGTCGGTGGAAACGCCGCCGCTGTTGTTGGAGTCCGTCTTGCGGTTGGGCATGAGGTCCAGTTTGAAAAAGCCCGTCGTTTGCCCTGCCTCGATGGAGCGAAAGAGAAGTTCGTAGTCAGCCTCCTGGTAGCCGGAAGGCTGCGCGACCATGACGCGGTTTGCGGCCACATCCGTGAGGACCATGCGGTAGCAGTAGGCCTGGAGCCTGGCATCGCCTGTGCCGTCGGGGCCACCCGCGTCAGCCTCCACGCCCGGCAGCAGGCCGCTCGCGGGATTTCCGGACGACACGTAGGCATCGACGCCTGCGGGGAGCTGGTTTTTCACCGCGCGGGCGGCCTGGATACCGTTAAACGTTTCACCGTAGGTGCTGTTCGCCTCGCGCCCCACGGCAAAACCGACACCGGCTCCGGGAAGGAGATCGCCCTCGTAGGTGGCGTCGATGAACACTTTTCCGCCGTATTCTTGGCCGTTCTCCAGCCGGAGGGTGGTGATTTTTCCCGCCACTTTCGTGATGCCCGCAGTGAGATCCAGGCGGCCCGTCACGACCTCCACACCAGCTTGGGAAATCAGGCTGTTGAAGGTGGATTCCGCCACCTTTGGTTCAAAAACCGAGGCGATGCCGGTGGTGGAGTTGAAAGCCGGGCCGCCCTGTCCGGCATTGCCGAAGCTGGCCTGCGTCTGCCAGTTCCACGCTGAGGGGGCCTGATACCAGGTGTAGATGTTTTGATAAAACTCCCGGGAGATGCCGCCAAGGATGGCGCTGTTCCCGAGATCCGTCCAGCCCAGCCCGCTGCTGGTGAGCCCGCCCAGGTGGGCGGTGGGGGAGATGAGGACGACAGATTTGCCGGAGCGCTTCACCTGCACGGCTGCAGCCACGCCGCCGGAGGTGCCGCCGTAGACGACAACGTCGCGCTCAATGGGGACGGCGTGAAGTGCGGTGGCGGTCCACGACAGCGCGAGGAGAGCGAGGGATTTGAAGGGAGGTTTCAAGGTGAATCAGGGTTGGAGGACGGTGAGGCGCAGGTAGTTTTTGCCGGCAGGAATGCTGATCTGGCGGTTGACAGTAGCCGCTGGGAGCCATTGCAGGAGGTCCTGGCTTTGCTGCATTTCGAAAAAGACGGACTGCGTGGAGAGAGGCGTGACGGCGCGGATGCTGCCGCCGCCGGTGGCCTGCAAAATGGAGGCGCTGCTGAAGAGCCCGAGGTAGTCTGGATGCGCCTGGATGGCGGTGAAGAGCGCCAGGTTTGAAACGTTGGGATCCGTTCCGAGAAGCAGTTCATCCGCAGTGGTGATGCCGTCTCCATCCGGGTCCGGGTTTGGCACAGTCACGAAGGGCGCGACGTCGGCGAAGGTGGCCCCCATGCGGATTTCGTCGATCAGCAAGGCGGCCCCGTTTGAACCTGCCACCCGGATGGTGTTAAAACTGAGGTCAGCGCCCTGCACTGTGGCCAGCGGCGTGGTGGGCGCAGCGGCGATTGTTGGGTCGACATAGATCTCCACCAAATCTGCTCCGGCGGTGCCGGCAGCGTCGCGTAAATGCAGGACGACGAGGTGAGTCACGCCGAACGTTCCTTTTCCGGTGTTAAACGTGCTGGAACCGCCCGTGCCCAGGTAGATGCCGGCTGTGGCGGTGGCTGCTGAGTTGCTCACCGTGAAGCGGGCGGTGGTGGTGCCCTGGTAGAAGGAGACGCCTTCGAAAAGGGCGTTCGTCGCTGGCAAATTCCACAGGAAGGAAATCCAGGCGTCGGCAACTGTGGCGCCGGAAAGGGTGCGGAAGTTTCGCGTGGTGGCGGCGCCGGCAGTGGTCATGGCAAGGCCACTGACCATGAGTGTTTTACCTGTGGAATCCGTCCAGGCCAGGCCGGGGCTGCGCACGGTGCAGGAGTCGCCATTCTGAGTCCATGCGCCGCTCCATCCAGTGCCGGCGGTCAGGCCGGTGAGGGTGGCTGCCGCTGCATAATCAAACGGTTCATCCGCAGGCAGGGCGAAAACGCACGATGCTGAGGTTAAGAGAATAGTGGTCAAGCACCAGGCGGCGAAGGGGTGTTTCATGAGAGGTTTTTTAGAGGGGGAGGTTGGGGTGGGGGAAAGAGGCCTGCCCGATCCGGCGGGAGATATACGACGGTTGAGCCGAATTGGGGTGAGTTTTCCGCTGCTTCGAGATTTTAACGGTGAGTCTTTTCTCATCAACGGCTGGTGAGCAGGGTGAGGAGGTGGCGGAGTTCGTCGGGGACTTCGTCCTGCGTGCTGACGGTCTCCGCCACGAGGGATTCGAGGTTTTTTCGGAAGCGCTGGCGGAGACGGTGGATGGCGACGTGGATGGCGTTTTCATTCAGGCCGAGGCGGGCGCAGAGAGTGCGGGTGTCGTCGCCCTTTGGCTTGGCTGAAATGAAAGGCTGGAGGGCGGTGTGGAGGGCGCTTTTGCCGGAGTCGGTGTAGTCCGCCTCGAGCTGGCGGAGGGCCTCCTCCATGGTGTCGAGGGCCCAGCGGCGGTCAAAGAGGGCGTCCGGGGAGGCCATGTCGGCGGGTTCACTGGCGTAGCGCTGCTCCGCGGCGGCAACGTCGAGGGAGACGGGGACATTGCGTCCGCCGCGTTTCTCCGCAGTGCGGTGGCGCCAGTCCTGGACGAGGTGGTTCTTGAGGGCGGAGAGGAGGAAGGTGCGGAGTTTTCCGCGCTGCTGCTGGGCATGGGACAAGTCACCGCGCTCCAGGAGGCGGGCAAAGAAGCTCTGGGCGAGGTCCTGTGCGTCCTCCGGGCTGGAGCCCTCCCGGCGGATGAAGGCGTAGACAGGGTACCAGTAGAGGCGGCAGAGTTCATCCAGCGCACGGCCTGCCGCGCCGGCGTCACCGGACCGGAGGTCAAGAATGAGGCTCCAGCGGGTGGCGGGGAAGGCCGGGTTCGACGGAGCTGGCATGTCGGGGGGAGGCATGGCAGGTGGACCATTCGCACCGGGACGGGGGACGGGCAAGTGGCGGCTGGCGAGGGGGAGAGAAAAGCGGGATCAGCGGCTGGCCGGTTTTTCCGGAGCAGGGAGCGGGCGCAGGGTGGTGAGGGAGTCGAATGAATCCGAGCGAACCCAGCGCACGGCGGCGGGGTTTTTGACGGGGAAAAAATTGTCGACGATGCCGGTGAAGTTCACCCCGTCGAGTGTGGCCCAGCCGGCCCCGGCGACGGCGTGGCCCCAGGAGAGATCGGGCTTGTGGGGGAGGCGGACGAGGCAGCTGAGGAGCACGGGGCGTCCGGCGTTGATTTCGGCTTTCAGGGTTTCAAACTGGAAGCGCTGAAAGTCGATTTTGAGCGTAACGTGGTGCTCGTCTGCATCCAGCTGCAGGGCGCGGGCGAGGTCCTCCGGCATCGCCCCGGCGAGGTCCATGCCGTCACTGGTGAAGCCGTCCGTGTCCGGGATGGTTTGCATCTCCAGCCTGTTGCGCAGGCGGAGGCAAAGGTCGTGCGGGAGGTTTGAACCAGCGGTGCCACGCCAGCCGGGCTGGCCGTGGCTGATCCACCAGGCGGCGACGCTGGCCCCTGAGGTGGGGACGCAACCTGAGGCAACAGGCTTGCCGTTTTTCCGCTCCAGGGCGAACTGCTGCAGGGCTGGTATGCCGATGATGGCGCGGGCGTTAGGGCTGTTGACGGTCAATGCGGCATCCAGCGTGAACTCGACGAGGCGGCCTCCGCCGGTGGAGTCCCACATGAGGCAGCCGGTGGCACCCTCCGGGCCGGCGATCTGTGCGCACCAGACGGGGGGAAGGCCGGAGCCGTAAGTCTGGTCCGGCTTCTGCGGGACGAGGCGGGTGCCGGTGAGGGAGGCGGCCTTCCATTTCTCCGCCCACGGCTCGCGCGTGATGCGCTCCAAGTGGGCCTGGCCTTTGTCACGCGTGCCGGCCTGTTTTTCCGCGACCGGCGCTGCGGGCTCCTGGGCGGGCAGCGGGACGGTGGTGAAAACCCCGAGCCCGGCTGCCGAGAGGAGGCCGGCCAGGCGCGGGAAGGAGCGGGTTTTCATGGCGGTGGGGCGGGCGGGTTATTTGCGTTTGAAGCGCTTGTCCACGGGCCGCAGGGTGACCATGACGGGGCGGTGGTCGCTGGCCTTGAACCAGTCGGCATGGGAGAGGGTGCGGCATTCGTCCAGGATGATCTCCGGAAAGAGGGCAGGGCTGCCGAAGGCGAAATCAATGCGCTCGTATTTGTCGGCGAAGGCCCAGCAATAGGTCCAGCGGTAGCCGAGTTCGTCCGGGGCGGGGATGTCGCGGAGGTATTTTTCCGTGCCGAAGGAGCCCTGGATGAGCTTGATGGGCTGCTCGTCGCGGGTGTCGTTGAAGTCGCCGGTGACGAGCAGGTTCATGTCCGGATCGGCGGCGAGGAGGGTGTCGATGTACTTGCGGAGCAGCTCGGCCTCATGGCGGCGCATGAGGGCCTGGTCGCCCTCGGCGACGTCCCGGCGGGATTTCAGGTGGTTCTGCAGCAGGCGCAACTGGTAGTCCGGAGTGATGCGCAGGGTGACGTCGAGAATGCCCCGGTTGAAGGACATTTTTTTGTTGTCCAGCTCGTAGGAGAGGTCTTTCTGCGAGTGGTCGGCCTCGATGGGGAAGCGCGAAAGCACGGCGACGTGGCGGACCGGGTCCGCCGCCTGAAGGACGCGGCGGTGCGGGAGATCGAGCCCGGCGGTTTTCAATCTGGTCTGGAGGTCAATGAGATCCGACTCTGGCCCGATCTCGCAAACGCCGAGCACGTCGGGATGCGCAGCGGCCAGGATGGTGACGACGGCCTTTTTTTCATCCTCGGGCTTCGGGGCGCTGGCCTGGAATTCGCCGTTGATGCGGCGCTCCATGGAGAGCCAGTTCTTGAGGTTGTAGTGAATGACGCGAATCTCCTCCAAGGCGGGGGAGGCGGCCTTCTCGTCGGCGGCGGTGGCTGGACGCAGAACAGCCGCAGCAAGGGCTGCGGCTGTGAAAATCTGCGTCAGGGTGCGTAGTCCTGACATGGCGGGAAAAATCAGGCTGGCTTGTTGGCGTCGTCCTTCTCGTCCTTGCGGGGCGGCTCGGTGGCGGCGCGGGTGATTTCGTGCTCAAACTCATCCTTGGCCTTCTTGAACTCGCCAAGTCCCTTGCCGAGACCGCGGGCGAGTTCGGGGATCTTCTTGGCTCCGAAGAGTAGAAGCATGAGGGCAAAAATGAGGATCATCTCGGGCGTGCCGAGCGCGAAGGCGAGAAAAAGCGAAGTGGTCATAGTAAGAATGGTTTAGCGTTTGATTTCCTGATCGAATTCATCCTTGGCCTTCTTGAATTCGCCAAGTCCCTTGCCCAGGCCGCGTGCCAAATCGGGTATCTTCTTGGCTCCGAAGAGCAAGAGAACAACGGCGAAGATGAGGATGACCTCGGGGCCGCCGAGACTAAAAGCGAGGAAGAGGGAGGTGGTCATGGTGGTGGAAGGGTGTGCGGAACAACCGGACACTAGGGCCGGAAACGGCAACCGCAAAGGAAACTTGTTTCCCGGACAGCCTCCCCGCCCCCACGACGGCCCAGGTAAATGGAGTAGGGCCGGGGGCTGGCAGGTCGTCGAGGATGAGGTGGCGCGCTTTTTGAGTTTTGGCACGGAATTTGCCTTATGGTTGCCGCGATGCCTCTCACCTCACTTTCCCGGGAACAACTAGTCGAATTTGTGAACCTGAAGCTCGCCTCGCGCGGGTTTCAAACGCCGCTGGCGGGCCATGGGTCGCCGCTGCAGGACTTTGGGCGCTCGCTGCTGGCGGCGTTTGAGGAGAAATTCCGGCTCCTGGGCGACACGCTCAGCCCGGTGGATCTGGCCATTCACGACTTTCTGGCCAGCTACCTGAAGGAAGAGGCGGCGGGCGTTTTTGACCCTGCGGAAACGCTGGTGCCCTCCGGGGCGCTGGTGCTGGAGCGGGCCGGGCTGGCGAGGGAGCTGTCGCTGCCGGCGGACGGGGACACGTTTGTCTCGGACATTTTGTCCAGCTACCGGGTGTTTCAGGGCGTGTGCCATAATCCAGCGAAGGACCGGCGCACGACGCAGGGCGTCTTTCACGTGGTGGAGGGCGGGCTGCCGATCCCTGCGGACAAACAGGCTGTGCCGAAGGTTGCCTTTGCCCGGCTGCTGAAGTCCGCGCTGAATCCCCCGGCGGCCTACCTGCGCCTGCCCTACACGGCGAACCTGCCGGTGGAAAACCAAGCGGAAACGTTTGTCTCCCTGCTCCTGCGTCCGGTCGTCTGCCCGGAGGTGCCTGGCGTGCTGAAGCAGAAGACGATGGAAATCCGCTTCTTCGCCCCGGGCACGCTGGTGTCGAACCTCGACTTTGTGGAGACCATCTTTGGCAATGCAGGCGACCCGTTTCTCCCGGAGAACGACGCCAGGCTGGACGCGGGCGGGTGGACCGGCCACACCGGCTGCGTCATCCTCGCCCCGCAGCTGACGGCGCTGAAAAAGAAGGATCTCGGACTGCCGAAGAAAGCGGACGCCACGCCGCGCCAGGTCCGGGACGGCATGTGCTGGGAGCACGAGGACGAACTCTACAACGGAGGCCAGGCCTTTAAAATCGCCTGCCGGGATGCGCGAGGGGTGTGCGTGACCCTCATAGCCGACAGTTACTACGGTTATTGCAAGAAGGAGGTGAAGACGCAGATCAGCTTCGCTGCGAACCTCTACGGCCTCTGCGAGGAGGAGCACGCGGGCGGGGCGCTGGCGTTTCCGAGTTTCGATCTGGGGGAGGACTTTGTCCTGGGAGCGGAGGTGGACCACACGTGGGCGGAGGTGGCCGACAGGCATGGAGATCTGATGACGCTCCAGCCTGAAGGTTATGGCATTGACAAGCAGTTTCCGGACATCGTCTACCTGCCGGAAACCGCCCAGGTGGACCTGCGTGAGATGCGGATCACGTGGCCGGGCACCTCGATCAAGCTGCTGGCGGGCCGCACGCATGTGCTGCCGAGCGGCTACAAGATCGAGATGGCCCAGTCCGTGAAGGGCCAGCGCTGGCGGCTGGTGGGCACGCAGGCGGAGGGCACCTTCTGCCACAAGCCGTGCACAGTGTCCGGCGGGGGAAAATCCGAGATCTCGAAGAGCCTGGTGGATGCGATGATCACCGGCCCGGTGATGATCCGCGACCTGAAGGAGGATGTGAAACTGGCTGAGGCCGTGATCAGCAGAAACTACGCCGACCGGTTCAAAAACCCGCGCCAGCCGCAGCGCCCGAGCCGGCCGCTGCTGGATCCCTCGCGCTCATTTGGTTCCGTGGTGCGGATGCTGACGCCGTCCGACCAGTTCACAGACGCCTACAATGACTGGCTGCGCAGCGTGCCCCGCTGGGTGCGCGACCTCGTGCTGGTGGTGAAGCGCCGCTACCAGCCGGAGTGGGGCGCGGACTGGGTGAGCCGGTTCAGTGTGGACAGCATCGACGGCCTGCCGGGCATTGAGTTGAAATTCAGAGACCAGAAACTCATCACGCGCTACCTGCGGGTGGGGTTTGGCGAGGATGGATCATGGCGGACCTTTGGCCTGCGGAAGGATTTTTCCCCGGCGGCGAAGCTCCAGCGCGAGGACGACATCACGGCCAGCGTGGTGCTGCCGGCGAACCAGTTGAGCGGACTCCACCCGAAGCTGAAGGCACCGGCTTACAAGTTCGCCACCAACTGCGAGCAGCGCCTCTTTCAGCGTCCCGACGACGCCGTCATCCGCGGCTACGACCGGGTGGCAGAGGCGGATTTCACCAAACCGGGCCAGTTTTTCTCCAACTACGAGCCCCTGCCGCGCGCTGAGGCTCAGGAAATGCTGGATGACGCCATCCGCTTCGGCCAGTTCACCCAGCCGATGCAGGACATGGTGAAAAAGGTGGCCGCTGCGGACTCGCCCGAGTGGTTTGTCTGCACGGCGAACCCGCGCCTTGTCGACGGAAAACAGACAAAGAACCCGCGCTACCTCCAGCGCCGGCCGGATCTGGACAATCCACGAGCCGAATACCTTGCCGAAGTGGGGGCCAGATTTTTCCGCCGCCTGACTGCGGACCAGCCGGTGCTGAACCCGGTCCACGCCGTGCTCCCGGGCCGGAGAAACAACCCGGCCGACGGCGTGATGCGCCCGCTGGCCGTATACGGGCCGGTTCACTACCAGGAACTGCCGGAGTTGTTCATGGATTTCGCCGCCAGCCTCACGGGCAAGAGCCCGAGCACCACCGGGGCCGGCTCCGAGGGCGCGCTGACGAAGGGGCCGTTCAACTGCCTGCTGCCCGTCTCGGACCTGAACAACACCCTCATCTCCTTCCTCCTCACCGGCTGCGCCGGCTTTACCAGCGCGGCGGGGCACATCGGGCGGAAATACCGCGTCGAACACGACATCAGCCTCGTCATTCCCGAAGTCTGGTGCCGCATGTACCTCAGCGAGCGGGAGCCGGACTGGCTGCTGAACACCGGCTGCCTGGAGCCCGTGCGCGACTTTGTCTACGATGGGCGGAAAATCGAGGCCAGCCGACTCGGCTACCGGATCACCCCGGAGTTCGTCCAACGGTTCTTTGGCCGCGTATTTGCGGACTCGTCCGCCGTTTTTACCGAGGAGATGCTCCGTCCGGAACTCCAGAGCGCGCAGGAATTTGTGGACGGCATAGAGCACATCTGCGAGGCCCAGCAAAAGGCGGCCCAGCTCTACTTTGAGGACGGCTCCGTCGAACTGGCCATCCCGCCGCTCAAGGCGCTGCTCCACATCATGGCGCACGGCCAGTGGGAGGGGAAAACCCGGACCGATCCTGAATTCCGCGCCCTCTTTACCCGTGAATCCATGATGGCCAGTGACTGGTATCAGGCCCGCCTGGAGGCCAAACTCGACCTCGACCGACGCCTGGCCGCCCGCCAAGTGCAGGATCTCACGGATTTTCTGGCCCGCCGCGTCCGCCTCAGCCCCGGCGAGCGGGAGGAAATGACCCGCCGCCTCGCCGAAGCAAAAGCCTGGGCCGCAACCCTCGCCACCCCGGATGCGGTGCAGCACTACGTGGGGACGCTGGGACTGGGGGTGGAGCTGGCGGTTTGAGGTCCCCTCCGGGCGGACCGGCAGGGGGACTCATTCCAATTCGCTCTCAAAATGAATGGATATGAGGCTCCCGGAGGGAGCCTGGAAACTAGTGTGCTGCCTGAGAAGTAGCTGAACAGAATTTTTCAAGCCCGCTGACTTTTCCCACTGCCTCCCTGGCTCTCTGGAGCTTGGCTAAAATTTCCTCACCCTTTGCCCTCCACACGTATCGTTTCGGATTTAGTTCA
>JANOAS010000100.1:0-29151 GCA_031411255.1 bacterium
GGCGGAATTCGGAAATGTTGTTTCGGGTGTCCAAATAGAGTGTCATCCTCAACTTATTGGCACAGTACGGTCAAAAGTACAGTATGGTATTTATAAACATGATTATGAACATTATGAATCGTACAAGATGTCTAATGGCAGGCTCGGACGCGCCCCCCCCCGACTCATCACCCCGCTCGAACTCCTTGAATAACTGCCATGAAAACACCCCCATCACCGCACCACGACAATGGCCTCGAATGGCTGCGTGAAATCCGCAGTACAATGTCAGCCGAGTGCAATCACGATCCCCTCGTCTTCGGGCAGAAGATGCGTGAATATCAAAACCAGTTCAAAGACCGCCCCGTTCGCGTCCGCAATGTACTGGGACCTGCAGATCCTCAGGCTGGAGAGTAAATCAGACTGGACAGTAAATCCGCTGCCTCCCCCTCCCCGGCAATTTCCCGCCCACCCCGCGTCTTCATCTCCCGCAGTACCGCCGGGCTGGCTGCCCTCGCGGAGTGAGTCGCTGGCGTCCTCCGCCAGCGATGCCACAGAAAGTCAACCACGGCGCGGGACTCGAAAAGCGGGGACGCGGGGACTTTTTCCGCCCGGCGCGGAAGTTTTCCTGTTCGGTTTCGCCCGGCGGCGGTGTCTATTCAGGAAATGCACATGGCCTCCACTGAACCATCTGAATTTCCCGCAGCCACCACCGCCGCCCTGCTGTCAGCGCTGGCCGGCGGCGCCGCCCAGCCTGCCCTGGCGGAGCTGATGCGGCGGCACGCCGGGCTGGTGCACGGGGCGGCCGCCCGGGTGCTGGGGCGGGCGGACTTGGCGGCGGATGTGGCCCAGGAAGTGTTTTCCCGGCTGCCCCGGGCTGCGGGCGGCATTCGCCCGCCGGCGCTGGCCGCCTGGCTGCACCGCTCCGCGCTGCGGGCGGCCCTGAATGTCCGGCGGGCGGAGCGACGGAGGATCCAGCGTGAATCCGCCGCCGCGGAGGCCATGAACGCCCCGGCCGAGGCCCCCCACCCCGCACTGGAGCACCTGGACGCCGCCCTGGACCAACTAGGCGAGACGGAGCGCAGCCTGGTGGTGGAGCGTTTCCACGACGGTGCCAGCTTCGACACCATCGCCCGAAACCACGGCAAATCCCCGGACGCCGCCCGCATGACGGTGAACCGGGCGCTGGAAAAAATGCGCGAATTCCTCCGGGGACGGGGAGTGGCGACGACAGCAGCCACCCTGGTGTCCCTGCTGGGCGTGGAACTGACGCGGGCCATGCCGCCAGGGCTCCGCCTGGCCCCGAAAATCCCTGCTGCCGCCGCTCTGAACCCCTCCATCCTCACCATCCTCATCATGACCAAACCCGTCTGGCTGACCCTGGCCGCCCTCCTCATTTTCTGCCTCTGCTGGGGTGGAGGCTACCTGGCCAACCGGCCAAAAAACCAGCCAAAAATCGTCTTCCCTGTTTCCAAGGCTGCGCCCGAGGCTCCGCTTGTCAAGACGACAACCCCGCCAGCCTCCGTCCCGGCGCCGGGCGGGAAATCCTCCGCCGCCGCGGAGCTGGTGGCCCGGCTGGTGGCCATGGAAAAGGAGCTGGCTGATTTCCCCCAGGCTGACCCGGACCGCCTGGAGGCGAAAATCCTGGCTGTGCGGGCGGAGGAATGGGCCGCTGTCCGTGCCCTGGATACAGAGACAGCGGCGGAGGCCCTGGAACTGGCGGCCGGGCAGCCCACCCGCTTCGCTTGGAATTTTCTGCTGGCCGGGCTGCTGCGAACGGACCCGGAGAGGGCCAAAAACCACGCGGAACGCATGACGCCCATCCTCCCCGCCGGCGCGAAGGACAAGGGATCGCCACTGGGCCACGCCTACGGTCTAAACGATCCCGCAGCGGCCCTGAAGGCGGCGGAGCGGTGGTATGCTGAGGACGCCGGGAAACGAGCCTCCTTTTTGCGCGGGGTGTGGACTGGATGGATGGAAAGCGACGCGGCGGCGGCCATTGCCGCGCTGGAGCAGGCACCGCTGGACGACCAGGGCCACCTGGCGGACATGTTCGCCTCCTTCAAAGAGCTGTCCTCGCAGCGCGAGGCGGGCGCGACCGCTATTTCCGCCCTCGGCGATGAGGCGCTGCGGATCAGGGTCGTCGAGGCCGTGACCGGAGAGTGGTCAAAGGCCAATCCGCGGGCGGCCGCCGCGTGGTTCGCCCTGATTCGCTGGCGCGAGCCCGCCACCGCCTTTGGTATCGCCCAGAATTTATCGAACCAATGGATAGAGCAGGCAAAGCAGAGCCCCGTCGAGATGGAGGCCATGCTGCTATGGATGGTGCCCTACGTGCCGGAGGAGCGGCGGGAAAAAATGCGACTGAGGGTCACGAAAAGATTTGGCCAGGAGTTTCCCGAGGCGGTCGCCGCTTTTCTGAAGAAGCTATGAAGACACCTCTTTTACCCGTAGCCGGGCTGGCGCTGCTGGCTCTGGCAGGCGTGGCCGGCTGGCGCCTGGGGGCCAGCCGGGCCGCCCGGAGCGCGGCGACATCGCGGAGTGCCCAGGTCGAGCCGGTCGCGGAGTCACGGGCGGCACCTGCTGGCGATTCGCCGGCGCAGGTCAGGGGCACGCCGGGCACCCGGGCGGATGCCCCTCCCATCAAGGACATCAAGGCCTTCCTGGCGGCCATCCCCCCGGAAGCCAAGGCCGCCCGGGTGAAGGAGCTGGCTGGGGAATGGAGTGCCTCCCTGGCAGGCCCCGCGACGACCGAGCGTAATGGCTTGCTGCAGCGCCTGATGGGTGAGTTGACGCTGTTTGCGCCGGAGGAGGCGTGGCGGGTGTTTCAGCGGGACAAGGACCTGCTCAGCCCCGATGAAAAGGCGTGTCTGGCGATCAGTATTTCGGTAAACTGGGCCAACGCCCACGGCTGGGAAAACGCCCGGCAGGGGACCGCCGACGCTCCGGAGCACGTGTTAGGTTACAGTTCGGTCAGCCGCGAACTGGGTAGAGCCCTGGCAAAGCAGCCGAGGGCCGGGGAAATAACGCGCGGACTGCTGGAAACGCCCTCCCCGGATGGGGCGGAAATCCTGGCCGGCGTCATTTCCGCCACCCCGCCCCCTGGATCCGACCTGCCGACGATCGACGAATGGAAGGCCTGGCTGACCGCCCGGACGGACCCCGCCGAGCGCGAAAGCCTGGCCTTGGCCTTGGCCGGAAGAACCAGAACCGCGGACCCAAAGGGCACGGCGGACTGGCTGATGAGTCTGGAGGGGACGCCGGAACAGCGGGGCAAACGACTGAACGCCGCCGTCAATTCCTGGGCGTCGCAGGCGCCGAATGCCTGCGGCAACTGGCTGAACTCCCAAGCCCTGGGGCCGGAGGCGGACGATGCATTGATAAACTTTGCCCGGGTGGCGGCGAAAGACGACCCGGAAAGCGCCGTCGCCTGGGCTGGCCGGATACATGACCCGGGTCGCCGCGCCTCCCTCATCGAGCAATACCTGCGCCGCTGGCACAGTAGATCCCCCGCAGCAGCAGCAGCAGCAGCCGAGCGCTTGGGGGTGAGAATCCGTTTCTAGTGATGCGGTATTGATTGGTTCTTGAAACATCCAAAACAGAGTGACATTGCCGTCCCCCTTTCCCTGGGCAGGAGGCATGACAGTCCCCATGAGCGACACAGCCGCCGACGCTCCGCAGGCGGTCGGTCTCGGGAGCAGCGGCGAGGAAGAGGATGTCGTCGTAGTTGTTTGGCGCGGCCGGCGTGGCGTTTGATCTGATTGCCTCGACTCAAGGACCATCGGGGTGTCGGTGGACAATTCTGGGGCACGTGCCCAATCTTTGCCCATGTCCTGGCGTACTTCTTATGCTCCCGGCTTTGCGGCCGCTGTTCTTGTCATTTGCGTTTTTGCCGCCTGCCAGGCGCCGCGGATGCCTGCGGTGGATGGCAGTGTGATCGAGGTGCGGCGCTCGGACTCGGCCCTGCGGCGGGGGGATTTCGGTTTTGCCTCCATTTTGCAGATCAGCTGGTTTGGCTCAGGATACCAGCTCATCCAGCTGGGCGGCACCCACGCGCCCCCATGAGGAACGACCCCGCCGGGATGAACCGGAAGGCCATTTCCACACCGCCAGGCAGGGTGAGCACGTATCGGGGGTTGTCCATGAGAGCCGCCCAACGACTCACCCCAAATCCACCACAATCAAGCCCCATCCAGCGAGCGTGGAGTCGGGCTCGGGATTATGGAAATTCCCCAAAACTGCCAGTTTTTCATAAAAATCGGGCACAGAGTATTCAGATTCGACGAATCTGTATACTGATTCGTCGATTCCTCATACCGGAACGACGATTCTTTATACCGGAACGGCGATTCCGTATACCGGGACGGTGAATCTGTATACGGAGGCGCCGGTTCCTTTTACCGGAAGGGCGAATCTGAAGAAAGAAACGCCGAGTCTGAATACGGAGGCGGCGGGTCTTTAAACCGGAGCGGTGATCCGGTAGACGGAAACGAGAAATCAACAAAAGGAAACCGCCCGCCATCACACCGGGAAACCGGTTCCGGGGAGGGCACCACTTTTTCCCGAAAACCGCCCACCGGCTCCACACACAGACGCGCGCCTGAAATGCCCCTCTCCCCTTCCCCCCTCCCATCATCCTGCCCTCCATCATCCTGCCAGTCCCCTCCTTCCCCTCCGTCCATCATTCCACTGGCGGGACGCGCAAAACTCCGCCACTAGTGGGGGCGATGACCCTGCTGCTGGAGCGCACGACCCGGAGGAGCCTGCACGATCTCACGTTTTCCGAGCTGGAGCGTGAACTCGTGGCGGCGGGGGTGCGTCCGGCGCACACGCAGACGGTCTGGCAGGCGCTGCACCGGGACACGTCGGTCCCGCTGAATGAGCGCGAGGATTTTCTCCCGCCCGTGCGCCGGTGGGTGGAGGCGGCCCTGGGCGAGGACGGCGGCTTTTTTCTGGAGGCTCCCGAGGTGACGACGGAGGTGGCCAGCTCCGACGGGCTGACGACGAAGTTTCTCCTGCGGCTGGACGACGGGCAGGTCATCGAGACTGTGCTCATGGGCTACCCGGGGAGGTTCACGGCGTGCCTGAGCACGCAGGCGGGGTGCGCCATGGGGTGCGTCTTCTGCGCCACGGGGCAGATGGGATTCGTGAGGCACCTGCGGGCGGGCGAGATCGTCGCGCAGGTGCGCCATGTGCAGCGCCACCTGCGGGAGGCCGGGCAGGCGCCGCTGCGAAACCTCGTCCTCATGGGAATGGGCGAGCCGCTGCACAACTACGATGCCGTCATGCAGGCGCTCGACATCATCATCGACACGCGCTGCGGCGCGCACATCGGCCCGGCGCGGATCAGCGTGAGCACCGTGGGCGTGGTGCCCGGCATCCTGCGCCTGGCGGAGGAAAAAAGAACCTTCAACCTGGCGGTGAGCCTGCATGGAGCCACGGAGGAGGACCGCTCCGCCCTCGTGCCCGCCAGCAAGCGCTGGCCGCTGGCCGACGTGATGGCCGCCTGCCGCAGCTACAATGCCTCCACCGGACAGCGCGTCTTCTTTGGCTGGACGCTCATCGCCGGGCGCAACGACTCACCCGAGCAGGCCGCGAAACTCGTCGAGCTGCTCCGCGGCCTGGACTCCCACGTCAACCTCATCCCGCTCAATCCCACCGACGGCTACGATGGCGACACCACCCGCACCCCGGCCGTGCTCGCCTTTCAGTCCGTCCTCCAGGCCGGCGGCATCCCGTGCACCATCCGGCAGCGCCGCGGCATCGACGTGGCCGCAGGCTGCGGCCAGCTGAAGGCGGCGAAACGGGAAAAGCCCGTCCGCGCCGTGCAGGCGATCACGAACCCAGAGCGCGCTTTGGGCGTGGAACGGCCAGCGACTTGAGCTTGCCCCTGCTGCCCCTGCCTTGAACCGCAGCGCGGTGCTCCCATGAATAGCCCCGGGCTGCCTGAGGCACGAAGGCTGCCCGGGGTGGACGCGCCATCAACCAGAACCACAGCGGGGTTGTCCAATGCGTGCCGAGGGTGGGGACGGGCAGAGCCATCCCCGTTCCCTGCCTTTGCACGTGGGGAACCCCTCCGGGGTTCAAGGCCATTCATCGCGGATTCCCGGGGTTCGCTTCGCGTCACCCCGGGCTATTCACGGGAAACCGCGCTGCGGTTCCTGGCACGGCCGGCGGTTCACTCCCGAAAGCGCTGGCGCGCGTTAGTCCGGCGGCTTGAGCCGTCCCGGCGCCCCTCGCCTCAAGCCCCCAAGCCTGTCGCCCCGGACCACCCGCCCGGCTACTTCTTCCCCTTCAGCTGCCACTTTTCGTCAAAGAAATCCGCCGCCACGATGGCACCCGGGTAGCGTGAATTCGGCGGGCTGTTCACATCGATCACGGCCCAGTCCGGCAGCTTCGGCGTCTGGCGGGCGTTGTTGAGATAGTCGTATTCGCGGAAGGTGAAGCCGCTGTTCACCACCACGTATTTCGACGGATTGAATGGGTTTGGCGCGATGCAGATCAGCGCGTGGTGGGCCGAGTCAAACGGATCCACCCCCGTCTGGATGTCCACTCCGGACCAGGCGATGGGCAAGCGCGGGGCCACGGTGGCCAGGACGCGGTTGCTGGCGGGATCGCCCCAGAGGACGAGGTTCGCGTTTTTGTAGTCCGCCTGCGTCAGCGCCGTGTCGTCCTTGATCACGACATCCCCGCGAAACTGCTGCCGCCACTGCGTCACGGCGCGCTTCATTTCCGCCTGCACCCACTCGCCCACCTTCGGGTGCAGGGCCACGCCGGTCGGCCGGACAAAGATGAACGTGTCCATGAAGGCATCATCAATCGGCCCCTGGAGATTGTGCTGCTTCCGCACCCCGGCGGCGGGCGATCCGGCGCGCCACTGGCCGCCCTCCTTCACGAAGGCTTTCGCCTTGTTGCCCGCGATTTTCTGCCCGTCGATCTCCAGCGCCTCCGGTGCGTCCGGCAGGGTTAAAATAAAGGCCGCCACGTTCTTCGTGGTCACCTTAACCCCGCCCTCGCGCGTGGCGTCCACGCGGGCCGGCAGCCAGTGTTCCTCCAGCGCGTCCAGTTTGATCCACCCCTGCTCATTGTACTTCAGCGAATGCGTCACGAAGTGCACCTCCGCCGGCAGCGGGTTGCGACCCTTCGCCACGATCTCGTCGATGCGCTTGATCACCTCCGCCTTGGCCCCGGGCTCGTAGGCGTGCGCCGTCTTTGGCCCGATGATGTGCGTCAGCTCGATCCCCTCCGCCTTCGCCGCAGTCACCATCGCCTCCGCCGCCTGCCGCTGCTTGTCGATCTCCCCGCTGTACGCCACCGTGGGGACCATCTTCAGGTTCAGCGCATGGCCTGTCGAATCATACAGCCCCCAGAGTTTCCTCTCCCACGCCGCCGGCTGCACCGTCTCCCCCTGGAAGAAATTCAGGAACTGCTCCGTCTCCGAGAACCCCGCCCCTGGAGCCGCCGCGCACCACTTGCTGGCGTGGTTCATGGCCATGTGCCAGCACGCCGCCCCGCCGAGGGAGAACCCGCGCACGACGATCCGGTTTTCATCCACGGCGTAGTTCTTCTTCGTCGCCGCCAGCGCCTCGAAGGCATCCGTCTCCCCCGCGAAGCGCTGCCCGTTGCAGTAGCGTCCGTAGGTGTGCAGCACCAGGCCGTCCGCCGGGGTGAAGTCGCCCTTGCTGTTCATCCGCTGGCTCAGGAAATCCAGCTCGCTCAGCGTCTCCCCGCGCCCGTGAAACCAGAAGTCCAGCCGCCACGGCTTCGGCGCGTCCTTGGCCCACGCCTCCGGAACCACGACCCCGTAAGGCTGGATGGAACCGTCGATCTTTGACTGGTAGCCGCGCGCCACCGCTCCCTTTTGCTCCAGCCACGGAGCCTTCCCTTCTTTCAATGCCGCCAGCCTTTCCCTCGCCGTGGCCAGGAGTTTCACCGCCGTGTCGGTCTGCTTCGGGTTGAAAAACTCGTCATACCGCAGCGCCCAGTCCACCGCCTTGTGGAAAATGAGCACGTCCGGCAGCAGCGCCAGCGATTCCTTGCCCAGCTTCGGTTTCGCCGCCTCGATCTCCGCCATCAGCGCCGCCACATCCGCCGTGAGGGCGACCCGCTTGTCGTCCGGGATCGCCACGCCCGCAGGGGGCACACGGCGGACGGAGTCGACGCGGTTGTCCGCCGGTCCGTCGGCACGGAGCAGCGCAGGCTGGGTGGAAAGGGCGAGTACGCAGGCAAGGATGGGCAGTTTTTTCATCGGGTGTGGGTCGGTTGGACGAACCGCTTACCAGCACTCCCGCCACCGTGCAACCTGATCCCTGGCCTTCGAATTTGCCTGAACCGGGCCGCCAAGCCCCACCCGCCGAGGGCCACTTTTCCCAAGGCTGAGGGAAGTGCGCTTCGCGGTGTGGGCATGGCGGCCAGAGGCACGCCACTCCCAATGTGTGACCCCGCCGCCCACCCCGCTCACTCCTTCGTCACAAACTCATCCGTGTTCATCATCGCCCGTGCCAGCAGGGTCCAGAGGGCGGTCTCGGGTGTGGCGTCGGGACCGGCGATGGCCTTGGGGTCGAGCTGCGCGCTGGTGAGGCGGCTGCGCTGGGCGCCGAGCCAAGCGAGCAGTGACGCGGACTCTGCCGCATCCGGAGCACGGCCCACGCCGCGGCGCCAGGCGGCGCGGAGCCTGGCCGCGTCATCGCCAGGCTGGGCGGCCAGCCATTTCCCGAGAGCCTGGCCGGCCTCGACGAAGACGACGTCGTTCAGCAGGCTGAGCGACTGGAGCGGGGTGTCCGAGACATCCCGCCGGGGCACGCAGGCCTCGCCGGTGGGGGCGTCGAAGGTGTTGTAGAGGGCAAAGGGGGCGGTGCGCTTCGCGTATGTATAGATGCTGCGGCGGAAGCGGTCCTCGCCCGTGCTCGTGGGCCAGGAGAGTCCGCCGTAGGTGCCCTCAGTCGTCACCCCGGCAGGCTGGGGCGGGTAGACGCTGGGTCCTCCGATTTTCCGCGAGAGCTGCCCGGCAGCGGTGAGCGCGGCGTCGCGCACCTGCTCGGCCTCCAGCCGGACACGCGGGCCGCGCCACAGGAGCAGGTTTCCCGGATCCACCTTCACCGCCTCGGGCCTGAAGGCGGACGCCTGGCGGTAGGTCGCGCTCAGCACGATGCTCCGGTGCAGCTTTTTCATGGACCAGCCGTCCTTCATGAACTGGACGGCCAGCCAGTCCAGCAGCTCCGGGTGCGTGGGCGCGTCCCCCTGGTAGCCGAAGTCCTCCGTGGTGCGGACGATGCCGCGCCCGAAGAACGCCGCCCAGGCCCGGTTCACGACCACTCGTGCGGTGAGCGGGTTCTCCTGGCTCACCAGCCACCGGGCAAAGCCGAGGCGGTTGCGCGGGGCGTCTGCGGGAAGCGGGCTGACCCATGGCAGGACTCCGGGTTTCACCTCCTCCTCCGGCTGCGTGAACTCGCCCCGGCGGCGGAGAAACGTGGGACGCGGGTTGTCCGCCGGCCGTTCTTGAAAGACGAGCGTCGTCTGCCCTTCCACGGGCTTGCGCAGGGCGTCGATCTCCTTTTTCACCGCAGCCATTTCGGGGGCCTGGAGGAGGAACGCCTCGTGCAGCGCCGGCGTCGGGCGCCCGGCCAGCAGGTCCGCCTGCGCCTCGCGGCCGAGGGCGCTGGCGGAGATCTTCGCCCCGTCCGCATCCGTCACCGAGAGGCGGAAGCACCCGAGCGAACACGCGTAGTGCCGGCCGAACTGCATCTTGATTTCCACCGGCGTCCCCTTCGGCACCATCACCGGCTCCGCCAGGACAAACACGGCCTCGTGCGCCCTGCCCTGCCCGTCGTGGCAAGCCCAGCCGGTCTGCGCGTCCCCATCAATGGCCTGCGCCGCCGTCACCGCCGCCCCGCCAAACGCGTTGGCCGAGTAGCTCTCGCTGGTGCGGGAAAACTTGACCGCGTTCCCGCCAATGGTGGCCTGCAGCTCGCCGAGAAAGAAGTCCCCCTTTGGCCCCTCATACCAGGCCATGCCCGGCCCGCGGCGGGGCAGCGAATCATCCGGCAGCGCCTCAAGCCGGATGGCGGTGATCTTTTCCAGAGGCGAGGTGAGCTGAATCTCGTAGCGGTCATCCTTCGTGATGTCCCCGCCCGCCAGCACGGAGCCATCCGCGCGCGGCGTGAGCTTTGGCATGTTGGATTTCGCCGAGACAACCGGCAGTGTGGTCCACGCCACCGTGCTTGCACGCTGCACCGCCAGCCAGGCGGACTCCTTCGCCGCCATGTCCTGCGCCGCCGTCGGCCCGTTCTTCGGCGCGGCGCTGCCCAGGCTGATCCTCGGGCGGCCCAGCGTGTGGTGCCCTCCGAATTCCTGCGCCAGCGTGACCGTCCACTTCGTCCCCGGCCCGGCCTTCACCGGCGTGGCAAAGCGGAAGACCGCCTCCTTCGGCGAGTTCAGCGTGCCATTTGCCACATCCACCGCCCAGCCCTGCCCGCCGCTGATCAGCGACGCCACGGGAAATCCCCCCTGCTCCGCGCCCGCCGTGGCACTGGCCAGCTCCACCTTCTGCCTTGCCCCGCCGCCCGCAGGCTCCACCTCCACCGTCAGCCCTGTCAGGACGAAGTTTCCGTGCGGCGTGCGGCCCGGGCCCTTCTTCCCCTTCCCGTCATCCATGAGCGCCTCCAGGCGCAGGCTCGCCACCTCCGCTGCGGTGGAAACGAGGGAAAAAACCGCCGTCTGTTTCGCCGGCCCCGGCCTGGAGAAATCCACGCTCCCGTCTGGCAGGATGCGCGTCTTTTCTTCCACACCCAGCCGCGCGATCTCCGGCTTCGGCGTCTCCCACACCACGTCCGTCGACGGCAGCGGCCAGAGGGACTCCAGCTTCGCCAGCCTGCCCGCCAGCTCCGCCTCGCGCTTCTTCCGGCGCTCGTCCAGCTTCGCGTCGGGCAGCTCCATGTCCAGCTCGTCGGCATTGTCCAGAAACGCCATGACCGAGTAGTACTCGGTGTGGAGGATCGGGTCATACTTGTGGGTGTGGCACTGCGCGCACTGGAGCGTCAGCCCCAGCCACGTCGCCCCCGTCGTCCCCACGCGGTCCGTCACAGCGTGGAAGCGGAATTCCAGCGGGTCGATCCCCCCCTCCTCGTTCACCATCGTATTCCGGTGAAATCCCGTGGCCACACGCCCCTCCACCCCGGCGTCCGGCACCAGGTCACCCGCCAGCTGGAGCACACTGAACCGGTCAAACGGCATGTCCTCGTTCAGAGACTTGATCACCCAGTCCCGCCACGGCCATATCTGGCGCGCCCGGTCCTTTTCATACCCGTTCGTATCCGCGTAGCGGGCCAAGTCCAGCCATTTCCGCGCCCAGCGTTCTCCGTAGTGCGGGGAGGCCAGCAGGCGGTCCACCAGCGCCTGCACCGCCGCCTCGTGTCCGGCGGCTTCGGCTTTCAGGAAATCATCCAGCTCCGCCTCGGTCGGCGGCAGGCCGGTCAGGTCGAGATAAAGCCGCCGGCACAGCGTTTCCGCAGCTGCCTCGGGGGACGCCGCCAGACCCGCCGCCTTCCGCCGTACCTCGACAAAGGCGTCGATCGCCCCCGGGCCCGCCGCCCCGCCCGGCGCAACTGCGGCCACCGGTTTTTGGAACGCCCAGTGCGGCGCATACTCCGCCCCGGCCGCGATCCACGCCTTGATCGTCTCCCTCTGCGCCGCCGTCACCACTTTGTTTGCCGAGGCCGGCGGCATCGCCTCGTCCGGATCGTGCGAGAGCAGCCGCACCATCATTTCACTCTCCTCCGGCTTGCCAGGAACCACCGCCGGCTTCTTCGACTTCCCGCCCTTCAGGGCCCCGGCCCGCTCGTCCAGCCGCAGGTCCCCCTTGTTGCCCTTCACATCCGGACCGTGGCATTTGAAGCACGCGTTCGAGAGCACCGGCCGCACCTCGCGGTTATAATCCGGACCGCCCGCAGCCGCTCCCATCCCTGGCAGCAGCAGTGAACTCAAAACCCATTTCGTCACGCGACACTTCATGAGTGCACCCTGGCGCAGACTGTCCCTCCAGCCACCCTGTTTTCCACTGGGGGAAAACCGAAACACCCGGCTTGATTTCCTGTAAAATTTAGCTGGCACGACGCGCCTCCGCCGTCAGGATTCCCCGGCTCCGCCATTCCCATGGAAAACACACCCCCAGACAACGACGAACCGACCACGCCACCACCCGCCGGGCTGCTGGGGCTGGATCCCTGTGGCCTCCTCGGTCTGGCCATGGTGCCTCCTCCCGCAGGGGAGTCGCCGCCGCTAAATACACCGTCCCTCGAGTGGTCGCCCCCCTCCAGCCGGGATCTGGCCGCCTGGCTGGAAGGCTACGAGGTCGTCGGCTACTTGGGCCGCGGCGGCATGGGCGCCGTCTACAAGGTCCGCCAGCCCGGACTGGACCGCATCGTCGCCCTGAAGCTGCTGCCCGAGGAGATTTCCGCAGACGAAGCCTTCGCGACACGCTTCCGCCAGGAGGCCAGGGTCCTCGCCGGCCTGCGCCACCCGAACATCGTCGTCGTGCATGAGTTCGGCCAGACCTCCCGGGGCCACCTCTTTTTCACCATGGAGTGGGTGGACGGAGAGACCCTCGCCCGGGTGCTGGAGCGGGGAAAAATGGAGCCGGACCTCGCCCTGAATCTCATCCGCCAGACCGCCGCCGCCCTTGAGCACGCGCACCAGGCGGGCATCATCCACCGGGATGTGAAGCCGGAGAACATCCTCATTCCCAAGGATGGCAGCGGGGTGAAGGTGGTGGACTTCGGGCTGGCCCAGCTCCAGCAGCGGCGGGGCTGGCGGCAGCTCACGCGCGAGGGCACCGCCGTCGGCACCCCGGACTACGCCGCGCCGGAGCAGCTTGTACCCGGCACTCCCGTGGACCACCGGGCGGACATTTTCAGCCTCGGGATGGTCGCCTACGAGGCCTTCACCGGACTGCGCCCCAGGGGAAACCTCAGCCCGCCCTCCGAGCACGCCGATGTCCCGGCCCTGCTGAACCCCGTCCTGATGCGGGCCCTGGAGCACGACCCGGCCGCCCGCTACCAGACCGTGGCGGACTTCAGCACGGCCCTGGCCCGCGCCTTTGACGTGGCCTCACCCGGCGGCTCCACCACGCCAGCCGAGGAGTCGTGGAATGACCTGCTCGCCCTCCTAGAGGAGGGCCGCGTCGTCCCCATCATCGGCACGGAAATCCTGACGGCCAAAATCAACGGACGCGAGGTGAACCTGCTCCTGGAGCACGCCTCGCAGCTGGCCGGGCTGCTGGGCGTGAACGTCTCCGGGCTGCCGGCTGGCTTTGGCATCAATCATGTGGCGGCCAGCTACCTCTCCTCCGGCCGCCCCGCCTACCGCCTCTATGCGGAGCTTCACCGGCTCCTTGCGGATCCCGATCTGCCCCTGCCGGAGCCGCTCCTTGCCCTCGCCCGCATGGAGCCCCTGTGCCTCTTTCTTTCCACCACCCCGGACAGGCTCATGGAGCGCGCGCTCCAGCAGGTGCGGGGCGCGGAGCCGCTCTCCATCTCCTTTTCCCGGCTCAACCCAACGCCCGCAGACCTGCCTGCCACGCGGGACTCCGCCTCCGGCACCGACACCGTCTACCACCTCTTTGGCCTGTCAAAACCTGTCGAAGGGGCCTTCGCCGTCACGGACGAGGACACCATCGAGTACTTCCAGTCCCTGCGTGGAGACAGCCGCCCGGACCGCCTTTTTTCCACCCTCCAGCAGAGCCACCTGCTCATGCTCGGCACCGGATTTCCCGACTGGCTGACGCGGTTTTTCCTGCGGGAAATCAGAGGCCGCGCCTTCACCTCCAATACGCAGTTTGGCGAGGCCATCGCAGAGCGCCGTGCCATCGTGGATCCGGAGATGCAGTTTTTCTTCCGCCACTCCAGCCCCAGGACGCACATCCTCCCGCGCGGGGAGCCCGGCGCCGTCATCCTCGAGCTGGAGCAGCGCTGGCGGGCGCGCCGGCCGCTCCGGACCGGCGTCAGCGTCGATATCCCGCCGGATGCCGTCTGCCTCAGCGGTGCTGCGGAGGACCTGCCCGCCGTGCGCCGCCTGGCCGAGGCGCTGGAGGGTTCCGGAGTGCCCGTCTGGTTTGACCGCACCCTCCTGGCGGGCGACATCCAGCGGGATTCAAGGCTCCAGCGCCATGTCAGGAACTGCCCGCTCTTCGTGCCCGTCATTTCTGCGGAAACCCAGGACCGCATCGAGGGCCCTTTCCGCCAGGAGTGGAAATGGGCGAGCGAGCGCGCCGCCGTCCAGGGGGCGGAGTTCATCGTCCCGGTCGTGCTCGGCACGGTCACGCCGGAGGATGCCCTCGCGCCCGAGCCCTTCCGCACCGTGCCCTGGTCCGCTCTCCCGGAGAGCACGCCCACCAATGAATTCGTCCGCCACCTGCGTGACCGCTTCAGACAATTCCGCCGCCAGCAGAAGTCATGAGCCCGACCCCGGCACCCCGCACCGTCGCCCCCGCAGATGATCCGTGGCTGGGCCTGGCCTCGTTCACGGAGGACCTCAGCGGCTCCTTCTTTGGCCGGGATGAAGAGATCGAGACGCTCCTGGAAATGGTGCGCACCGAGTTCGCCGTCGTGCTCTTCGGCCAGTCCGGCTTGGGCAAGACCTCCCTCCTCCAGGCCGGCCTCTTCCCCAGGCTCCGCTCCACCCATTTCCTGCCCGTCTACCTGCGGCTGGATCACAATCCCGAGTGGCCCTCCCTCACCACCCAGATGGCCTCCGCCCTCGAGACGGCCCTCACCGCCGCCGGCATCGAGGTCCCGCCCCGCCTGCCCGGGGACTCGCTCTGGGCGTGGCTGCACCGGCACGACGTGGACTTCTGGGGCCCGCGCCAGGAGCTGGTGGTGCCCGTTTTTGTCATCGACCAGTTCGAGGAGATCTTCACCCTCCAGGCCGGCGGCCTCCAGGGCGATCCAAAGCGGGCCGAGCTGCTGGAGACCCTCGTCTGCCTCGGCCGCAACCAGCCGCCCCCCGCCCTGCTCACCCGCCTGGAGGCAAATCCGGAAGAGCAAGCCGCCTTTGATCTCCGCAAAACCCCGGCCCGCCTCCTCGTCACCCTGCGGGAGGATTTTCTCCCGGACCTGGAGCCCCTGCTCAGCCGCCTGCCCTCCCTGCGCCGCGCCCGCCTCCGGCTGGAGCCCCTGCGCGGCGACCGCGCCCTGCTCGCCGTCCAGCAGCCCGCCGCCCACCTCGTCGACGACGGCGTGGCGGAAAAAATCGTCCGTTTCGTCGCCAGCCACGGCCTCACCGGCGGGGAGAAACCCGACGAGCCCCTCGGCCACCTCACCGTCGAGCCCGCCCTCCTCAGCGTCATCTGCCGCGAGCTGAACACCCGCCGCCTGGAAACCGGACAGCCCCGCCTCACCGCAGACCTCCTCAGCGGGGCCAAGGACGCCATCCTGGAGGACTTCTACGAGCGCTCCATGCGCGACGTGCCCCCGGTCCTCCGCCACTACGTCGAGGACCAGCTCCTCACCCCCTCCGGCTACCGGGACAACAAGGCTCTCGAAGGCGCACTCGCCACCCCGGGCATCCAACGCAGCGACCTCGACCAGCTCGTCGAGCGGCGGCTCCTCCGCTACGACGAGCGCGGCGGCCTCATGCGCGTGGAGGTCACCCACGACCGCCTCACCGGCGTCATCGCCGCCAGCCGCAAGGCACGCCACGAGGCCGAGGCCGAGGCCCGCGCCCGGCAGGAGGCACTCGCCCTGCAGAAAAAACTGCGCCAGACCCGCCTCCTGGCTGCCGCAGCCATCTTCCTGCTGGTCATCTTCGGCATCGTCGGCTACCTGGCCTACGTGAACAGCAAGCGCGCCGACACCGAGGCCGCCTCCTCGCGCAATCTTGCATCCTTCATGCTGGGCGAGGTCTCCACCAGCCTCGACCGCATGCAATCCTCCCGATTTGACCGGGTGGACCTGGCCCAGCTCCGCTCCTCCCTGCGCGACCAGATCACCGCCTACTACACCAGCACCAGCTCGAGCCGCGAAGATCCTGACTCCTTGTTCCTAAAATGCCTCTACCAGAGCTGCGCCGCCACCACCGAGCTTGAGGCCGGCCACTACAGCGAGGCCGAGGCCGCTGGCAAGGCCCTCGTCGCCACCGCCGGCCGCTTTCAACATCTCCATCCCGGGGACCCGCGCGCCCGCCGCCAGCTTGTCACCGCCTTTCTCGACCTCAGCACCCTCCACGACCAGCTCGACCAGATTCCCCTCGCCTTCCACGAGGCCGCCGCCGCCTGGGAACTCATCCAGGCCGGCATGGACACGTCAGACCCCCAGCTTCTCCAGACCCAGTGGCAGACCGCCGGCAAACTCGCCATCCTCGCCGCCCGCCAGCAGGACCTCAGAGCGCACGACTGGATCCAGCACCTCCACTCCACTCTGAAGCTCGCCAGCATCCTCCACCCGACCCTGGCCAGCTGGAAGGCGGAGGACGCCGCAGAGCACGCCACCCGCGCACGCGTCGCACTTGAGTTCCATCAGTTTCCCGCAACTGTGGAGGAGGCGCAGGCCGCCCTCACCGTCATCCAGGGCATCGAAAAGACCAGCCGTGAGGCCGCGCGGGAAATCGCCACCGCGGTCATTCTGAGCAAAATCGAATCATGCCGGCTGAAGGCGGTGGCCCTCAGCACTCTGGGAAATCACCTCGATGCTGGGGAAGCCGCCTCGGCCGCCACAACCACCGCAGCCCAGCTTCTGAGTGGGGACGAACACCGGCCTGAGTTTCTTTTTCTGCTGGTTACCGCATACCTGACCAGCGCCACCGTGCAGGCTGCCAGCAACGACCCGGACGCCGTGAAAAACGGGCGCACCTACTGCCACCTGGCCGACTCCACCCTCCAGCGTCTCCTCGCAGCCCAGAGTGCCCAGGCCGCCTCCATGGAGGGAAAGGCCGCGGCCGCCCCCCGTGAGCCTCTGCACCCGTGGCTCGCCGCCCGGGCCCGTCTGGCCGAACTCACGCAAAAACTCGATGGCACCACCGCCACGGCCTCCTCACTCAGCCCTGAGGACTTCGAAAAAAGCCTGACCGACCATCGAAGAACCTACATCGCAAAAGTCTCGAACCCGGACGTGGCATCCGGGTATGAGGACCGGGTGCGCAGACGCGCCGAAGCCTTCACCGCAGAGGGCCGGCCCGAAGCCGCCCTCGCCCTGCTTAAAACAGAAAACGCGTGGGTCCAGAGCCTCGGTCCATCCAAAAACAAGACCGTCAGTTCGGGCCTCAGCTACCTAACCAACCGGATGGGCGAGGTCCACAAAGCCATGGGCAACAGAACCGAGGAGGCCGCAGCCTACCGGGCTTCCCTGAATCTGCGCTTCGAGGCCTACGAGCAGCTCCCGCCCCCAGAGCGCAGCTTCGCAGAAATCACTTCCGGCATCGGCCGCAACCTCCAGTTTTGCCTCGACTCTGGAAATCCAGCCGAAACCCTGCCCTTTCTTGAGCGCCTCCTCGTCCTTGGCCAGCGGGTCCCCTCCGGCGCGCGTGCCAGCGCCCCTTTCCGCGGCGTGTTCACCGCCTGGTGGCCCAAAATCTTCCCCCGCATCGCCCCCGGCACGGAGAATGCCGCCACCGCCCGCCGGCTGCTGAATGAAACCATCACACTGCTCTTTCCTGAGCCGGCGACCACCCCGGATGACCTCCTGGATTTTAAAACGCTCGACCAGCTCCGCACAGAGCAGCCGCGCCCCTGAGCCCGCTTCCGCCCCCGCCTATTCCGTCCCCTGCAGGGCCAGCATCATCGCCCGCAGCTCGTCCTCCACGTCCCGCGCCGTAGGCTGGTCCAGCGTGTCCGCCACCATGTCCCGCAGCAGCCCGCCAAACCCCTGCCGCTGGCGCTGGACCGCCTTTCGAAACGCTTCCCACTCCATGCCCGCCTCCCGGGCAGCCACCTTCAAGTCCGCATCCGCCACCGTGGAAAGGTCCAGAAACGGGCGCATCACGGCAAACGGGGGCGCCTTGCCGGCTGCTGTCCATTCAGACTCCAGCCGCTGCACTGCCGCCTCCAGCATCGAGAGCGCCCAGCCCCGGTCGTAGGCCTGCTCCGGCGGCACTGCCCTGCGGGCCGACTCCGCCTCCAGCAGCGTCTCCGCCCGGTCCCAGTCAAACGACACCAGCGGCCGCCCCCCTCCGCGCTTGTCAGCTTGCGTCCGCCTCAACCAGTCGATGTGGAAGTTTTCAAACGCCTTTTGCAGGTACGTCCGCAGCCTGCCTTTTCCGGGACCCACCTTTTCAAAAAGTTTCCGGTGCAGGACCACCTCGAAAAAACCCTGCGTCAGATCCTCCGCGTCCTCCTTGCCCAGCTCCCACGCAGACCTCGCCACCATGTACAGCGGCATCCAGTAAACCCGGCACAGCTGCTCCAGTGCCTCATTGGAATGCTCCCCGCCGGCCGGCCCTGCCTGCACGACCATGCTCCACCGGGTCTGCGGAAAAAACATCGCAGGCTTGTGGGCTTCTTCTGGCTGGTCGGAGGTATCAGTCACCGGCATCCCCTGGCTCTAAGGGTGGAAAAACAGCCCCATCATAACCGCATGCGCCCGCGACGCCAGCACAGACTCCCATCCTTCCTCCTGACCGCCTTTGACAAAACCCCTCCCCTCCCCATAGTGCACCTCCCAACACCACCCTGGACAACCTCCTGCGGCAGCCCACCCCGGCTCCGAATTTGATTGATTCCCAGTCCTCTGCCATGACCCACAAAATCGCAACTGACGACGTGCGCATCGACGAAATCCGCTCGCTGGTTTCGCCAGCCATCCTCATCGAAGAAATGACTCCCGGCGACCCCGAGGTTCAGTTCGTCGCTGGTTCGCGCCGTCAAGCCGAGGCCATTATGAACGGCCAGGACGACCGCCTGCTCGTCGTTGCCGGCCCATGCTCCATCCATGACCGCGCCGCCGCCGTCGAGTACGCAGAGCGCCTTCAGCGCCAGGCGGGCCACTTCGCCGACGACCTCTTCATCGTCATGCGCGTCTACTTCGAAAAACCCCGCACCACCGTCGGGTGGAAGGGTTTCATCAACGACCCGCACCTCGACGAGACCTTCGACATCAACAAAGGCCTCCGCATGGCCCGCGAACTCCTCCTCCACCTCGCCAGCATGGGCGTGGCCGCAGGCACGGAGTTTCTCGACACCATTTCCCCCCAGTACATCGCCGACCTCGTCACCTGGGGGGCCATCGGCGCCCGCACCACCGAGAGCCAGATCCACCGCGAACTCGCCTCGGGCCTCTCCATGCCCGTCGGCTTCAAGAACGGCACCACCGGCTCCATCACCGTCGCCCTCGACGCCCTCCGCGCCGCCCGCCACCCGCACCACTTCCTCAGTGTCACCAAGGACGGCGTCTCCGCCATCGTCAAGACCCGCGGAAATCCCGACTGCCACATCATCCTCCGCGGCTCCACCGCCGGGCCCAATTTTTCCGTCCAGGAAATCGAGGAAGTCAGTGCCGCCCTGGCGAAGGCCGGCCTGCCGCCCCACCTCATGGTCGACTGCAGCCACGGCAACAGCGCCAAGGACCACCGCAACCAGCCAAAAGTCGCCGCCGCCCTCGCCGACCAGCTCCGGGAAGGCAGCCGCGCTGTGACTGGCATCATGCTGGAGAGCAACCTCGTGGAAGGCGCCCAGAGCTGCAAGCCCGGCCAGCCTCTTACTTACGGCCAGAGCATTACGGACGCATGCATGGGCTGGGAACCCACGGTCGAGGTGTTCGAAAACCTCGCCTCCGCCGTCCGCGCCCGCCGCAAGGCCTGACGCTTTTGCCCCTCAGGCAGGGGCGTTCCTCGTCCCCCCTATGCCCCCTAGGCCGCCCCCTGCTTCCGCAGAAAGGGGACCAGTTCGTCCACGCCAAAATCCGCCAGGACTGCGCCGTCCCAGTCCATCGTGGGCGCCTTGCTCTGGCCGGAGAGACGCACCATCTCGTCCATCGCGTCCCGGTTGCCGCTGACGACGACTTTCGTATACGGCATCCCCTTGGCCTTGAAGTAATCAAGAACTTCATCGCACCAGGGACAGCCGTTTTTTACGTAGAGGATGGGAGTGATCTGTGACATGGGCAAAACTGCACGCTGCCTGCCCCCGTGCAAGCGTTCTCTCCGGACGCTTTGTCGCATAAACGGAGGACCCGATGAGAAAAATTTCAACTTTTTGTCTAAGAATGCGGCTTTTTTCACGTAATATCAGGAGTTTCATTTGAAAAACCTCATGCACCTATTCTCACGCTTCGTTCCCGCAGCGATTGCACTTCTGACGGGCATTTCCGGCTCCCTCCATGCCGGGCCAGTCATCAGCGAGATCATGTACCACCCTCCCGGCATCCCGGAGCCTGTCGGCCAGGAATTTGTGGAAATCGCCAATCCCAACTCCACGGACCTTTACCTCGACGACTACCGTCTGGACAAGGGGGTCCAGTTCACCTTCCCGGTGGACACCATCGTGCCACCGCACTCCTCCATTGTGGTGGTGGCGGATGTGGCCTCTTTTATGGCAGCCCACTCTTCCGTTCCCCGGGAATCCATTTTTGGCCCGTGGATCGGCGGCCTGGCCAATACCGGGGAAACAGTGAGGCTGGTCAACCCGGCAGGAGCCACCCAGTCCTCCGTCCGTTACTACTCAGAGGGTGAATGGGCCAGCCGCATCTTATCCAGCCCCGGCAACGGCGTGTCCGGCTGGCTCTGGGACGCCCCGGCCGACGGCGGCGGCAGATCCCTTGAGCTGAAAAACCTGTCCCTCCCGGCGGGCGAAGGCCAGAGTTGGGGCGCCAGCCTCTCCACCGGCGGCACCCCGGGCACGGCAAATTCCAACGCCCTCGCCGCCCCGGCTCCCGTCATTTCAAAGGTGAAGCATTTTCCCCTCGTCCCCTCCTCCACGGACTCCGTCACCGTCAGTGCCACCCTCACCGCTCCCGCCGCCGCCTCACTGGCCGCCACCGTCTACTGGCGCATTTCAGACGCCAGCCCGGGCCCCTTCTCCGCCGCTCCCATGGAAAAAATCGGCGCTGGTTCCGATTTCCAAGCCGTCCTGCCCGCCCATCCGCACCTCAGCGTCGTCGAGTTCTACGTCAGCGCCACCAGTGGTGCCACCGCCCGCACCTGGCCTGCACCGAACTCCACCGGCCAGACCACGAACTGCCTCTACCAGGTCAGCAATGAAATCCTGCCCGCCGGCACGCCCGTTTACCGCGTCGTCCTCAGCGTCCCGGAATTGGGCCAGTTCACCACCATGACCACCCACACGGACGCGGCCATGAACTGCACCTTCATCGCCGACGACGGCTCAGGCCCGGTCGTCCGCTACCTGTGCGACCTCCGCTACCGCGGCGCCAGCTCCCGCGACCGCACCCCCACCCCCATGAGGCTGAATGTCCCTGCCGACAATCCCTGGAATGAAGCCAGCAAATTCAACCTGAACACCCAGTACACTTGGCTTCAGTTCACCGGCATGAAGCTCATGTACGCCTCCGGCGTCCGCGCGCCGGACACCGCCCGCTTCACCTTCCGCAGAAACGGCGTCAACCCCATGGCCTCGCCCGTCGAGGCGAATTACGGCTTCTACGTTCAGCTCGAACCCCTCGGCAGCGAGTTCCTCGCCCACCATTTCCCCGGAGACCCTGCAGGCGACTTGTATAAAAAAGTGCGCCCTGACAGCGACTGGGCCTACCGCGCCGGCTCCGTCCCCGCCTACCAGTCCGACGGCTGGGTGAAGGAGTCCAACACCTCGGCCTTTGACTGGACCAAACTCGACAATTTCCTCCGCGTCATGAACCAGGCTCAGGGAGCCGCCGACTATGCCGCCCAGGTCGAATCCGTGGCCGACCTGGACCAGTGGGCCCGCTGGTTCGCCGTCGAGACGCTCCTCACCAACGGCGAAACCAACGCCAGCAACGGCACCGACGACGACTACAGCCTCTATTTCCGCTCCACCGACGGAAAAGCCGAGTTCGTCCCTCATGACTTCGACACCGTCCTCGGCCAGGGCGACTCCAGCAGAATCACCGACCCCCAGCGCACGCTGTTCGACATGACCGAAAACGGCGACAACCTCGGGCCCCTCGCTCCACTTTTCGGCACCACCTCCGGCGGGGGAGACGCCGACTTCCGCGCGAAATATTTCACCGCGCTCCGCGACCTTTGCCTCACCAGCTTTTCCCAGCCCAGGTTCGACGGACTGCTCGACACCCTGCTCACCGGCTGGGTGCCTGCCACGAAGATCAGCGAAATGAAAACCTTCATGAGCAGCCGGCGCAACTTCGTCCTCGCCCAGTGCGCCGCCGCCCTCGGCACACCCACGCCCTCCGCTCCAGTGCCCACCGCCACCGGCACCTTCACGGTGGCCGCCCCCGCACTCGCCCTGAATGAGATTCTCGCCAAAAACTCCTCCGCATTTTCCTCCGGCGGCGCCTTTCCCGACTACATCGAACTCCGCAACACCACCGGCGGAGATCTCGATCTCTCCGGCATGCAGCTCAGCAACGATTTGGCAAAACCAGGCCTCTTCGCATTCCCGCCAACCACCATCCTGCCGGCAGGCGGACTCATCCTCGTGGAAACTGGGGCCGCCGTCTCCGCCGGATTGAGCGCCGCCTTCACCCTCGACCAGGACGGCGGAGCCGTCTACCTCCGCGCCGCAGCGGCATCCGGTGGCGCACTGCTGGACCAGGTGGTTTTCGGTCCGCAAATTCCGGATTTCTCCATCTCCCGCACCGGCGACGGCACCGTCTGGACCCTCACCAGCCCCACCCCTTCCGCCGCCAACTCCGCCGCCATCGCCACCGCAGCACCGGCGGGCCTGCGGCTGAATGAATGGCTCGCCCTCACTCGCAACCGAAGCGCGGACGAGTTCGTCGAACTCTTCAACCCCGCCGCCACCCCCGCCTCCCTCGGCGGCCTCCGCCTCACGGACGACTCCATCAATTCCCCGCTTTCCGTCACCTTCCCTGCCCTCAGCTTCATCGCCCCGGGCGGATTCTTCGTTCTCCGCCCCGCCCCGGGCGGTCTGCCGAAAAACTGGAACGAACTCCCCTTCTCCCTCTCCTCCCATCAGGACTGGCTCACCCTCTCCGGCGCGAACGGCGCCCTCATCGACCAGGTCAATCTCCTCAACGCCCAGCCCGACCGCTCCCAGGGCCGCAGCCCGGACGGTGCAGCAGCCCTCGATTTTTTCGACCTCCCCACCGCCGGCCTGGCCAATGCCACTGCTGCAAAAATCGCCGCCGACGCCTCCTACGCCCTTGCTCTTTCCCTCATGATCCAGCTGCGCATCACCGAACTGCACTACAACCCCGGTTCCGCAGCCAATTCACAGACCTTCGAATACCTCGAAATCCGCAACACCGGCACCACCCCGCTCGACCTCACTGGAGTGCGTTTCTCCTCGGGTGTGGACTTCACCTTGACCGCCACCACCCTCGCACCCGGAGCCTTCGGCCTCCTCGTCTCCAGCGCCCCGGCCTTCGATTCAAAATATGGAGCCGGGCTTCCCGTCCTCGGCACCTACACAGGCAGCCTGTCCAACAGCGGCGAACTCATCTGGCTCCAGCTGCCCAAGCCCTTCGACGCCGGCATCCAGCGCTTCACTTACAACGACAAATGGTTCCCAGCCACCGATGGCGGCGGCTCCAGCCTCACCGTCTCCCGCTCCACCCAGCCGCTGGCCGCATGGGACACCCGGGACGGCTGGTCCGGCCTCCCCCCCACCCCCGGCACCAGCGGGAAGCCCGCCATCACCAGCACCCTTTCCGCCGGCGGAGCAGTGGGTACCCCCTTCAACTACCAGATCATCGCCACCAACGAGCCGGCAGCCTTCTCCGCCCTCTCCCTCCCCCTCGGCCTCACCCTCAATACCGCCACCGGCCTCATCACCGGCATCCCCCTCGAGGCCGACGGAAACTACATCGACATCACCGCCTCAAATGCAGCCGGAACCGACAAGCGCGTCCTCCGCATCTTCATCACCGCCCCGCCGGCTCCCGTGATCACCAGCCCCCTCACGGCTCTCGCGTTCACCACCGCCCCCTTCCGCTACACCATCTCCGCGACCAACAACCCCACCTCCTTCTCCGTCACAAACCGGCCCGCATGGCTCTCGTTCAACCCGGCCACCGGCACCCTCTCGGGACAGCCCACCGCCCTCGGCAACACCACCGTCCTCATCTCCGCCAGCAACCAGGGCGGCACCTCCACCGCTGAACTCCGCATCTCCGTCACCTCTGATCCCGCCGCCGAAGCCCTCGACGGCCTCGGCCTCGCCTACACCGGCGGCGGCACCAGCCAGTGGTTCGTACAAAACACCACCACCCACGACGGACTGGACGCCCTCCAGGCCGGTGACGTCAACGATTCCCAGGAGTCCTGGATCGAAACCACAATCACCGGCCCCGACCAGCTTTCCTTCTACTGGAAATGCGAATCCGAATCCGGCTTTGACTATCTGAACTTCAACGTGGATGGCACCACCGAGCAGCGCATCGCCGGAAACGTGGACTGGGCCCAGGTCGTCTACGACCTTCCCGCCGGCACGCACACCATCCGCTGGATCTACCGGAAAGACAGCAGCGTCAGCACCGGCCAGGACACCGCCTGGCTGGACGAGGTGCACATCGCCTCCGCCACTCCCGAGCCCATCATCATCAGCGCACGCACCGCCATCGCCTACGAGGGGGAGCCCTTCTCGTTTCAGGTCATCGCCACCCATGAGCCCACCAGCTACACTGCCACGAACCTTCCCGCCGGCCTCACCCTCGACTCCGCCACCGGCCTCATCACCGGAACGCCCACCGTGGGCGGCACCTTCCTCGTGGCCGTCAGCGCCACCGGCCCCACGGGTACCGGCACCTCCGGCCTCTCCCTCGCCATTTCCTCCTCCCCGGCCAGCTTCGCCGCTGCGGTGGACGCTCCCACCCTCGAGTTCACCCGCGGCGGAAATTCCCAGTGGAACACCACGACCACCGTCACCCACGACGCCGTGGATGCCGCCCGCAGCGGAGCCCTTGGCTCAAACGAGGAAAGCTGGGTCCAGATCACCCTCACCGGTCCGGACCGCGTCACCTGGTGGTGGAAACAGGTCTCGCCAAATTACAACATCTACACCTACTTTTTGGACAACGATGGCTACACCCCTCTCTCCCTCAGCGGCAACCAGGACTGGACCCAGGTGACCTATGACGTCCCTGCCGGCGTCCACACCCTGAAGTGGCGGGCCTTCAGCTACAGCACGGCCCCGCCCGCCAGCGACGGCGTCTGGCTCGACCAGATCACCGCCGTCTCACAGTTTCCCACCCCTGGCGTTCTGAGCCCGGTCTTTGCGAATGGATTTCAGGACACTCCATTTTCCTATCAAATCTCCGCCACGAAAAACCCGCAATCATTCGCCACTTCTGCGCTCCCTCCCGGCTTGGAACTCGACCCGGTCACCGGCGTCATCTCCGGCACTCCCACCGTCCTCGGCAGGTCCACGGTCACCGTGTCTGCCACCGGGGAGACCGGCACGGGCTCCGCCCCCATTCTTTTCAGCATTACCGCCTCACCAGCCGCCTTCGCCGCTGCGGCGGACTCCCCCTGGCTGGAGTGGATCCGCTCGGGCACACTCCATTGGACGGCTGAGACCTCCACCACGCACGACCGTGTGGATGCCGTGCAAACTCCGGCCCTCGCCAACGGGCAGTCCTCCACCATTTCCACCACGGTCACCGGACCGGACCGCGTCGCCTTCTGGTGGAAAATTGACTCGGAGAACGGCTACATCTACTTCGAAGTCGACGGCTTCCGCTATTACACCTACATCTCGGGCACGAAGGACTGGCAGTACTTCACCTACGATCTCTCCCCCGGCCCGCACGCCATCTCCTGGCAGTACTACCAGTCCGGCTCCCCCACCGCTGGAGCCAATGCCGCCTGGGTGGACCAGGTGCGCCTCGCCTCGAAGGAATTCGTCCTCATGAATCCCACCAGCGTGAGCGGAGTCACGGGAACAGACTTCAGCCTCCAGCTCCTCGCCAGCCAGAACCCGGCCACCTTCACCACCGGCGCCCTTCCGGCCGGCCTGTCGCTGAGTCCGGCCACCGGCGTCATCAGCGGCACCACCACCTTCCAGGGCAAGTGGGAGACCACCATCACCGGCACCTTCAATGGTGAGAGCATCACCGGGCCGCTCAGCCTTTCCTTCGTGCCCAGTGCCGCCGGGCTCGCGCTTGGTGGTGACGCCCCCGGCATCGAGTGGGCCCACTCCACAGAGTACACAGAATACTGGTTCAACCAGTCCACCACCACCCGCGACGGCGTGGATGCCCTCCAGAGCCCTCCCATCGAGGGCACCGGCTACGGTGAAATGACCTTCACCGTCACCGGCCCCGGCACCGTCTCGTTCTGGTGGAGAATGGCCTCCCCAAGCTTCAACTCCCAGCTCTACTGCTACCGGAATGACAGCTATGAAGGCAGCCTCAGCGGTGACGCCAACTGGACAAACAAGACCGTCACCCTCATCGAAGGCAGAAACGTCATCCGCATTCAATATTATAAATATAGCTCCAGCATTTCCGGCGCTGAAGCCGGCTATGTCGACCAGATCACCTTCACACCCGATGACACCGACACCGACGGCCTCGGCGATGGATGGGAGACCGCCCAGTTCACCGACCTCGCGGCCACCGCCGCCGGGGATCCCGACGGCGACGGCATGACCAACGCCGACGAACAGCGCGCTGGCACCAACCCGCGCGACCCATCCTCCTGCGTGCGGGTCGTCTCCTCCGCAATGAACCCGGACAAATCTTTCAGCCTTACGTGGGCCAGCGTTCCCGGCCACACCTACACCCTGGAGTATTCCACGAACCTTGCCAGCTGGACCCCGCTCGCCACCCGCGTCTGGGCCGGCACGGGCACCACCACCATGAAAGTCCTGCCGCTCGGCACCAGCATCACCTCCACCTCCCTCGTCACCGGCACCAGCCCCGCCCGCGCCCTCGTCCCCGGCAGTTCCACAAACAACCTCCTCTGGCGGGGCGGAGACGAGGCAGGCTTCGCCTCCGCCGGCGGAGACGCTTCATGGGTGGCCGGCTCACAGGGCGTCGGCTACGAGCGCGACCCGAACGCCAGCTCGTCCAACGTGCCCTACACCCCTTACATCGGCCTCGACCTCCAGTCCCGCATGTACAACACCCGCACCAGCGCCTTCATCCGCATCCCCTTCACCGTGGCCAACCCGGCAGCCATGCAACGGCTCCTCTTCCAGATGCGGTACGACGATGGATTTGCCGCCTTCATTAATGGCCAGTACATCGCCGGGGACAACGTCTCTGGTACCCTCGCCTACAACTCCAGCGCCAGCACCAGCCGGAACGACTCCTCCGCCGTCGTGTACAAAACCTACGACATCTCAGGCCGCATCGCCGCCCTCAAACCCGGCACCAACATCCTCGCCGTTCAGGGCCTGAACCAAACCCTCACCAGTTCAGACTTCCTCATCCAGGCCCAGCTCACCGCCACCCAGGCCCCGACAGCCCTCAGCTACCAGCCGAAGCTCCACTGGCGCGTGCGCCCTCAGTGACCCGCCGCAGCGGCATACGCGACAGCCCAGGCACCGTAGCCAAGAAACAGCGCCCAGTGGATGGCCGTCCTCCCTGGATTGCCACGCCAGTGGCTGGAGCTGTAGTGCGCCCACTGCATGACGCACCGCACGCCCCAGAAAACGGCCAGCGCCCCGGCAAACCAGCGGCCCAGCTCATTTCCACCAGCTGCGAGCACCGGGGCGAAACGCCACGTCAGCACGGCGAAGATGCCCAGCGTGAAAGAGACAAACCACATGTGGATGAAAAAAACCTCCCGCACCAGGAGCGGCATGCGGGCCACATCCTCACGCCAGTCCAGCAGCCGCGGAATGCATGAGCCGAGTACCGCAATGACCACCTGTCCAGCGGCGGCTGATTTCAGAGCAAATTCGAGTGACATCATAATGGGAATGGTCGGATTTTCCGGAGAGGGAGCCCCTCACCCCCTTGGTCCCAGAGCCAGCCAGCCAAACAAAAGCGAAAGCGCGACAAAGGCCGCCGTCAGCGTGTGGTAGCCCAGCCGCAGCCACGCATTCGTCAGGAACGGGCGCGCATCGAAAACAAAAAACTGCACCATCAGCCGAGCCCCCCAAAACACACAGATAAACCCCGCCAGCCCGCGCGCCAGAGGCTCCCCCTCTGCCAGAGCGCGGGCATGGAAAATCGTCAGCAGGCCAAATCCTGTGATCGTGAGCACGATGAACACCCCGTAAACCCAGAAAAGCCGCCGCAGCTGGGGCGGCAGCGGAGCCAGCGCCGTGCGCCAGTCCAGCACACGGGGCACCAGCGCACTCGCCACGAGGATGCCGAGCTGGCCCGCACCGGCCGCACGGACGAGGAGTTCAAGTGTCTTGGGATCGATTGTCATGGCAGTGCTCCGATGGTTTGGAAGAAAGGAATCATCACCCGGTGGATGAAGAGCGGGTGAAAGAGCCAGAAGGCAGGCCCCGCCGTGACCGCCAGCGTCCACACCCGGCCCAGCCACGGCCTCGAGCGAAAGACGGCCGCCACCTGCGGACGGCGCTCAGCCATCAGCCCGGCCCCCTGGATCAAGAAATACAACGTCGGCAGCCCCCAACCGCCCCCGGCCGTCAGGCTGATGACCGCCTCGTGCAGCACTGCACTCACCACAAAGGCCGCCAAGAGCGCCACCCGCACCCCGCTGCGCCGCGCCACCGGGCGCACCACCACCCGCAGTACTGCGTCCCGGAATGCCCGGTTCCACCGCCGCCCCCAGAAGTCCGCCAGGCTCCGCGCAGCCACCGGCCAGTTCATCAGCGGCTCCACCCCGCGTCCCACCGCCTGCCAGCCCACCGCCAGCAGGTGAAACAGGCCAAAGTGGAGCACAAAAATCAGCCCCACCATGCCCACCCAACCGGAAAGAATCCCCGCCGGACACCACCGTGCCACTCCCCAAAGCAGCCACGCCCCCAGCCCAATTTTTCCCACCGCCATCCCCGCTCCACGCCAGTCGATCCGTCCCATTCCCCGCTCCCCCATGAACGGCCCCGGATCCAGCCCCGGCCACAGCAGCGCATAACCCAACCCCGCCCACCCTAGCAACCCCGCCCGCCAGCTCAGCACCTTCACTCCCGCAAAGATC
>JANOAS010000101.1:0-18053 GCA_031411255.1 bacterium
CTCAAGGGCGGGACCCTCAAGTGGGACCCTGCCGATCCGGTCAATGCCGGAGTGCTCATCAATGAACAGGTCGGCGTGGGCGGAGTCATGGTGCGGCACGTGCAGTATCGCTGCCCGCTGAGCGGGGAGGTCTTCGACTACCTGACCAATGAAATGACGATTCCGCCTGGTTTGATTGCAAGGCTCTACAAAATGCGCTGGGACCTGGAGAAGGTTTACGATGAACTGAAAAACAAACTGGACGAAAAGAAGGCATGGGCGAGCACGCCGGAGGCGAAAACGGCGCAGGCGGTGTTCATCTGCCTTGCGCACAATTTGCTGGTGCTGCAGGAATACGAGCTGGAGAGGGACGAGGGTGTGACGAACACGAGCGAGATCAAGCGCAAGGCGAAGAGGCTGGAGCTGGAGACGGCGCGTCTGGCCGAAAAAGGTGAAATAATGCCGGTGCTGCTGCGAGGCTTTCAGAGGCTGACCCAGCGCTCTGTGAAGCACATCAGGTGGCTTCGTGCGTATTTATTTCACGAGGCTCCCTGGCACGAAGCTGTGGCCGTCTTGCGCCTGTCATACGCCACTTTTTGATGGGAACACACAACACCGTTGCACCCTGTCCCCTTGCGCACCCTTGCGCACCCTTGCGCAGTCCCCTTGCGCAATCCCGTCCCCTTGCGCACCATCCCCGGCCCGTCGGGGTGCATGGCCCGCCCGATGATATCCATCCCCTTCAACGCCGGCTTGATCCCCGCCACCGCCTCCCCGTAACCGCTCCAGCGATAGTCCTTCGGGTCGCCCACCAGCCCGGCCCACACCGGATTCACGTCGATGTACGCCGTCATCGTCGAAAGTGTCTCCCCCGTGCCCTCCACCAGCACACTGTGGAAACGTGCCTCCCACAGCGTCTCCGTCCGGCGGTGCCGTGTGTTGAACCACTGGGTAAAGCGGGTGCTTCAGAGCCTTCATGAACGCGCTGATGCTCCACATGCGTTTGAAATACCCCTCCCGCAGATCCTCCGCCGCGATGTCCTGCCCCTGCTTCCGCCAGTGCCCCAGCGAGATAGCACGCACCTTCCGCAGAGACTGGACCGACGGGTCCTGCGGCGCCGGCGGCGGCGGCACCGGCGCGCTCCCGGGGGCCGTCTGCACATTATTGTACAAGTTGCGCAGATTCAGCAGATCCAGCCGTAGCGTCGCCGGGCCATTTCTGGCCGCCACCACCGAGATCGCAAATGCGCACTGCGGTCCCCTTGCGCGTTGCGCAGTGAGCTGCGGGTGATCGAGCCATCCGCAGAGGTGCCTTACACCGCTGGAACTTCAAGCGAGCGGTCTTTCCAGACGCGCTGGGCGTAGGCCGCGGCGAAGACGAGGCTTTGCGCGAGGACAATGCAGGCGGCGGGCGAGGCGTCCGCGAAGAAGCTGACATAAACACCGGTGAACGTGCAGAGCAGGGCTGACACCAAGGCGATGATCATCATGCGGCCAAAACGTTTGGCCATGAGAAAGCCAGTCGCGCCGGGCGTGACGAGCATGGCCACCACGAGGATGATCCCCACGGCGCGCAGGGCGGCCACAATGACGAGGGCCAGGACGCAGAGCAGCAGAAACGTCAGGCCGCGCACCGACAGCCCGATGGCCTGGGCGTGGGAGGGATCGCAGCAGATGAGTTTGAGGTCGCGCCCGCGCAGGAGGAGCAGGAGGAGCGCGAGACCGCAGATGAGGGCCATCTCGCGGAGCTGCGCGGCGTCTATGCCGAGGATGTTCCCGAGCAGGATGTGGTCGAGATGGATGTCGCTGGCGGTGCGGGAAAACATGACGAGCCCCAGCCCGAAGAGGCCGGTGAAGACGACGCCCATGGCGGTGTCCTCTTTGATGCGGCTGTGTGTTTTCACGTAGCCGGTGGCCAAGGCACAGAAGAGCCCCGCGCCAAACGCGCCCAGCGCCAGCGGCACGCCCACCCAGTAGGCGAGTACGATGCCGGGCAGCACGGCATGGGACACGGCATCGCCCATGAGCGACCAGCCTTTGAGCACGAGATAACAGGAGAGCACCGCGCAGACCAAGGCCACCATGGCCCCGGCGAGGAAGGCTTCATTCATGAAGCCGTATTGGAATGGTTCAAGTAGACGGTTCATGGCGGGGCGTCAGGTGATGGAGGCGGCCCGGCGGCGGCGACGGGAGGCGATGAGTCCGTGCCGCGGCGCGAAAATCCAGACGAGGACAAAGATCATCGATTGCAGTGTGACGATGCAGCCGCCGGTGGCGCCATCCACGAAGTAGCTGGCATAGGCGCCGGCCACGCCGGTCACGGTGCCGATGAGGGTGGCGATGAGGATCATTTTCCCAAAGCGGTCGGTGAGCAGATAGGCCGTGGCTCCGGGCGTGACCAGCACAGCGACGACGAGGCACGCGCCCACGGCCTGGAGGGCGGCTACGGCGGCAGCGGCGAGCAGGGCGAGGAGCAGAGTTTGCAGCGCAAACACCGGCAGCCCCAGCGCGCGAGCCTGTGCAGGATCGAAGGTGACGAGGAGCAGGTCGCGCCATTTCAGGCCCAGCACGAGGAAGGTAACAGCGGCCACCACGACCATCTGGGTGACATCCCCGCCGGCGATGCCGAGAATGTTGCCAAAGATGATGGTGCGCAAATCCACGCGACTGGGAAACAGTGAGATGAGCAGCAGCCCGAGCGCGAAGAACGCGGTGAAGATGATACCAATGACGGCGTCTTCCCGCAGGGCGGTTTTCTTTTTCACCACCGCCATGGCCCCGGCCGCGAGCAGTCCCGTGCTGAAGGCGCCGACGGAAAACGGCAGCCCGGCGAGATAGGCGAGGGCCACTCCAGGCACGACGGCGTGCGAGAGCGCATCGCCCATGAGCGACCAGCCTTTCAGCGTGATGAAGCTGGAGAGAAAGCCGCCGGTGGCGCCGACGAGGCCGCACACCAGCATGGCACGGAGCATGTAGTCGTAATGGAATGGCGTGAGGAGATCGCTCATGGCTGGTGCTCGTCCTCGCGTTTTTTGATGAGGTCTTCACGGCCCGTGCGGTCCTTGTATTCAACGTGGCCGCCACGCCCCAGCACGAGGGGACGCTCGTCATCAGTCAGCACGGTGACGGCGTGGCCGTCGTGGTGATGCACGGTGGATTGCGAGAGATCAAAGTGCCGCAGCTTGCCGCCGAAAGCTGCCGCGAGGTTTTCCGGCGTGAAGACTTCCTCTGTGGGGCCGGAAGCGAGCACGGTGCGGTTCACGAGCACGACTTCATCGCAAAACTCGGGCACGGAGCCGAGGTTGTGCGTGCTCACGAGCATGATGCAGCCGTCCTCCCGCAGTTCGCGCAGCAGAGTGATGATCGCTTCCTCCGTCTTCACATCCACGCCGGTGAAAGGCTCATCCAGGAGGATGACGCGCCCTCCCTGGGCGATGGCGCGGGCGAGAAAGACACGCTTCTTCTGCCCGCCGGACAACTCGCCGATCTGGCGGTCGCGGAACTCCGTCATCTGCACGCGCTCCAGGGCCTGCGTGCAGGCCGCACGGTCTGCCGCACGCGGGATGCGCAGGAGATTCATGTAGCCGTAGCGGCCCATCATGACCACGTCCCACACGCTGACGGGAAAATTCCAGTCCTCGTCCTCGGCCTGCGGCACATAGGCCACCCAGTTCTTTTTCTGCGCCGCCCGCACGGTGCCGCCGGCGATGCGGACCTCGCCGCGCACGGGTTTCACGAAGCCCATGATGCTCTTGAAGAGCGTGCTCTTGCCCGAGCCGTTCACGCCCACCAGCGCGCAGATGACGCCCCCGGGCAGGGAGAACGAGGCGTCGCGCAGGGCGGTGTTGCCATTGGGATAGGTCACCGTCACTCCGGCGACGGAGAGATTCAGGGCCTGGTCAGATTGTTCGTGGTTCACAAGAGACTTTGGCGTGGCTATATCTGAAACGCAAAAAGAAAAGCGACGGCTAAAAACGAACACTGAGCCCCACGAAGGGCTGGTAATCCGGCGCGCTTTCCGTGAGACCGAAGTTGCAGCCGCAGTCGAGCTGGACGTTGTCCGTCAGGCCATAGGTAAGCCCGGCGTCAAACTGCCCGACCCACGGTGCTCCATTGTCGCGGACGACGGCCACGACTTCCACGTAAGCTCCGAGCTTCTCCGTGAGATCGAAGCCGATGGTTGCGGAGTTCAGCCATTCCAGGTGATGCCCGCCGCCACCGTCATCGGCGATGATGTCCACCTCTGTCATGAGGCCCAGCCCTGCCTTTTCGGACAGGCTGATCGCCAGTGGGATGATCAGTCCACCCTCCACTGCTCCGTTGCTGACGGCGCTGGAGCCGAGCGGGATTTTGACGAAGGGCATGAGCGCGAGCGCGGAGTCGCCGCCGTCATTGCCCCAGAGATTGATCTTGAGCCGCGCCGTGAGATCGCCCCAGCCGTGAACGCTGCTGCGCAGGCCGCCGGACCGTGTGCGCTCGTGCGTGTAGCTGTCATGGACCAGTTGGAGGTCCATGTTATTGGTGAGGCCGATTTTGATATTCACCGGCGCGAACGCGATGCTGTCCACCGTCTCCCCCCCGGAGCGGTCATGCGTCCAGTTGATGAAGTCCATCTCGATCTGCACATGGCCGGCATCTACCGAGCAGGGGCTTTCGGTCTGGTCGGGACGGTCGGTGCTCATCTCCCGCATCAGGTCCACAGGTGTGGGGTCGACGAGCGAGAACCGGCTTTTGTCCGGCGACGCGGCAGGCGCGCGAGGCGCCCCGGGACCGGCAAGGACGGAGGAGGCCAGCGCGCAAAGCACGGGGGTGAGCGAAGTAGTGTTCATAGCTTGGTGTGCGTGAGGCTGGTTATTTCGAGAAGCCGTTCACGATGGTCTGGGCATTGTATTCCAAGAGCCTCAAATAGCTGGGCGCAGGGCCGCTGCTGTCCGTCAGGGAATCCACATAGAGCACGCCGCCAAAGCGCGCGCCGGTCTCAGCGGCCACTTGTTTGGCCGGCTTGTCGCTGACGGTGCTCTCGCAAAAGACGACGGGAATTTTGTTTTGCCGCACCACGTCAATGACGTGCTGCACCTGCTGCGGCGTGCCCTGGGCATCGGCATTGATGGGCCAGAGAAACAACTGCTTCAGCCCGTAGTCGCGGCAGAGATAACTGAAGGCCCCCTCGCTGCTGACCAGCCAGCGCTGCGCTGCGGGGATGACCCCCAGCTTTTCCCGCACCGGCTGATCCAGCGCCGCGATCTTCGCAATGTAGGCGGCTGCATTGCGGTTGATCGTTTCCGCCTGGGCCGGCTCCAGGGCCGCGAGGGCCTGGCGGATGTTCTCCACATATTTCACCGCATTGGCCGGACTCATCCATGCGTGTGGATTGGGCTTTCCAGTGTAGGGGCCCTCGGTGATCCCCATAGGATCAATGCCCTCCGTGACCAGCGCGCGGGGCACGCCCTTGAGTTCGCCGAAGAACTTCTCGAACCACAGTTCCAGATTCATGCCATTCCAGAGAATGAGGTCCGCTTTCTGGGCCTTCACGATGTCCTGCGGCGTCGGCTCGTAGCCGTGGATTTCCGCGCCGGGCTTAGTGATGGACTCCACCACCACGGTGTCGCCCGCCACTTCCCGCGCCATGTCCGCGAGGATGGTAAAACTGGTGAGCACCTTCTTTTTACCGCTGCCGGAGCCGGCGGGCTGGGTGCAGGCCGTCAGCAGTGCGACGACCAGGACGGTCAGCATCTTTGTGAGGATAGAAATCTTAGTCATGGCTTACATAGGAATGGGGAATTATATTAGTCAAGGCTAATTATAGAAAGCATGTTGAAAAATCTTTAGGAATGGTGAACATGCCCTCATGCCAATGAAGAGAGCCGCCCGCGCAATGGCCCCCGCCGCCAGGCCCAAGCCCGCCCGACCGCCCCGCAATCCCCCCAAATCTCCCCGCCCGCTGCAATCCGCCGCGGTGGAGGATTATTTGGAGACGATTCTGCAACTGATCGAAACCAAAGGCTACGCCCGCGTCATAGACATCGCGGCGGCGCTCGGAATCTCGCAGGCCAGCGTGACCAACATGGTACAGCGCATGGATGCCGACGGGCTGCTGAAATACGAAAAATACCGCGGCCTGACCCTCACGGCAGAAGGCCGCCGCCTCGGTGAAAACGTGACCCACCGCCACGAGGTGCTCACGGAATTCCTCCGGCTGCTGGGCCTGCCTGAGGACATCGCCTATCGGGATGTGGAGGGCATGGAGCACCACATCAGCCCGGTGACGGTTACCGCTCTCGTGAGGCTGAATGCACATCTGGTAACGACCTCCTACTGTTCGTAGCCGTGTGTTGATGCCGCGACAGCTGGCCACCGGTAACGGGAGCAGGCACGCGGTCTGCGACCAAACGGCCGCGATTGCGTAAAGGGTCTAAGGGTCCGTAGGGTCTAAGGGTCTCTCCCTTTGCGCCTATAGATTTCTCCTGCTGGCGGTTCAGGCCGGGCATCCGGTCACCCCGTCTGAGGCGGTGGACCAGGCATGGCACCTGCACCTCGTTTACACCCGCAGCTACTGGCAGCGGCTGTGCCGCGAGACTCTGGGCCAGGACTTCCACCACGAGCCCACGTCCGGCGGTCAGGAGGAGGCCGCGAAATTCACCGACTGGTGCACCCGCACCCTCGGCAGCTACCGTCTCATTTTTGGCGAGCCCGCACCCGCAGACATCTGGCCGGGTCCGGAAGAGCGCTTCGAGGGCGCCGCGGAGGGCCGCTGGATCGATCCCTCACGTTTCATTCTGAACGCAGTCCCCTACCTCACCCCCCTCGGGCACCGCCATGCTCACTCGCCTGCTCGGGGAGAGAATGCCCGTCCGGCGTCCTACCGGAGAGGAGGACGCCGCACCACACGACCGGCTCGCGTGGAATTTCGCCCTGGCTGGCCCGCCCGCCCTCGCCGGCATCGCCGCATTCGCCTCCGTCCAGGGGGACCTGGAGCGGCAAATGAGACAAGCTGCGGACGGCAACTCCGCTGGCGGCTGTGGGGGTGCCACCAGTGGCTGCGGTGGAGGAGGGTGTGGCGGCGGAGGCGGTTGCGGCGGCTGCAGCGGAAGTTGGCCCCGCAGAAACCCCGTTTTCGTCCTTTCCCCGCTTGTCATCCGCCCCGCCCTGGGCAGAGTTGTCCCCTTGTCATGCCAGATCCCTCCTCCTCCTCTTCCACGCCGGTTGCCCTTCCCGTCATTCCTGTCAGCCACGGCGTCGCCTTTGATGGCGAGTCGCTCGTCTTCATTCTCGGGCCGTGCGTGCTTGAGTCCGATGCCTTTGCCTGGCAGATGGCCCGCGACCTGAAGGCCATGACCACCGCCCTCGGCGCCCGTTTTATTTTCAAGGCCTCCTACGACAAGGCGAACCGCACCTCCGTTGCCTCCCACCGCGGCCCAGGGGTGAAGGAGGGCTGCCGCATCCTCGGGGAAATCGGAAAGGAACTCGGCGTCCCCGTCACCACGGATGTGCATTCGCCCGAGGAGGCGGAGCTCGCCGCCGAATTCATTGACGTCCTGCAGATTCCCGCCTTTCTCTGCCGCCAGACCGACCTCGTACTGGCCGCCGCTCGCACCGGGCGCGTGGTGAACGTGAAAAAAGGCCAGTTTCTCGCCCCCTGGGACGTGAAGAACATAGGTGACAAACTCGTCACCGCCGGAAACAAAAACTTCCTTTTCACCGAACGCGGGGTATCCTTCGGGTATAACACGCTTGTGGCAGACATGAGGTCATTATACTGGATGAGGGAGCTGGGGTATCGAGTCATATTCGATGCGACCCACTCCGTGCAGCGGCCTGGTGGTCAGGGGACCACAAGCGGTGGCGACGGAAAACTCGCGCCTGTTCTCGCCCGCGCCGCCGTCGCCACCGGCTGCGACGCCGTGTTTATCGAGACCCACCCGGACCCCTCGAAGTCCCTTTCCGACGGACCCAACATGGTCCCGCTCGACCAGCTGTCCCCCGTGCTTCAGAAACTTGCTGCCATCCATGCACTTGTCAAAAACTAGCCCACTCCTCCCTGCCGCCCTCGTCCTGCTCCTCGCCGGAGGTCCGCTCTGCGCGGCACCTGTCGAGGCCAAAAAGGACCCCGCGGGGAAATCCACAGGCAAGACCGGGGAGAAATCCACCGGCAAAAAGAAGAAGCCCGACGCTCCGCAGCCGGCTGATCCCGCCACCCCGGCCAAACCCGACGCGCCCGCCCCGGCTCCAGCGGCCCCTGCCGAACCAGTTTCCATCGCCAGTGAAGAAGCCGCCGCCAAAACCGCCGCCGGCCTCAGCACCATCAGCCAGCTCCTTCCCGTCGGGAAGACGACCAACAATGTCAAAGTGCCCGCCTACGGCAAGGATGGCAAAATCACCTCCAAGACCACCATCGGCACCGTCACCCACACCGACGAAGAGAATTTCCACCTCGAGGACCTCATCCTCCAGACCAGCCAGCCCGACGGCACACCCGGCCTCCGGGTCGAGGTCACCACCGGCAGCTACCACGCCCCCACCCACATCCTGAAAACGGAGGTCCCCTCCCGCATGTCGCACCCCCAGTTTGAAGTGGTGGGCGAGACCATGGTCTTTGACGACATCTCGCGCGTCGTCCGCTGGGACGGCCGGGTCATCGCACATTTTTTTGACGAAGGCCCGGCTCCCCAGGCAAAACCGGAAAAATAGGACGCTTCTTTTTACACACCTCCCGGGGCCCAGCGGCCTCCCAGACACAGATTTCTCGCTTTGAAAGGACTCTCACCGATGACCCATTCCCGATTGTGGACAACCACCGCCGCCCTCACGCTCGCAACAGCAGCAGCGGCCTTCGCCCAGAAACCCTCTCCCGCCAAACCCGCCCCCGCCAAGCCAGCCGCCACCACCCCGGAGAAAACCAAGATCGACGAAACCAAGGGCGCTCTGAACAAGGCCCTCGAAGGCCAGAAAAACCTGCCGCAGGGCGCCGACCTCGAGAAGCTGAAGAAATCCGGCGAAGAGGCCCTGGAGCGCCTGAAAAAGGACGGGGGCAGCGTCGTGAACGAAGCCGAAAAAGCCGCCCGGGCACTGATGAACAAAGACAAGGCTCCGTCGCCCTCCGGTGCCATCAAAAAGGCGGCCGACAGCGGGAAAACCGGCATACCCTTTCCCTCCCCGCGCATTCCCGGCAGGCCGTCTTCCGACGCGGTGGAAGGCACCACCGTGACCGCCGAAGGCAGTGCGTTTTACGGTTCCAGCGAGTCCGACCCGAACCAGACAATCATGGTTTTCGTGAAAAACGTGTACTTCGAACGGGCCGACATGAAGATCTGGTGCGAATATCTGGAGGCCTTCCTTGAGGGTGATCCCGCCGGAGCGGGCGACAAGTCAAAGGAGGCTCCCAAAAAAGACCCCAAGAAAATGTTCAAACGAGTCATCGCCAAGGGACCTCCCGTGATCATCGTCCGGGGAACCGGTGAGGAGCAGGTCATCATGATCGCCAAGGAGGCAGTCTTCGACGGAAAGACTGGCAACGTCATCCTGAAGGGTCTGCCTGAGTTTGCCACCGCCCAGCACTGGGGCCGGGGCCTGAGCGAGGCCTCTGAGATCACCATCGGCAGCGGCGCCAAGCCGACCTTCCTCGGCCAGCCCCAGCCCGAACTCCATTTCAACGAAGCCGACAAGGCAGGTGCCAAACGCCGCGAAATTCTGAGCAAAGTACCCGCCCCGCCGGACCCAAACAAACCCGCTTCATCTGGCCCGAAGCCTGCTGAAAAAGTCACGCCGTCCAGCCCGGCTTCAGAGAAGCCCGCGCCCGCCCCGAAGAACAATTGATCCGAGACATGAGTGCATTGACAGCCACGCATCCCCGCGGAGCCGCCGCCGGCCAGAAGGGCGAGTTTCTCCTTTCCACCCACGGACTGAAAAAGGTCTACGACGGCCGCGCCGTCGTCAACGGAGTCGACATCACCGTGCGCCCGGGCGAGATCGTCGGTCTGCTCGGCCCGAACGGCGCCGGGAAAACCACCAGCTTTTACATGATCGTCGGCCTCGTCCCGCCCACGGAGGGGCAGGTCATGTTTCAGGGCAATGACGTCAGCCGCATGCCGATGTACAAGCGCGCCCGCCTCGGCATGGGCTACCTGCCGCAGGAGGAGTCCATCTTCCGCAAGCTGACCGTGAAGGAAAACATCATGGCCGTCATGGAGGGCATGCCCCTCAGCCGGAAGGAGCGGGAGGAAAGCTGCCAGGGGCTCATGGAGCGCTTCGGCATCGCCCATCTCGCGGACAACCTCGCCCTCACCATGTCCGGCGGGGAAAAGCGCCGCCTCACCATCGCCCGCTCGCTGGTCACGGAGCCCAGCCTCCTCATGCTGGACGAGCCCTTCAGCGGAGTCGACCCCATCGCCGTCGGTGAAATCCAGCAGATCATCCTCGACCTGCGCGAGGCCGGACTGGCCATCCTCATCACCGACCACAACGTCCGCGAGACCCTCTCCATCGTCGATCGCGCCTGCCTCATCTACGAGGGCCGCGTCCGCCGGGAGGGCACCCAGGAGTTCCTCGTCAATGACGACGTCGCCCGCAAACTTTACCTTGGCGAAAACTTCAACATGTAGCGACGCCGCACCCCATTTTTTCCGGGCACGAAGGTCGTGCCCACTCCCCGGATAGTAAACAACAAACAAAACACAAACCCATGCAAACGATCAACGTCAACATCCCGATCAAAGTCACCGCCCGGCACATGGCCGTCACCGACGCGATTCGCGACTACGTCGTCAAGAAAATCGAAGGCCTGCACCTCGACCACCCTCGAATCATCGAGGCCAAGGCAATCCTCGACTTTCAGCAGCACCACCACCGCCAGATCTGCGAAATCATCCTCCACTGTGCCAACCACATCACCATCGAGGCCAGCAGCGAGTCCCAGGAGGACCTCTACTCCGCCATTGATGAAACGATCTCCAAGATCGCCCGGCGCATGCGGAAGCACAAAACCCGCCTCATGCGGAACGCCCGCCCCCGCAGCGCCAGCATCCGCCACATCGAGGAGCATGTCTACGATGACGAGGTGCTCCACACCACGCAGGAGGCGGAGGAGGTCGAGCCCATGCTCATCCACACCGAGGGCTACAAGGTGAAGGCCCTCTTCCCGGACGAGGCCATCATGGATCTCGAACTCAGCGAGCGCTCGTTCGTCATCTTCCACAACCAGAAGACCGACAGGCTCACCATCCTCTACCGCCGCAAGGACGGCGACTACGGCATGATCATCCCCGATGATCCCGCCGCGAAGAAGTAGCCGCACCTTCCAACCGCCGGGGGCGGAACTCGCGTCCGCTCCCGGCACCGGGCCTTCAGGCTGTTCCCGCCCGGCCGGCGACACTTCGGTGCCGGCAGTGCCGGGCTTCCATCCGTCGTGGAATCACGCTGGCACAATGCGCGGCCCGTGCACGCAACCGCATTTCCCTGATTTTTTCTCTGGGAAATCCGGCCCGCCCTGTCCTATCCTCCGGGCATGAAGCACCGCGCCCTGATCCTTTCCCTGGCAATCGCCGCGACAGCGGCCTGCCACGCCGACACCACCCCTGCTGCGGACCACCGCATGGCACCGCCGAAGGATCTCGACGGTTACTTCCCCTTCACCCCCTCCCCCACCCGCGATGCCTGGGCCGCCCGCGCCACCGCCCTGCGCGAGCAGATCCTCGTCTCGCTTGGGCTCTGGCCAATGCCCGAAAAAATACTGCACAGGGCCGTCATGCACGGGAAAATCGAGCGGGACGACTACACGGTGGAGAAGGTTTATTTCGAGAGCGCCCCGGGATTTTTCGTCACCGGCAACCTCTACCGCCCGAGAGGCGGTGACCCCGGAGCGAAACGGCCTGGTGTTCTCTGCCCGCACGGCCACTGGACGGACGGGCGCTTCCTGGACACCCCGGAGGCCGCAGTGAAAAAGGAGATCGCCGACGGTGCGGAGAAGTTCGCCCAGGGCGGCCGCAGCGTGCTCCAGGCCCGGTGCGTCCAGCTCGCCCGCATGGGCTGCACCGTCTTTCACTACGACATGCTTGGCTACGCAGACAGCATCCAGATTTCATTCGATCTGGCGCACAAGTTCGCCAAACAGCGGCCCGACATGAACGGAGACATGCTCTGGGGCCTCTTCAGCCCGCGCGCCGAGAGCCATCTCCAGAGCATCATGGGCCTGCAGGCGCTCAATGGCGTGCGAGCCCTGGACTTCATCACCAGCCTGCCAGACGTGGACCCGGCCCGCATCGGCGTCACCGGCGCCAGCGGCGGCGGCACCCAGACATTCATCCTCGGCGCCATCGATCCCCGCCCCGCCGCCCTTTTTCCCGCCGTCATGGTCGGCACCGCCATGCAGGGCGGCTGCACGTGTGAAAACGCCAGCCTCATGCGCATCGGCACGGGAAACGTGGAGTTCGCCGCCCTCGCCGCGCCGAAGCCCGTGGGCATGACCGCCGCCAACGACTGGACAAAGGAAATGCCCACGAAGGGCTACCCGCAGCTCCAGCAGCACTGGGCCATGCTCGGCGCGCCCGACCACGTCCACCTGACGCCCCTCATCCAGTTCGGGCACAACTACAATGCCGTCAGCCGCGCTGCCATGTATGAGTGGTTCAACAAGCACCTCGGCCTGAACCTCCCCCCGGAAAAGGTGGCTGAGCGCGACTACCAGCCGCTCACGAAATCCGAGATGACCGTTTGGGACGAGAAGCATTTTGCACCAAGAGTCGGCCCGATTGTTGAGAAAGACCTTCTCCGCTGGCTGACCACGGATGCCGAGAAACAGCTCGCGAAAACTCCCGCCCTCGCCGCCACCGGCTGGCGCGTCGTCCTCGGCGGGCGCACCTTCGCCGATGCGGGCGACAAATTCACCTGGGACGGCGCCGCCGCCAAAATTGACCGCGGCTCCTTCATCGAAATGTCCGGCCCGGTCGTCAATGAAACCCACCAGGAAACAGTGAACGCCGCCTTCCTTTACCCGAAGAACTGGAACGGTCGCGTCGTCCTCTGGCTGGACGGGGACAAGGGGAAATTCGCCGTCCAGAAACCCGATGGACACCCGGCACCCGCCATCCAGGCGCTGCTCGATTCCGGCACCGCCGTAGCCGGGGCCGACCTCTTCCGCCAGGGCGAGGCAGGAGCCGCGAACAAAAAAGTCGCCAATCCGCGCGAGTCCGCCTCCTACACCTACGGCTACAATTCCTCCCTCTTCGTCCAGCGCGTGCAGGACGTGCTCACCCTGGTCAAGTTCATAAAATCCAGCCAGCAGCACCCGGTGAAATCCATCCGCCTCTGCGGGGTTTCCGGGGCCGGTGCGTGGGCCGCCGGGGCCGCTTTCCTGGCCCGCGACGCCGTTTCCGGCCTCGCTCTTAATAGTGGCGGCTTCCGGTTTCACGACGTGACGGATTTCCTCGACCCCGCCTTCACCCCCGGCGGTGCGAAATACGGAGACCTCCCCGGTCTCCTCAACACCCTCGCTCCGATGAAAATCTGGCTCACCGGCGAGGCCGATCCCCCCGCCGACCTGCCCGGCCACATCCGCCTCGCCCCCGGCATCGACGGCCCAGCCTCGGAGGACACCGCCGCCGCATGGCTCCGCGCAGAAGATTTGCCCTGACATTTCGCCCCCCCCGCCGGGGATGACGACGATTTCATCCCCTGCGGCCGCCCGGCCGCCCTGGGCTGGAATGACGCTGGCCATCCGCAGCTTGCCTACGGACACACCCGCCTCGACCGGACAAAAAATCCGCACTTTTTTCAAAGCCTAGTGTTTTTTTGTATACACGGCTCCGGCATTTTGATATTTTTCCCCACATGTTCGGACCCCACCGGCTCAAAAACCTCTGCTGCGCGACCCTCGTCGCGGTTCTTGCCACGTCACCTTCCCAGGCCGGTGACGCCGCAGCGCCCCCTTCCGCCCCTGTCCTGAAAAGACAGCAGGCCCTCGTCAAGGGACTGCTCGTAAAGGAGATCAGCTCATCCGTCTTTGCCGGCAAGGCCTCCCAGATGAATGCCACCGCCACTCCCCTGGCCGTGCCGCAGAGTCCTTCACTCCTCTATTTTAACCAGGAAGTGGGTGACGACATGACCACCGCCCTGCGCGAAGTGCGCAAGCACCTGACCGTCCGCCACGGCGGCTGGCCCGTCGGCTACGACATCCAGCTCGCCTTTGAGGACAAGTACGGCGCCAAGGACGGCCCCTCCGCCGCCCTCGCCTGCGCCGTCATGCTGGAGTCCCTCATCACCGGACTCGAAATCGACCCCGCCCTCGCCCTCACCGGCGACCTGAACGCCGACGGCTCCATCCAGCCCGTTGGCGGCGTGGCGGATAAAATCCGCGGAGCCGCCGCCCGCGAATGCACCCTCGTCGGCATCCCCAAGGGCAACGAACCCGCCATTTCTGATCTCCTCGCCCTGGAGGGCATCGCCCCGTTCCTTGGCCCCCAGCTTCTCACCCTGTCCCGGCTCGATGACGCCCTCGCCCTCGCTCCGGCGGTCAGGTCCCCCGCCCTCGCCCGGGCCATTGCTGACTTCACCAGCGTCCAGATCGTGCTGAAAAACCGGGGCCTCCCCAGCCTCGCCAACCCCTACGTCAAGGACAGGCTCGCCTCCATCGTCGCCGCCGCGCCAAACCACCTCTCCGCCCGTCTCCTCCTCCAGGTCTCCCTGAAGCAGGCTCCGCAGTTCCTCACCCTGCGCGGCAGCATGGACCAGATCGACCAGACGGCCGAAGCCATCTTCAAGGCCAGCTGCACCCGCCAGACCGACGTCCTCGCCCCGAACGAACTCGACAAGGCCCTGAAACGCTTCGTCCTCCTTCGCCCCAAGCTCGAGCCCCGCGTCCGCCGCTACGCAGACAGCGCCTGCGAACTCGGCCACATCCTCCTCCGCTTCCAAAAAACACCCCCGCGCACTCCCGCCGCACAGAGCGAATACGCGGCCAGCCTCAAGGGAGCCGCCTCCCAGGTGGACACGGAACTCGACCTCCTCCGCACCGACCGCGCTGTCGCGGATGAATTGTTCAAATGAGCCCGCTCCCCCGGTTCGCGGCCGCAGCCTTTTTCCTCCTCACGCTGCCCGCACCAGCCGCCCCCGCCGCCTGTCCCCCCGCCCCCACCAGCGGCCCGGAGGTGGCCGGCTCAAAAGCCGTCATAAAAAACGGCATCGCCTTCGCTCCCAAGGACGCTCCGCCCGTCGTCAAGCGGGCCATCTGGGCTGCCAACCGCATCGCCGGCAAGCCCTACCAGTTCGGCGGCGGCCACGGCAGCTGGGTCTCCCCGGGCTACGACTGCTCCGGCACCGTCTCCTGGCTGCTTGGTTCCGCCGGCATGCTCAGCGAGCCCCGCTCCTCCGGTGACTTCGCCTCATGGGGCCAGCCCGGAGCGGGAAAATGGATCACCGTTTACTCCCGCAGCGGCCACGTCTTCGCCATCGTCGCCGGCCTCCGCTGGGACACGACCGGCCCCTTGGGCGGTGAGCAGGGCCCCCTGTGGCAGGAAAAAACCCGCGACCTCTCCCGCTTTACCGCGCGGCATTTCCCCGGACTGTAGCCAGACCGGAGGCCGTCAAAACGCCTCCGCCACACCCGCCATGAGCACTCCCGCCTTTGACCGCCACCGGCTCAACCCCGCCAACTGGAAATTCCGCATCCTCTATTTTTGCCCGGAAGACCCCCACGTCATCGTCCCCAAGCGCTTCCGCTGGATGGGATGGACCCTGAATTTCGCCCGGCCCATGGCCCTGCCCGTCCTCGCCTGGCTTCTCGGCCTCCTCTTCGCTGCGGCGGAATTTTTCCGCTCCTTCGGTGATGGAGGCGACCGGTCCCAGGCCCTCATCCTTCTCGCAGCCCTGGGCACTGCGGGAGCCATCTACCGCCGCTGGCGGGCCCGCTGATTCATTCAAAGGCCCCTTCTCTCCTAAAAGAGCATCGACACGCCAGCCGGCAGGAAAGCCCGGACCGTGCCAGCCGTGCTGATCACCTTGCCCTGCCACCCGGGCGGTTTGCCGTTTCCCCTCGAATGCGCCGCTCGTCGGCCCCCCGCCACCCGCCATTTCCGGAGGTTCTTCCCGCCATTTCCCCACCTCCCATTTCCGATTCAGCACCCACCCAATCTATTTCCACCTCTCCTTTATCAGATTCGGGACACCAATTTTGCATTTCTCCCTCTCCTCAATCCGTATCCGCAGGTCCGCAATCCGATTCCGGACCCACCTAAATCGATTCTTTACCTCCTTAAACAGATCCCACCTGTCCCGAAACAGCCGCCGCAGGCCCGGAATCGGGCGACGGACCCCCATTTTCCGCCGAAATGGAACTGCCCTCCCCGACCGGCGGCTTCGGAATAGTCGAGATGTACGTGCTTCCGCCCCGTCCCTTCCGCACCTGCAGCACCCGCACCTTGCCCTGACGGAGCATCTGGTTGAGGAAAGTCTTCAGGAGGGCATCATCGGGATTCACCCCCTGCTTCCTCGCCCGTCTCCTCAGGTCATCCGTCCGGAACCCCTCAGGCGGCATCTCCAGCAGCGCCGCTGCGAGCCGTTCATTTGTAGACTTTCTAGGTGACACGCCTCCGATCACCAGCGCCGGCGGCACCTGAGCAGGCGCCACCACCGGCGGCGCAGCCCCGGCCCCCTGCCCCAGCGCCCCCCGGTGTTCCTCCAGCAACGCCCGCACCCTGCGCACCATTTCCAGGTCCGCTTCCAGCTTCGCCTCCAGCCGCGCCAGCGCATCAGGCGTTAAATCGGATACCGTCATGGGTAAAAGTGCTCCATTTCCATTTTTTGGCAATTGAAATAGACACCCCTTTTAGTTTGGCCGTAAAGCCCACTAAAAGCCTAGACCTTATAGCCCTCCCCCGTAACCACCTGCACACGCCTTCAGCGCACCGGTCCGGGTCTTGCCTAGTAGATCGAAACCACGTAGAGGTCCCCATGGCCCCTCCCCACACGCCTCACAAGGCCACTCTGCCTAGAGCAAAGCTCAGGCATCAGGGCGAGGGGGAAACGGCCCTTTCAGGCGGCCGTGTGAGCCAAATTTAGTACGAAGCGTTACCAAACGACCATTCGATTTCCGCTCTTGCGGAATCTCCAAGGCCCCCCCCGTCATATGCCATATCCCAATCTGTCGACCGTACCGGAGTGCTACCAGCAGGGCTGCCACGGTGAACAATTTTGGTCCAAAAGGAGCAATCACAACTCGCGAATCACGCAGCCCCCCGTAGACAAGAGAGTCTAGTTCAGAAAATAGTGCAATCGGGTCATATATTGGAAATTCAAAGACCCTCCCCGCCCCCATAACTTCTGTGAAATTATTGTAAGCTGAATTGATTACCGCCGAATATTTTCTATCATTCGCTATTTGATTGTTACCCCGCGGTAGAAACGCATAAACTCGTGATGGTTCAAGCAACTCACCAACTCCCAACGCTTTATCAAATTCAAATCCCATACCAATGACCAGCGTAAGCGGCAATTCAACATCCCCAGGAATCCCAGCAAAAAATGCAGTGAGCGGGCCGGATCGAACAATTGGGCAGATATCGAGCGAAGGACTAGTAAAACTCGCCGCACTATAATACCAATCCAGCTGAAGGCTATGGGCGCATGAGCAATCGATAATCGCTCGAAGAATTTCCGCAATCCGAAATCGGGAACAGCTCGACATATCAAAACCAACACGAAACGAACCCTCGCAAATTGCCGCAATTCTATTCAAGATCGGTAACAGAACGGAATAAACACACTCTTCCGCAACTTCAAGAACATTAATCCGACGCTTCTTGAAAAAATTCTGATTTTGCTTAAAACTTAGGACGTGCCTATCAGGAAACATCAAGCAAAGGTGCTCATTCACCTTAAAGGCTGCTGATTGCAAAGCATTCCTGGCACGCTTTTCGTATCCACATATAGAAATGAACAGATCATACACTAGACATCTTGCATGAATAGCGATTGTGTTAATATCAGAAAAACAGCGACTTGGCCACCTCGTTGCGGCAGGCGCGCCGGTGATTGTAGAGAGACGCTGCCACCAGCATGACATGGTCGTGGAAACCCTCCTTGCGGTT
>JANOAS010000102.1:0-18952 GCA_031411255.1 bacterium
ACCGCAAGGAGGGTTTCCACGACCATGTCATGCTGGTGGCAGCGTCTCTCTACAATCACCGGCGCGCCTGCCGCAACGAGGTGGCCAAGTCGCTGTTTTTCTGATATTAACACAATCGCTATTCATGCAAGATGTCTAGTAGTTGTGGGACTGGGGAGATACGGTGCCTGTCCCACGAATATAATTCTTGTCCGTTCCGCCATCACCGTTTGGGGGGATAGTGTCCAGTTTGACCGAGGCGTCGCGGGAAGGATCCGACCATCGTGCGGTTTCTATAATGTTGGCATAGGGAGAAGCCACCCATATTTTTACATCCGGGTCGCCGTCCTTGTTCAGTCTGGTGACACACATGTCGTTGTTGACGCTGTCTTTTTCTCCCCAGTTCGTCGGTATTGGCTGGGCCGTCCCGACCACCTCAAACTTCTTCTCCGTCGGTATGAATCGGAGCTTGATCAGCTCAAAGGCACCGGCAGCGGTCCGCTTGCCATAGACGTAGATAGTGTCGTCCATGGTCGCCAGGGCGCGCCCTGAGGTGACCGTGGCATCCCCGACTAGTTCCCCGTTCTGGTCCAGCATCACCACGATTTGGTCGAACAGCATCACCGAGTAAGACTTGTCGTGGATGATGGTGGGTTTCATCCGCACGAACGTGCCTTTATTTCCGATTTTGGTGAGAGTGACTTGGGCAAGTAGCGTCGGTGCGGAACCGAAGGCCAGCGCCAGCACCGTGACCAACAGGATGGCCCGTGCCAATGACTTGGTCCTCCGGAAGGGCCTGTGAACTTGATACGGAGCGGGGTCCGCGTTTGAATGAAGAAGAGCTTTCATGGTATGGAAAGAGGTGGGATGGGGGCTTCTGGATCAGGGGTTCAGCGCCCCGACCTCGCTGATGCGGTCGAGGGTGACGGTGCCGGCCATTTGGAGGTCTTTATTGACGAGATTTTTGATGGTTTCCTTGTAGGTGCCGGTGATGCGTTTGGTGCCGGCGGCGGTATCGGCGGCGGTGGCTCTCTTGAAGTTCACGGTGACGACACGGGTGTAGGCGCGGCCTTTTTCGTGATCGGGATTGAACTTGTGGCGGAAGGGATTGGTGGCGCTGCTTTCAATCGTTTCCAGGCTGTAGCTGAGTTCCTTGTCCGCCGCGATCTCGCCTACGGCTGCGTGGTCCAACCCGGTGAAATCATAAGCCGATGCCGCATAGCGGATGCCGGCATTCCGACCGTCACTCCGCCGGACCACGCCACTGTAATTCGGGATTTTTGCGGGATCGGTCACCAAAACGATCTGTGGAGCGGTGGCCGTATTGTTGTCGTGGTCGCGCTGCATGACGATGACGTCCTTGAGGAGTTTCACCGTGCCGGCGGTGCTGACGTGGAAAATGATGCGGAACTCGAATGTGCCGCCCGCCTGGGTCAGAGCATTCTTGGGATCGGTGACCTGATTGAGCGAGACCGTGCCAACCCAGAGGCCCGCGGAGGCTGCCTGGGCGTGGGATGCGGCCTGCAGGCCAGAAAGGACGAGGAGCGCCAGGGCACCCGTCCTCAAGCGGTTGGAAAATCGTTGCGTTTTCATGGCGGTGAGGATGGGATTGGGTTATCTGGAAGCGCGGACGGGAACCCAGACCAGGGCTCCATTGCCGTCGGAAAGTTTAAGCAGGGCCGTTTGGGTGGCGGAAGTCATCTGACCCCGCTGGACCTGAAGCCGGACGGAATCGGCATAGCCGCTTTCCAGCTCTGGAAGCGCCCCGGTGACTGGCGCGGTGGAGGTGCTGAGCGTGGGAATGTCCACCTTCACCTGCACCAGCGGAAGCCCCCCAGTGCCGGGCACCGAACTGCCAGCACTCACGAGTTCCGCCGTGATGGTGTGGGCGGAAGGCGAGCTGTTGACATGGGTCAGGCTAACGGAACCGCTGGTGGCCCCAAAATCGAGCACCGACACGTTCAAATCCACCGTGAGGGGTCCCTGATAGTGGGAATCCCCGGCGGCATAAATCCAGCACGCCTCTCCCGCCCGCATCGGCACGTTGGCCTGAATTCGCTGCCACCTTCCCTCCACCAACCGGAGAACTTGCGATCCGACGTGACCGTCAGAGCCCGCGAAATACTCGCCAAACGTGGGAGGCTGCGCGTCATCGACGGCAAAGCCCGCCAGCGTAAACGCCCCGTGTTTCCACTCCAAGGGCTTGAACTGGACCGTGCCGGTGAGGGACCAGCGATGCGCCTGCCGGGCATGAACGAGATAGCCCGCATGGCCATCCACACGGTCGAGCGTCTTGACGATGGCGTCCTCCCGGGAAGGCGCATACCACACGCCCCAGCCTTCCTGATTGAACGGTTTCTCGGCGGGATCCTTGATGAACTCGGCGCTGGTGACCGGCCGGAAGAACCGGGCGCAAATGTCCACCGGAGTTCCGGCAAACACCTTCTCCGCCGCCGCATACAGCGGGTCCACTTCCAGCCACACAGAATTCCAGCCTTTTTGCAGGTCAATGACCTGGGTGCGGGTGGGAAGCGGCGGCGGCTCGGCGACGGTCGCAGTGCTCTGGGCGGCAGCCAATTCAATGACCACGGAACCGGCCGCAAGGATGAGGAGAAACGATTTCATAAAGTTAGAGGTGAGCTGGTGGTGCTGGTGAAACATGGCATGCCGGTTTTTCTGATGGGCCACTGAGGCACGGAGGACCGGTCGCAAACCCCAAGGTGGGTCTCCGCTGGAATCGGCGTCAGTACCGCCACCGCCCCGATCAACGCTCTGCCTCCCATTCGGCGAAGCACGGCATCCAGAGCGAACAACCTCTCCGGCACGAGGGCGGGGCTTTCCAATTGCCTTGGCGGCGGCGCCAATTGCAAATTGAAAAATGGTGGCATATCGCGGAACGAATGAATGAAATGGAGGACTTAAATTCTCCCCGGTAGAACACCGTTGTCCAGCATCCGCCAACAAAAGTCGAGAAAAAATTACACAACTTTAAAAAGGCCAAAAAGAATTTTGAACAACTGGATGCGTCGTGCGCACTTCCAATTCCTTTTTATTGTGATCTTTCTCGCATTCCGAGGTAATCTCGACCTGTGTACAACTGGCCGGGCGCCAGTCCTTTTGGGGGAAGATGAATGGCATCACAGCCAGTCCAGATCTGAATGCCAATGATTCCCGCTCGCTTGACACAAAACCTCCACTACCCCTGGCTGGTGGAGAAGTTCGTATACCCCCAACGGAAATCGCCTAGGTTTTCGGCAGGGAAAGGACTTGGGGGTGTAGGTAGCCCTATGCGGGGAAGGTGTAGGCGATTACGAAGCTGGGACGGACGTTGATTCCCAGGAGCGAGGTGGACCGCCTGCTGAAAGAGGCGGGACGCTGCCCCGGGGTGGGGGCGAAGCTCGGCAAGGTGGCCGCGCCGAAACCCGCGGCGAAAGACAAGGCGCATGTGCCGCCTGCCAGTGGCGGGCGGAAATGGTCGGCGGCGGGCAGACGGCTAACGACACCTTTGCCGCCGCCGTCTGCGAATGCTCGTTTCGCAAATGACCGTAAGCTTTCATCGTCATAGCGGCACAATTTTTTGTGGTCCAACGACCTAAGCACAACTTGAACATCAACCCCTGACTTGATGCAAATCGCCCTGAAAAAGTGGCGCAGATCGTGATGAGTGATGCGCTCCAGGCCGACTTCCTGTCCGGCGTGTCACATTGCTTTTTGCGCTTCGCGTACGGTCAGCGCGATTTCTTCGGGCTCCCGCTCGCCGAGGCGGGCGTGCCTGAGGCGCTCCAGCAGGGCGCGGGCGGCGGGGATCATGGGAATGCGGCGCACCTCCCAGTTTTTGGTGCCGTCGTCGGGATTTCCCTGGATGAGGATTTCGCCGCGCTCGAAATCGACGTGTTTCCACGCCACCCAAGCGGCCTCGGCTTTGCCGACGCCAGTGTAGCCGAGGAACTCCGGGTAGTCGGCGCAGCGGCGGGAAAAGCGTCTGCCCATGTCGCGGATTGTGGAAACCAAGGCGGCGAACTGCTTTTTGCTGGGCAGGCGGCTTGAGAGGTCCTTGGTGCGGACTTTGACGCGGGAGAGGCCAGCGGCGGGGTTGGTGCGACGATCGCCGGCGTCGACGCCGATCTGGAGCAGGTTGCGCAGGGCGGCGAAGCTGTTGTTGAAGCGGGGTGAGGAAACGCTTTTGGCCGATTTGCCCGCCCAAGCTTGGCACTGCTCGGGGGGTGATGCGGCGAATCTCAGTGGCGGCCAGTTCAGGCCAGTTCAGGCCAGTCGCGATTGGACCGTTTGAACACTTGTTCCCAGCAGTAGCGGGTGGCAGGCTTGAAGGAGGGGTTGTTTTCGAGTTTGCGCCTCTGGATGACGATTGCGTCGGCGATGGTAATGCGCTCGCCACCGGCGGCGTCAGCCCCCAGTTCCTTGCGAACAGCCTCGTTCTTGACCAGTTCGTCGGGCAGATCTTTGGCTACTCTGAGCACCGTCGTTTTTGAGCGAGCGCCAAGTTTGCTTGCCGTCGATGAGGAGGCGTGCATAGTAAATTCCACTTCTGTGCCGATACATGCGCAGGCGCCTCGCAGCCGTCCAAGTTTGGGTGGTCGTTTTCATTCTGGGGAGGTCAAGCTCCCCAAAGTGTATGACAGAGGTGCAATAAAACGCAAGTTTCCCGGAAAGCACAAGCGCCAACCGCCTGATTTTCTTCAATCAAGCGCCCATAGCTCAATGGTTAGAGCAGGGGACTCATAATCCCTTGGTTGCAGGTTCGAATCCTGCTGGGCGCACCAGACTACCCCCCGGCTGCGATGCGCACCAGCTCGACGCGATCCCCCTCGGCGAGGCCTGTTTTTGGGAAATCCCGCTCAAAAAGTGCCAATCCGTTCAGCTCCACCAGCACCGGCCCCGCAAGGCCCAAGTGCGCCAGCAGGGCCTCCACCGTGACGGTGGAGGGCAGCTCATGATGTTGTCCGTTAATTTTCAGTTTCATGTTTCGTTTCACTCCGGCTGCATGCGACCCTGGCTGTGGCACCGGTAAAATATCCAGTATCCCGGAACGAAGAGTTGACAACTACGGGTTCAATGGGCTTTTCATGACTGCGTATGTCCTCTCCTGCCACTGCCCCCATCGTCTGCCACACCACACCCTGGTACACCCGCCGGGCGGGCATCATCATTTTTATGTTCACAGCCTTCTGCGGCTGGTTCTTCTATGACGGGAAATTCGCCTACCCTGCGAAAAAGGAGATCTACGAAAAATACGTCAGCATGAAGGACAAGGACCCCGCCGGCTGGAAGGCGCTGGCGATCCAAAAGCTATACCCCGCCCAGCCGGAGGAAATGGATGACGCGAAAATCCGCACCCAGCTTCAGTTTTCCGTGCTGACCGGCGTGGCGGCCCTCTCAATGCTGGCCCGGTTTTTGTACAAGCGCCGCCAGGTGCTGACTGCGGACGGCACCTCGTTCACCGCCCCGTCAGGCGAGCAGGTGCCTTTCTCTAAAATCTTCCGGCTCGACCGCACGAAATGGCAGGACAAGGGGCTGGCGACCGTTTTTTACCGTGATGAAGCCGGCCAGGAGCGCAAAACCGTGATCGACGATTTCATGTACGGCGGGGCCGACCAGGTGCTCGACCGCGTCCGCGCGAATTTTGAAGGCGAGGACATCGGCCTAGCCGACGATCCCGCCGCCGCATCCAAAGAGGATGCTGAACCCGCCGCCTAGCCGGACCGAAAATCCCGGACATCATTGATGATGAATCCCTCTCCCGCAAGGAGGGGGATTTTTTGTGCCCACTTTCGAGAAAAAATCGCGCCTTTTGATCGCCCCGGTGACCCTTGTTTTTCCCAATTGCCGCCGGGAAAACGGACCCTTCGAAAAAAAACTTCATTTTGGGTGAAACAAAACGGCAAAAATTTCGTGATATACAGTGAGGCGTGATTGTGGCCTCAACTCAAGTCCTCTGAGCCCTGGCAAAAAAGCGTTCAGATTCAATGGGGAGCAAATGCCCGCCGGAGTCTGGGGCTCCGGCGGGCGTCCGTTCAGTGAAAATTTCTTGTACGAACCAAACTTCTGGTGGATGCGGTTGTATTCAGCCCGCCACCTAGGGGAACAGAGGAGACCCTCGCAGGTTGGGGAACCTGCGAGGGTCGATTTTTTTGTTCCCGGAGCGTCGGGGATTTCCCTGGCACGCATCCCGCCCCCGGAGCAGCGGCCCGGGCTTTACTCCGGGGAAATCAGAGGCCACCATGCGGCCCATGAACCCTAAATTTGCCACCCGCCGCCGTTTTCTTCAGTCCGCCGCCGCCCTGGGCGCCGCGCCGCTGATCCTCCCCTCCAGAGTCTGGTCCGCCGAGACCAAGCCGAACAGCACGCTGAACTTCGGGTTCATCGGCAACGGCATCCAGTCCCGCGGCCTGCTCGGCGGCTTCATCGGCAAGGATGAAGTCCGCGTTCTGGCCGTCTGCGATGTGGACACCACCCGCCGCGAAGCCGCCAAAAAGCGCGTGGACGACCACTACGCCCAGAACACGAAAAACGCCCCAGGCAAACCCTGCGACGCCTACAATGATTTCCGCGAACTTCTGGCCCGCAAGGACATCGACGCCGTCGTCATCGCCACTCCGGATCACTGGCACGCCATCATCACCGTGGCCGCGCTGAAGGCGGGCAAGGACGTCTACTGCGAAAAGCCCCTCACCCACAACATCCACGAAGCCATCGTCGTCATGGAAACCGTGGCCGCCACCGGACGCGTCCTCCAGACCGGCTCCATGCAGCGTTCAATGAAGGAATTCCGCGTTGCCAGCGAACTCGTCCGCAACGGAGTCATCGGCAAGCTGAAGACCGTCAACTGCGCCTTCGGCAAGCCCGCCATTCCCCACAACCTGCCCGAGGAGCCCATGGAGCCCGGTCTCGACTGGGACCGCTGGCAGGGCCCGGCCCCGAAGAAGGTGTACAACTCCATTCTTTCCCCGCGCGGCGTGCACAACCACTTCCCCCTCTGGCGTGAAGTGCGCGAGTACGGCGGCGGCTACGTCACGGACTGGGGCGCGCACCACCTGGACATCGCCCAGTGGGGCCTCGGCACGGACGACAGCGGCCCGGTCCTGGCCACCCCGCCGGAAAAATGGGAGAACGCCAAGGACGGAGCCGTGCTGACCTACGCCAACGGCGTGACCGTCACCCACGGAAATGGTGGCGCCGGCGTCATCTTCACCGGGGAGGACGGCACCGTCGAGGTCGGCCGCGGCCAGTTTGAACTCAAGCTCAAGGGCGAAACCAAGGCCCGCTTCAAGAGCAAGGAGGATCACGTCTCGCTCGACTCCCAGCTTATCAAGGCGGAAAAAGAATTCCTCGCCGACGCGAAGATCAAGCTCTACACCAGCTCCAACCACCTGACGGACTTCATCGAGTGCATCCGCAGCCGGAAAAAGCCCAACACGAACGAAATCATCGGCGCACGCAGCGCCATTTGCTGCCACCTCATGAACATCGGCTACTACACCGGCCAGACGGTCAAGTGGGATCCGGCCAAAAACACCTTCGCCAGCGGCGGAAACCCGGCCTGGCTCACCCGCGAGTACCAGAACGGCTGGAGCGTCTGACCGGCCACCCGCTTTTGAATCTCAGAGCCGTCCGGTGGAAACGCCGGGCGGCTTTTTCGTGCCCCGCCCCTCCCAAAGCTCTACAACCGCTGCGCCCGCTGGCCCTCGTCGATCAGCTTCCAGAAGACCTTGTTCTTGCTCAATGCCTCGTCCTCGCTGACGGGCAGTTTTGAGCGGAAAAGGAAGTCGTCCAGCGTGTTTTTATGCAGCACCCGGTGGACGATCACCTTTTCGTCAGCCACTTCAAAATAAATGCGGTAGTCCTTGGCCCGGTAGCGGTAAAGCTCCCTCCCCTCCCGTTCCAGCTTGCCAAAACGCCGGCCGTCCAGATTGACCAGGGTGTGCGGGTCAATCTTGAACTCGCTCAGCAGCTCCAGCTGGAGCAGGGTGTCGAGCTGCGACATTTCGGCCGCGCTAATTTCGTTGAAAACAATCTGAAACACTGGGCTGATTAGACCACACAATTTCCAAAAGGGCAAACGCCCCGGCCGCGAGGTCCCTGGATGGACCGTTCAGGGCCCCGCGCGACCGTCTGTCAGGCGGCTCCCCGCGGCGTGCGTTTGATCGCCGCCGCCTTCATGATGGCCGCCACGGCGGGATGCGTCACCCGCCGCTGGGCCGTCACGGCAAAGTAGCGCAAGTCACACCCCTTGATCGTCTTGATCACTTTCAGCCCATAGTGCTGGCAGGCCTCCGCTGCCACCCGCTCCGGCACCGGGACCACGCCCAGTCCGGATGAGGCCGCCACCTTCATCAAGGCCGCATCCTCAAACTCCGCCACCAGCTCCGGCCGCAGGTTGTTCAGCTGAAACCAGGCATCCAGCGAGTGCCGCCACGCCGTGCTCGACAGCGGCAGCACCACCGGTGCCCCGCTCAGGGATGCGGGAAATCCAGGCTTCAGCTTATTCGCCAGTGCCGGCACGGCACAGAGCGCCGTGGCGCTGGAGCCCAGTTCGTGGTTGAAAACCTTTACCGGCAGGGAGCTGGGCGCGGGCTCGTCCGTCAGGACCACATCCAGCCGCCCGAGGGCCAGCTGGGAGAGCAGATCCAGCGAGTGTCCCTCCCGGCAGCTGAGCTGCACGCCCTGTTTCAGCTTCAGCGCCGGTTCGATCGCCTCCCAGGACAGCAGCTTCGGCAGCGAGTCCGCGATGCCGATGAGCACCCGAAGCCGCCGCCCCGGGTTTGCACCGTGCACCCGGTCCAGCAGCTCCTGCCCAAGCGGAAAAATCTGCTCCGCGATTTCGAAAGCCTGACGCCCGGCATCCGTCAGCGTCAGCCGCCGACCGGTGCGGCGCATCAGTTTCTCCCCCAGGCTTTCCTCCAGTGCGGAGATCTGGGCAGAGATGGTTGGCTGCGTGACGTTCAACAGCTCACTGGCCTGCCGCAGCCCGCCCTCCCGGGCCACGGCCCAGAAATAACGGAGGTGGTTGTAGTTTAAAAAGCTCATCCCGGACACTTAGGCAAAACCAAACAAAGATCAAGAAAACAAGGAATGGTCTATGTGCGCAGCGGTGGCATCATGGCAGATCGCCAGAAAGGGCGAACGACAGACAAACCCACAACAAAAAACATGAAACTGAACCTGCTCTTCAAACGCATTCCCGCCACTGCAGCGAACCGCACCATGGTCACCAGCACTCTGGATCCGTTGCATGAAGAACTAGTCGTCACCGCCGCCAGCGCCACCATCGAGCGCGCCGCCGAGTCCACCCCGGCCTACAGGGCTGCCGTCCACCTGGAGGTGCCCGGTCCGGACATCCGGGCCTCCGCCTCCGACTACACCATGGCCGCCGCCTGGCGCAAGGTGATGGCCATCGTCCGGAGCGAAGTCGACCGCCGCGCGGCCCACCGGAAATCCCGGCACGCCAGCCGCACCCAGCGCCGTCCCCGCACAGCCATGGCCGCCAGGGCCTGAACAGGACCGCCCCTTTCGCCACCGGAGGAGCACCTCTGCTCCTCCGGTCTTGCCATACCTCCATTCCTCTGCTCTTAACTTCCTGAAATTTTCTCATCCCATCATCTACCGCACACATGACTGACAATCTCTGGTTCTGGATCGCCTTCTCCGTTTTCATCCTTTTCATGCTCGCCCTCGACCTCGGCGTCTTCCACCGGAAGGCCCACGTCGTCACCGTCAAGGAAGCCCTCGGCTGGACCGGCATCTGGATCGCCCTGGCCAGCGCCTTTGGCGTCTGGATCTGGAATTCCCGCGGCAGCAGCGCAGGACTGGAGTTCTTCACCGGCTATCTCATCGAGCTGTCACTCAGCGCGGACAACGTCTTCGTCTTCTCCCTCCTGTTCACCTACTTTGCGGTGCCCAGGCACCACCAGCACAAGGTGCTCTTCTGGGGTGTGCTGAGTGCGCTGGTCCTCCGGTTCATCATGATCTGGTGCGGAGCGGCTCTGGTGGAGCGGTTCTTGTGGATTCTGTATGTCTTCGGCGCCTTCCTCATCATCACCGGAATCAAGATGATCGTCCAGCGCGAGACTTCGGCGGATCCCGGCTCAAACCCGGTGGTCAAATTCTTCCGCCGCTTCATCCCCCTGAGCGACGGTTACGATGGGGACAAGTTCACCACAGTCGTCAACGGCCGCCGGGTCGCCACCCAGCTCCTGCTTGTTCTGCTCTGCGTGGAGGTCAGTGACGTCATCTTCGCGGTGGACTCCATCCCGGCCATCTTCGCCATCACGCGGGATCCCTTCATTGTCTTCACCTCAAATGTTTTTGCCATCATGGGGCTGCGCTCGCTCTACTTCGTTCTGGCGGGTGCCGTGGAGAAGTTCCACCTCCTCCGTCCCGGGCTTGGCGTCATTCTGAGCTTTGTGGGGGTGAAAATGCTTCTTGGCCACACCGAGTGGAAAATCTCCACACCGCTGGCGCTCGGTGTTGTGGTCGGGGTGCTCGTCCTGTCCATCGTCGCCTCCCTCATCTGGCCCAATCGCCACCCGGCCGGGCCGGTCACGCCGCTGCTGGGGGGAGGTCCCGTGTAGCCCCCAGGGGCGGGACCAGCCGCCCATGAAAAAGGGTCCCTGTCCATGCGGACGGGGACCCTTTTTTCATGTCCGCAGGAGCTGCGGAATGGCGGACGATGGCCCGGGCTGAAGTGGCGGTGAGGGAGGGATTCGAACCCTCGGTAGCCTTTCGACTACGGCACTTTAGCAAAGTGCTGCTTTCGACCACTCAGCCACCTCACCTGAAGACTTCGAGCGAACGCGCGTGCGTTCCTTGACGGTCCCGCGAAAGAAGCAGATGGCAGGCACGGCGTCAACCGCCGATTCACTTTTTCCTCCGCGCCTGGCGGATCAGCGACCACCCCGCCGCCATGTGGGGCGGACGACGCGATTGAGGCGGAGGTAGGGGTTTCCCGCGCTGTCCTTCACGAACTCCAGCTCCACCACCGGAAAATAGATTTTCCCCCAGTCATACGCCTCCGCAAGTTGCCGCCCGACGGGTGAGGTTTTCTCCACAAAGGCGCTGGCCCCGTTGTCCCCGGGGATGGCCGAGGCGACGTTGAAGCACAGCATGCCTTCGGAACCCGCCACGTCGTTGTTGAAGTAGTGGGTGCGGCGCAGGATGACAAAAAAGTGGAGCGGGCCGGCGGGCTTGGTTTCCGCAAAGTGGGCGAGAAGGCGGTCGTGCCACTGAATGTAGCTCTCCCAGTCGGCCTTGTACCCGTCGGTGCCCCACTCCACGGAAACTGGAAATCCGCGGGGATGCTCCGGATTGATCACGCTGAAGATAAAAGCCTTGTTCGTGGAGCCCGGCACCTCGCCGCGGTACTGCGTTTCCAGAACGACGTCGCGGAGGGGGACCGGCGGCCGGCTCGCGTGGTAGTTCTTAAGGGGTCCACCCACCTTGTCCGGATTCGCCACCTCCGCGATGACGGCCTCCACCGAGTCCGCCCGCACGAGCCGGAGCACGGCCTCCCTTGCCCGGGCCTCCTCGGGGTCTGTCGGGGTGGCCTCTGTGCGGCGAGGGGCGGACGGCACTGCGGCCCGGCGGATTTCCGGGGCTGGGGGTGTATCAAGCGTAGCGTCTGCTGCAACCGGGGGAGCGGGTGCCGGCTCCGGTGGTTTCACCTGTTCAACCGGTTTTACCACCATGGGCACGGGGCTGCCCGGAGCCGCCACCGAGGGCGGAGGAATCTCAGGCTGCGGCGGAGGGGCAGGCTGGGGCTCAGGCGCTGGTGCCGGCACGACGGGCTTGATCACGGCAGTGGGGATCTCCAGAACGGGGGCTGGCACATTCCGGGGCGGCTCCGGCTGCGTCACTGGCAGGAACTTCGGAACGCGCGACGGAGCCACCGCCGCGATGATCTCCTCCCGGTAAAGGTAGACCGCGGCGGCCATCATCGTGAAAACCATGGCCCAGAGCCATGGCACCGCCCGGCTCGCCAGGGAGCGGGGCTTCCGGCGTTTGGACGGCATCTCCACCGGAGCCCCCTCCGGCCTGGATTCCGGAGGGGGCTGGATCACCCGCTTGGAAGGCAGGACAATGGGCACCGGCACCGGCGCGAGCGCGGCGGACCTCGCCTCCGGCCGGGGCTGCTTTTCTCTTTCAGCAGCCTCCAGTTTCTCAGGCAGGGAAAAGGTATTTCCCCGCGGAAGCCGGGGGATGACAGGAAGCGGCTGGGGCGAGCCCAGTGCGGCATCTGATTTGGGAACCGAATCAAAAGGGTTGGACCGGAGCATCCACGCCGGGACGGTTTGCTTCGGCTTAACAGTAGGGTCTGGTGGCAGTTCGAGTTCCTCCGCCTTTACTGCCAGGGGGGCGATCCCGGGCTCGAGAGAGTGAGGAAAGAACGGAAGGGGCTCCGCCTCAGACTTGTCCTGTGAAGGCGGTTCAAGGCGGGGCGCGGGTTTCCCGCCAGCTTCCTTCCCGGGAGCCAGGGGCTGCGCAGCAGGAAAGGCGGGGAATGGCGGCAGCGCCTCCTCCTGCGGAGCTGCTGGCGGCTGCGCGGGCGGTCCGGCTTCCGGTACCGGGGCGAACCGGCTCCAGAATTCATCCGGAACAGGCGCGGGTTCCCCCGCCATCGCCCCGGCCGGGGCTGGCGCGAAGGGTCCACCGCCCCACGGCGGAACGGAATCCACCGGGGCCGCCGGAGCCGGCGGAGTATCCGCTGACTGGAGAAAGCTGACGGCCTTCGCCGCTGGGGCCGGCAGGAATGGCGCCGGCGGCAGTTCTGCCGCATCCGGCAGGGGAAGCTCCAACGCCGGGCGAAACTCCGAAACCATCGGCGTGTCCAGCTTCTCCAGCTCGGGATTCGCGCTGAGAAAATCAAGCGCCGGGGCTGGCGCAGCAACGGGCGGCTCGGCCACGGAAAAGGGTGGAGGCATCTCCAGTTCATCCGCAGGAGCGTGGACGACGGGAGGCCTCTCATTTTCCCGGGCCACAGCGGCCAGGATGGAGGCCGCTGCGGACTCCGGTGCGATCTCGAAAGGCGAGGGCTCCGGCGCCGGTGCAGCGGCTTCGGTGGCAGGCGCCGGGATGGCCCCGAACAGGGAGGCAAGCACCAGCGGAGGCTCCACGGTTTCGATCAACTCCAGTTCGTCATCCGGCACGGCAGGCGGCGGCTCGGGGGCTTCGACGGTGGCGACCTCAGCCGGGAAAACCTCCGGCTCCGGCACGGCCTGCGGTTCTTCAACCGGAGGTGCCGTCTGCTCAAGAAGCACCGCCGGAACCAGTTCCTCCGGTGGAGGCGCTTCTGCAAATGGCGCAGACACCACGGGTGTCTGCAGCTCTCTGGCAACGCTGGCGAGGAAGGAAGCGGCCTCGCTTTCCGCCGCCAGTTCGAAAGGCGAAGAGACTGGTGCCGGCGCGGCAGGAGGAATGCTCGCAGCCTCGGAAACGGGTGGTTCGGGCAGGGCCGGTCCCTCCGGTTTGTCCGCCGACTCGTCTGCCGCAGGCCAGAAATGAAGCAGATTCAGCTCGGCTGCCGCTTCTTCCTCAGCGGGCCGTGCCACCGCGACCGGTGGTGCCGGGGCCGCCGGCGCCTCCGGCCAGACGACGAGCCCGGCCAGCGCGGTCTGGGCATCAACTTCCAGTTCTGCTTCCACTGCCGGAGCAGGCAGTGGTTCCACCAGCGCCGGAGACGCCACGGAGGCCGCCAGCGCGTGCAGGTCAAGGTGATCCTCCGCCTCCTTCGCTTCCTGAGCCGGTGTCGCGGCAGCAGGCTCGGTAAAATTGACAAACTCCCCTCCCCCAGCGAGCACCTCCACTGACTCTGCCGCCGCTTCGCCAGTTTCCACTGTGGGAGCCTCGTCCAGGAAGGACAGGGCAGGCCGAGCAACGGCGACCGGGGCGATTTCCGCAACTGTCCCCTCGGAGGCATGTTGCAGCTGCTCAACCCCCTCGTCGATGATTGGATCGATGCTGAATTCCCCGCCCGAAGCATCCGGAGCAGCGCCCGGTTCCGCATCCACCGGTCCCGCCACGTCCGCCTCTTCCGGGGACGCCTCACCCGTGGCCGGCAAAATCACCGCTTCGTCCCCAATCGCCTCCAGCGAGACCAGTGAGGCGGCAGGGTCGAAATCACCCAGCCCCACCTCCTGACCGGCAGGCTCCGGAAGGTGGGTCGTCTCCGCGTCCACGGAGACCGATTCTTCCGGCTCAATCGCTTCGACATCCGTGTCCGCCGCCGCTGGAACCGTCAAAATGCCGGACGCGGGCTCATCCGGCGGAGGAGCAGGCAACGCCTCGTCCAGTTCAACGCTGCCCACCTCGGCCAACATCACGGCAACCGGCGGCACCACCGCCTCGTCAGGCAATGATGCCACCTCCAATTCATCCGCCGCAGACACCACCGACTCAGCTAGGGAGGGCTCCTCTGCCAGGGGTGCCGGCAAGTCTTCCGCAGCCGGCGCTTCCTCCACACCGGGGGCGTGCTCTGAGGTCAGCTCCTCCGGCACCGGTGGCACTGGCAGTTCGTCGGTGACGACGACGTCCAAATCTACCTCCTCACGAGCCTCCAGCCACGCCTCCACCGGAGCGGTAATCTCAGGCAGCGGGGGGACGGCGGCCTCCGCCAGCGCGTCCACATCCACCAGATCAAGATCAGCACTTGGCGGCTCGGGCAAGGCCGCCTCTGCCGCAGGAAGACTGGTTTCTACGTTTGCCTCCGCCGGTTCCGGCTCTTCAGCGGCAGCCACCTCCACCTCCAACGCCTCCTCCACCGGTGCCGGACTGGCCGGAAAAGCCGGGGCAAACGCAGTCAAGGCGGGAACACCCAGTGCCAGTGCCGGCACCACCAGTCCTGCCAGGGAAGGCTCTTCCTTCAGGTCAGAAACATCCGAAGCGAGCTTTGCCTCCACTGGCGTGGATTCCTCCACAGCGGCCACCTCGGCGACAGGCTCAGGCGGAGCAATGCCGGCCGGCGGCTCCGCTTCAGGCAGCGCGGGCGCCTCAACTGGCTCCGCCGCTTCCGGGCCGCCCGGGGCGGGCAGCCAGTAATCTGAACCGTAGGGCGAGACCACGGCGGCCTCGCCGGAAATGCGCTTCGCCAAGGCGGCGGCAGGAGCCACCGGGGCGGGAATGGCCGCAGCGCGCACCGGCTGCGGCGGCTTGCGAAAGAAGGCAACCACCCCGCGCAAGCCCCGGCTCAGCGGGGATGCGGTCACGGCACTGCCTGCCGGAGGCCCGGGAGGGCTGGCAGCATTCTGGGGGGCCGGGGGCTCCGGTTTCGGGTCCGTCGCATTCATACTGCGGCCACGCTTTACCTAGGTTTTGCCGAATATCTAACAGAAATTAACCTAATGCACGGCTCCCCTCCCCCGCCGAAACCCGAATCCGGCCGTTAAGGCTTGAGGAAGCGGTAGTGGGAGACGTGCCACTCATTTCCCCCGTCCCACCCCCACAGCTCCGCGCAGGCCATAAAAAACACGCGCCAGTAAACCCACCAGCGCGTTTCGTTTTCCGCGCCGTAGGTCCGGCCCATGAGCGAGCGCAGCGTGGCGCGGTGCGCGTCCATGTTCGCCAGCCACGCCTCCGCCGTTTTCTGGTAGTGGACGCCGCTCACGCACCAGTGCTGGTCGATCCGGAGATCGTCCTGAAAATAGAGCAGCAGGTCGTCCGACGGCATCTGCCCCCCGGCGAAAAAATAGCGCGTCATCCAGTCGGAGGGGCCCTTGTCCTCGTAGTGGTAGGCCACCTCCCGGTGGGTGAAAATGTGGACGAACAGCGCCCCGCCCGGCTCCAGCCAGGAGGCCACCCGCTTCATAAGAAGCTGGTAGTTTTTCATGTGCTCGAACATCTCCACCGAGACCACCCGGTCATACGTCTCCGGGGCGCGGAAGACATTCATGTCCGCCGTGATGATCGTCAGATTCCCCAGCCCCTGCCGCGCCGCCTCGGCGTCGATGTATTCCTTCTGCGTCCGGCTGTTGGAGACGGCGGTGATTTTTGAGTTCGGGTACTTCGCCGCCATCCAGAGCGAAAGGGATCCCCAGCCGCAACCCAGTTCCAGCACCCGCTGGCCGTCGGCGAGGGCCGCCCGCTCGCAGGTCAGTGCGAGCATTTTTTCCTCCGCCTGGTCCAGCGTGGTGACGCCCGGCGCCCAGAGGCCGGAGCTGTATTTGAGACGGCGGCCGAGGCATTTCTGGTAAAACTCGGTCGGCACCTCGTAGTGCTGTTCATTGGCCGCCGCCGTCTGCACGGCCACGGGGCTCTGTTTCAGCCCGGCGATGTGCGCCATGAGCGCGGCCCGTCGCACCTCCACGTCAGGGTGGCGGTGCTCCTTGAGCGTCTGCGCGAGGAGGCGGCGGATGCCCACACGGATGGCGGCATCGGGCAGGAGGTTGCTTTCCAGCAGGGTGTCTATCTCAATCATGACGGGCGGGGGGCTTTTCTAAACCAAGGGACAAAGGCACTGACGGTGCGCTGGTACTCGCGGTAGGCCTCGCCCTTCCGGCGCACGGCGTACTCCTCGGTGAGCGGAATGCCGGTCACCTTCCACAGAAAATAAAGCATGAGCAGCGGGCAAATGAGTGTCGTCCAGCCAAGCGGAGAGCCCAGCGCGGCGAGGAAAAAGCTCCACCAGATCATCGACTCGAAAAAGTAGTTCGGGTGCCGGGAGTAGCCCCATAGCCCGTCCTGGCAGACGCCGCCGCGTTTCGCCGGGTCCGCCTTGAACCGGCGCAGCTGCCAGTCCGCCACGGCCTCGCCAGCCAGGGAAACGAGGGCCAGCACCAGACCCGCCCACTCCACTGTGGTCAAGGCGGGGGCGGCATTGAACGACATGATCAGAAACGGCAGTGAGAAGATGACGACAAGCACGGCCTGCATCTGAAAGAAAAGGAAGAACATCCCCTTCCCTTTCCATTTTTCCCGCAGAGTCTGATAGCGCACGTCCTCCACCGGGTGCTCATGCACGACCCGGCGCAGGATGTGCGTGCCCAGCCGCAGGCTCCACGCCGCGCCCGCCGCCGCCATCATCCAGCGCCGCTCCGCCAGTCCCGGGCCCAGCGCTGCATAGAGCGGCGCGAGCAGGGCCACGCCATACGAGAATGCAACGTCCAGCAGCGCGTAGTTCTTCACCCGCACGCTCAGGAAAAACACCAGCGTGAAGAGGACAAAGGACGCGAGCGCGCCGATGAGGAGCAGGGCAGTCATGATTTCCGAAGGAGCAGGTCCGCCATGGTGCCTGTGGTGGGCAGCCGGAAGAGCTGCCGCAGCATGTAGATGGCCATCGCGATGTTCCCCAGCAGCAGGATGGCCAGCAGCCACAGGATGCGGGCTGCGGTGCCCGTCTCCTTGTACGCCACCCAGGCGTAGAAGGTTAGGAAGGCAAAGTAGGTGTCGAACAGCGTCGCGATGAACCACGGGTGCGTGGCCACGGCACGCGGTGTCTTCCACAGCGCCACGCAGGACGAGGCCCAGCCCGTGGCCGCCAGCATGGAGACCAGGACGATGATGAAGCAGATGCGGAGGAAAATGATCATGCCGGTGTGGTGTGGGGTTCGTGGAGCAGACGGTTGTTTGGCCTGGCGTAGACGGCCTGGACGACGCTGATGTTCCGCATGTCGAAGGCGGCCTCGCAGTATTGCAGGTAGTAGTTCCACTTCCGGATGAACCGGTCGTCAAACCCGAGAGCCTTCACCTTTTCGGCGTTCTCGTTGAAATTTTTCCACCACACGGGCAGGGTGCGGATGTAGCTGGAGCCGATGTCGTGCAGATGGTGGAGAAAGAGGTCGCCCGTGCGGTTCACTGACTCATTCACCCGGCCCACGCTCAGGAGCAGCGAGCCCGGGAAGACATGCTTCTGGATCCAGTCCACCCCCTTGCGCAGCGCCGCATGGCGGGAGTCCGGCACGGTGATGTATTGCAGCGCCACCAGTCCGCCGGGCTTCAGCACGTCGTGGATCTTTTTGAAGTAAGCGTCCAGATATTTGTCGCCCAGCGCCTCCATCATCTCGATGGACACCACCTTGTCGAACTGGCCGGTCACCTCGCGGTAGTCCTGGAGGCGGATTTCCACCCGGCCCGCCACGCCCTCGCGCTCGAAGCGTGCCTTCGCATACTCCAGCTGCGACGGGGAAATGGTGAGCGTGGTCACGCGGCAGCCGTAGTGCTTCACCGCATGGCAGGCCATGCCGCCCCAGCCGCTGCCGATCTCCAGCAGGTGGTCGTCCGGCTTCAGGCGCAGGTGGCGGCAGAGCGCGTCATATTTCTGCCACTGCGCCTGCTCCAGCGTCTGGTCCGGCGCGGTGAAGAGAGCGCTGGAGTAAGTCATGCTCGGGTCGAGCCAGAGTTGGTAGAAGTCGTTCCCCAGATCGTAGTGCTCGGTGATGTTCCGCTTCGCCGTCTCCACCGTATTCGGTCTCAGCAGGTGCTGCACGCGGTTGTAGAGTTTAAAAAGATTGAACAACGCCGCCCCCGTCCGGCTGCCGGAGAGGGTGGGCGCATTCTCCACGTTCAGGATGGCCCAAGCGACCACCTTTTTGATGCTGTCCGTCGTCCAGTCACCGTCCACGTAACTCTCTCCAAAACCGACGTCACCAAAGAGCAGACACTTGTGGAAGAAGGCCGGGCTCTTCACCTGGACGGTGGCCGTGATTTCAGCCCCTGGCGTGCCGAAGTGGCGCAACGTGCCGTCCGGGAGCGTGAGGTGCAGACACCCCGCCGTCATCCGCTCCAGAGCGCTGAGCACGGCGAACCGGGCGAGAGGAAATTCCGGCGCGTCGTCAGGCAGGGCAGCCGCAGTGGTGGTGGTCGTGTTCATGGAAGTTTGGGCTTGAGTGAGGAATGGGGGCGCATGACATCGCGCTGGAGGTCGGTCTGCGCGGCCTTGCGGTGAAAAGGGATCCGCCGCGCCCAGAGCAGCAGGGCATGCCAGTGGATGAGAAAGATGACTCGCAGCGTGATGAGCGGATATTTCAGC
>JANOAS010000103.1:0-40075 GCA_031411255.1 bacterium
CCCGGGTCCACCGCCTGCCAGTCCAGAGACACGGAGGCCACGCCGTCCGGGTCCGTCACGCGGGCCGTCACCACCACCGCCTGCCCGGCCACCGGGGAGGCCGGCGTGTGGTCCACCTGGCGGATCTGCGGCGGCGCATTCGCCGCCAGCACGCTGTTCGCCGCGCCGGGCGTCGGGTTCGGGATGCCCGGGCTGGACACCAGCTCCGCGTCAAAGACAAGGTCGCTGCTCGCCAGCGAGGAGTTGAACATCTGCACCGCGATCACGTTCGTCCCCGTCTGCAGGATGGACCCGGCGTTCGGGATGTTGATGTTTTCAAAGACCACCGGCTCCGTGGCATTCACCGCGAAGGCCCCGCCCACCGGAGTGTCGCTCCCGGTCGCGCCCGGGTAGCGGATGCGCGTGCCCAGCTCCACCCCGTTGATCCACGCCACCGCCCCGTCGTCCAGCTTCAGCTTCAGCACCGCCGCCGGAGGCACCGGGCCGGAAATGGTGAACGTCCTCCTCAGAAAAAGCGAGCGGTAGACATTCGCCATCCCGGTGATCGTGTTCGCCGCCGTGATGAACGTCTCCCCGTAGCCGAAGGGCGTCCCCTTGCTCGTCCACGTCCCGTCCTCCACGAAGGACAGCGCCCGCCAGGCCGCGACCGGCGTGGACGCCTCCGTGCTCCCCGGCCGCCAGTGCCACTGGTCGCTCCCGGCGGCGATGTACGTCGTCGCCGGCAGCCCCGGGCCCGCACTCTGCCCCGCCGCCCGCCAGGATCCCCCCAGGTCATTGTCCAGCGCCGGATTGATCAGCTCCATCGACGCCCCCGTCCCGTTCGACGCCGTCGGCCACGGGAACCCCTGCGAGAACGTCACCTCGTCCACCAGTCCGTACACCGCATCCCGCAGCTCTATCGTCTCGCCAGACTTCTTCAGAGACCCCGCCCACGGCCCCAGCGGGGAAAAACCGAACTGCGCCTGAAACGCCGCCGGATTTTCCGCCACCACCGCATACCCGCCCGCCGGGATCGTCGTGCCCGCCGGGAAGACAAAGTCCACCGCATTCGAGATCCTCCACCCCCCCACCGCCACCGCCCCGGCGTCCGGGTTGTGGATTTCCAGGAACGCCTGCGGCTTCGTTTTGTCAGGCGGGTCCGCGTGGATCTCATTGATCACCGTAGCCGCCTGCACCCCCTGTCCGGTGAGCAGGGTGAAAAGCAGTACCGCAACAGCACAGGTGGACCGCGTGGGGAAGTCGTTCATACAGCCCCCAGTCTCGCCGCCCGCCCCCCTTTCCCCAAGACAATTTCCCGCCAATAAAGAAATTTCTCACCCCGCGTCCGGCCGGCGTGCCTCCCGGCAGTCAAACGTCAGCACCCGCACCACCTGGGCAGCCACCAGGGTGAAGGCGGCACCGAGGACGAGCGTGATGTGGACAAGTGCGATGAAGACGGAAAGCCTGGTAAATTCACCGCCGTCAAGCCCCATCATGGCACGGGCAGGCTGCGGGCCAAGGCCCGGCGTGAGAAGGGCGACCGGCTGCTTCAGGACGTTCGCCACGCCGAAACCAAGGAGCCCCAGGCCGATGAGCCGGACAATCAGAACAGGGGTGCGTCCGGGTGGGATCCCGGCGCTGGCTGCCTGGTTCCTGGCTCCCCGACGCCGCAACGCCAGGCCAAGACCCCCGCCCACAATAAAGAGGACACCCAGCAGCCCGACATCCGGGCCGAGAAAAAAGGGACTGATGCTGACGCTTTCGACTTGGCTCGTTGAGAGTAGCGTGAGCTTTACCAACGCATACAACAAAATGCCGGCCAGCCACAAAAACTGCAGCCCGAAGCCTCCCAGGAGAAAAGCTTCCGTTTTGGTGATTCTTTGGTTCATCGGTGCAGGAGGGGGAATGATCCCCACCGGACCATGAGGCGAACCAAATGGCAACGCCAGTTTTGCAGGTCCCTCTCACGCCATGCCGGCGCCCAGGCAGGGCTTGCGCGTGAAAATTATGGATCGGCCATCACGCTTGCTCGCCGAATCCCGCTCGGTGTTGGCCTTTTGACCGCAGAGCGGTCTCCGAAATTAGCCGTGGACTTCAGTCCACGGTAACGACCTCACAATGGGGGTGTCGCGTAGTGACACACTACGCCTCGTTACCTGGATTCCCTGGGCTGGCTGCGCGACTGGGCTGGTTTCGAATCTCTGGACGCGCGCAAAGGCACTGGGCCGGACTCGATGGTCGCTATGCGAAATAGGAGAGTATCGACGCGTTCAGTCAGAAGTACGCGTTCTGATTGCCGGGGACTTGGCGCAGCTCGATCAGTAAAAACAAGTGGAAGGGCAAGGACAAAGCGCCCGCAAGCATTACCTTCAGAATCCCGTGGCTCCCTTTTCGCCCTGCCCAAAGTTCACGAACCAGGCCGGTGAACCAGGCTTCGCTTTCTTTTACATGACCGGTAGATCCATCCTCTGCGCTCTGGTTTTGTTTGCGTCTGCCCTGCTCGCGACGGGGCGGGATTCGGACGAATTCGCCCGATACGACCGGGCGAATGCCAATTGGGAAACGGTTGCTTACGCCGACGGGGTGAATACCGGCGTGAAAGGCGCATTTCTGGCTCTGCAACAGGCATGGCAGGGTTCTGCGGAATCAGTTCGCGCGTCCCGGGCGTATTCCCACGCGCAGGCTGCAGTGCACACGGCACGGGTTCTGGCAGACTGCGGCGATTTTGAAGGCGCCTCCGCCCTGCTTGCCGCCGCCGGTGCGATCGCGAAATCCCATCCAGTCGTGCTCAGTCGCGGCAAATCAGGGACTGTTTTCCAGGACCTGGCCTCTCTCCATGCCCGGGTGGTCTCGGCGACCAAGGCGGATCCGCTGCAGGGAGTGGAAACGGGCTACGAATTTGGCAAAGCGGAGGGCGGCTTTTACGCGTTGCAGGAAAGTCTGGAGGTGGACAGAACCGCGCCAACTGGGGCAACCAGAGGGCTTGCCGATTTGGCGCAGGACGAGACCTCCGGCACCCTGTTGCGGATTGGTCCGGAAGGCCAAATCCGGGATATTGCACCTGTTGCGTTGCGCATCAGTGTTGGTAAAAGCGAATCCCTGCATTCGCGTCTGACGGGAATTTATGCGAGTCACGAGGCGGGAGCGTCCGGCCCTGGTGGGTACACCCGGCTCAGCCCAGCTTCTTTTTTGAGTGAACAAGAACGTATGAAAAATCAGTTTATGGCTGCGTTGCTGCTTGGTGCAACCGCCCGAGCAAGCGGTGAAGTTCCCCAGTACCTCATCGAATACCTGATTCCCGTCCTTCAGCAAATCCCGGACGCCTCCGAAGAATGGCGGGAGGCTGGCAATGGGGGTTTCGTGTACCGCTTTACGAGTCCTGAAAAACTGGCTGCCGATCCGATAGTATTTGTGTCCACCTCCCTCGAATGTGAAGGAGCCGCGGGCAACTGGAGACCCGTTCTGACTGATTCCACCGGAGCGCAGCGCCTTTACGCCAAGTCGATTTATTTTGGGTTGAATTCGTTTCTGTATGCACCAGCACTGGAAGCCGCGTGGTGCGACATCCTCGAAATCGCCCGTCCCCAATTCGATGCAGAACCCTCTGAAGCGAGTATTCAAGAGCGGACGAAGTATTCTCTCGTGCGTTATCATTTTAACAAAAACGACGTTGAGAAAACAGTGTCTTACTACACTGACGAAGAACTTTCTCAGGTTGAAGAAACGTTGAAAGTCAAAAGGATGCCGGTCCCATTCGAAGCGATTCGACTCGAGGATTTTCTGCACGAGGCAAAGCCCCAGTGGATCGCGCTCCGCCCCAACCGGGGAAGCGAAGGTGGCCCTGGAAATTATTGGGCGCTGAATGGATTCATTCATCTGAACTCCGACAGGGATGCCAAGCAGCCGCGCGAATTCGTGCCGCCGTCGGCAGTTGTCAAAGCCCTCAGAGCACGAGGCGGAAAGCCAGGGGCAGTCAAGACGCAGGATGGAGCCGATTCCGATAATCACATCTCCCCGGAGAAACCAGACCCAAGCGAGACGAGTCCGGCGGAAAGCCCAAAGCGCCAGTTTGGGTGGCCCGCATGGGTCTTGCTTGCAGCTGCAATCCTCGGCACACTCTGGATTCTCCTCAAGAGGCGCACTTGATCGGCAGTACCTGCAGGCGAGGTGAGGGGCGCGGTGGGAAAAACTGGCCGGGCGCAAGGGGACAGCCAGGCAGCGCAATTGGTGCTGCACATTCCAAAAGCCCGCCCCCCCGGTTTTCCCGAAGGCCGGCGCGGGGGCACTTGGCCGGGGTGCTTTTGGCCGGGGGAGCGGGCGGGGCGGCGGGGCGGTAGTGGCCGGTGAGGGTGAAGTCGAAGAGGCGGTCCTCCTCCTGGGTGCCGCGGCCGATGTTGTGGAGGACGAGGGGGCGGCCGTCGGGGGTGGATTTATCGCTGACGACCATGATGTGGGGCAGGCTGGGGGGGACGAGGCAGGTGACGAGGTCGCCGGGGAGGTAGTCCTTCGGGTCTTTGGTGAGGGGTCTGGCCCAGCCCTGGCGCTTGAACCAGGTTTGCAGGTTGGGCACGCGGCGGTGGTCGATGTTTTTGTCCGGCTTCTTCAGGTCCCAGAGCTGGGGGTAGCTGGAAAAGTGGGTGGTCATGTCCTGGTGGACGGCCTGCTGGAGGTCGAGGGCGTGGCTGGTGCGGAGGGCGCGGATGACGAAGTCGGTGCAGACGCCGGCCTCGAGGGGGACATCGCCACCGGGGTAGGCGAGGGTGACGTAGGCGGGGTCGTAGCGGAGGGTCCTGCCGATCTGGGCGCGGGCGGCGGCGGGCAGGCCGGGGGCGGTCTCCTGCGCACCGGGGTGGAGCGGGAGGAGCGTGGTGGAAAGCACGGCGAGGAGGAGGTGGAAGGGTTTCATTTTTTCCTGAAGGCTGCGGCCCACTAAACCCGAAAACGGAGGGAATGAAACAGGAGGGAAGGGAGAAAACGGAGAAAGAGCCTGTGGCCCCCCTGTCGTCATTCACCTTCCGGAGGGGGGGAGGCTTCCTGCTCTGGTGTGTTCAGTGCCGGTTCTCCGTTTTCTCCTTCTCCTCCTGTTCCAAACCATTCCGGCCTTCCAAAATTTTCGTTTGCCGGCATGGGGTGAACTCGGCGTGGCGGACGGGAGGGGGAGGGTGTAGACGTGGGCCGCTGTGACGAAAGAAAAGGAGACAACGGCTCCGCGGCGGCGGTCCTGGCTTTGGCGATGGTCGAAGCGCGGGGCGCTGGTGCTGGGCGGGCTGACGGTGACGGCGGTGGTCTTTCACGGGCCGCTGCTGCGCTGGGTCGTGGACCGGGGGGCGCGCTACTTCGCGGAAAAGGAGGGGCTGCGGCTGGAGTGGAAGCTGGGCGGGAACATCGTCTCCGGGTTCACCATCCAGGGGCTGAAGGTGGGCGGGCCGGAGGGCATGGCGCTGAAAAACATCGAGTGGGGAAAGGCGGGGGCGGACTATGACCTGTGGGCGCTGTGGCGGCAGGGGACGGGGCACTTCCTGAACTCGCTGGAGCTGGCGGACGCGACGGTGGAGATAGACGCGAGGCCAAAACCTGGCAAAACACCAGAGCCGGAGCCGGCGAAGTCGAGCGGGCCGCCGCCGGACGTGTGGATGAAGCGCATTGACCTGCGGAACATCACGGCGCGGATCGTGACGGAGACGGGGGTGATGACGCTGAAGCATTTCACCCTGCTGCTGGACGCGGCCGGGCCGGGGGTGCTGGAAATAGGCGAGCTGGATGTGCCGTCGGCAGGCGTGCACCTGGAGAACGTGAAGGGCACGACGGCGATGGAGGGCCGGACGATCGTGCTGACCGATGTGGCGGTGATGCCGGAGCTGGTGGTCGCCCGCCTGTCTGCCGGGCTGGCGGAGGTGGGGAAAGGGGTGCTGCCCTTTGAACTCCGGGTGCGCTCCGGTCCGGCAGTGGTGGAGGCGAAGGGGCGTGCGGAAGAGCTGGGCGGAAACATGGCGGTGGACGCCACGGTGGAGGTGACCGGGCTGGGGACGGCGGAGGTGGCCAGATTCGTCAAGCTGCCGGAGGGGCTGGCGGCGACGGTGAATGCGCTCAAGATCCAGGTGGCCGGACCGGTGGCGGAACCGCAGAAGCTGGCGGCGACGCTGACGCTGGACGCGGGCCCGGTGACGATGCCGGAGGTGAAGATCGACACGGTGAAGCTGGGGGCGGGTCTGAAGGCGGGGAAGGTCACGCTGGAGTCGCTGACGGTGGGTGCAGGCAAAAACACGGTGGCCGTGACGGGCACGGCGGAGCTGCCCGCGAAGTGGCCGGATGCGGCGCAGGCAGGCGCGGAGGTGGCGTGGAAACTGGACGCACCGGAGATCCAAAGCCTGCTCCAGGGGAAGGCGGATGTGACGGGAGCCGTGCGCGGACAGGGCACGGCGCGGGTGGAAAAAGGCGCCCTGGCCGGAGCGAAGGCGTCCCTGGAGGCGACGGGCTTGATGATTTCCCAGAAGCCGGTGGAGCGGGTGACGGTGGAGGCAGCGGCCACCGCCGACGTGGTGACGCTGGAGTCGCTCACGGCCCGGCTGGATGTGGCGAACACGGCGACGGTGACCGGCACGATGGGCCTGAAGGGCCGCCAGCCGGTGGAGGCGGCGTGGGACATTTCCTTGGGCGGGCTGGCTGCGGTGGTGAAGTGGGCGGGCGTGAAGGACCAGCCGGGGCCGGAGGCGGGCACGCTGACGGCGAAGGGACACGCGAAGGCGGACCTGGCGGATGTGCAGGAGAAAATCTACACGCGGGCCGAGGCGGCGGGCACGGTGAAGGCGGACGGGATCGTCTGGCAGAAGGCCGGGCTGGAGCAGGCGGAGGTGGACTTTTCCGTGCAGGGTGGCCGGGCGGATGTGAAGCAGCTGGCGGTGCGCCTGAATGAAAAAAACCAGCTGACCCTGCATGGCGGGATGGGGCTGGACGAGGCGGGGGCGTTCGATGCGGAGGTGAATGGCGACTTCGCGCAGCTCGCGGACTTCGGAGGCTGGCTCGCGCTGGCCAAGGCCCCGGCGCTGCTGGCCGGGCAGGCGAAACTGGCGTGGAAGGGCAGCGGAAAACTCTCAACGAAGGAAGTGAGCGGCGGTGGTTCGCTGGCGGTGGACGGGCTGAAGCTGGCCGGGCGGCCGCAGACATTTTCCCTGGCGCTGGAGACGAACCACGAGGGGCGGAAGGCGGAGATCACGCAGCTGCGGGCGGCGGCGGACCAGTTCCGCGTGGAGGCGGCGGCTTCGGTTTCCGACACGGATCTGGAGGTGACGCGGCTCGCCCTTTTCGCCGCGAAGGACCGGCTGCTGGAGGGCACGCTCAGTGTGCCGCTGGCGCTGGCTGCGCAGCCGCCCATCGATGCGGCACGGCCACTGCACGCCCACCTGAAGGCGGAGCGGCTGGAGCTGGCCACGCTGGCCGGGCTGGCGGGAAAGAAGCTGCCGGTGAGCGGGCGGGCGGGGCTGTCCCTGGATCTGGACGGCCCGCTCCCCGAGGTGGCGGGCGGACTGGCGGTGACGCTGGATGACGTGCGTGCGGAGGCCACGGCGAAGAAGCTGGGCCCGGCCACGGTGCGCCTGCAGGCCACGCTGGGCGGCGGCCGGCTGAGTGCCGCCCTGAATGCGACGCAACCGCCGCTCCAGCCCGTGCTGGTGACGGCGGAGCTGCCCTTTGTCGTGGATGCGGTGATGAAGAAGCCGGACTCCCTGCTGGACGCACCGCTGAAGGCCAGGGCGTCGATGGCGGACTCCGACCTCGCCGTGGTGCGGCAGTTTGCCCCGATGATCGCCGAGCTGCAGGGGCGGCTCGGGTTTGAGGTGAAGGCGGACGGCCCCGTGCGCGCCCCGCGCCTGAGCGGGGGCATCCATGCCACGGTGCCGCAGGCACGCTTTACAAACCCGGCCATCCCGGAGGCGAAGGACCTGTCGGCGAAGCTCACCTTTCAGGACCGCTTGGTGAAAATCGACGACATCTCAGCCACGCTGGCCGGCGGCGGGGTGAAGCTGGGCGGCACGATTGATCTGGCAAAACAGGAGGACCCCGCCTTCGACATCCGGCTCCAGGCTACGGAGGCGCTGGTCATCCGGGATGAATCCCTGAGCCAGCGGGCCAATGCGGACGTGACCCTGCGCGGGCGTTACTCGAAGGCGGAAGTGGCGGGCCGCGTGGAGCTGGTGCGCGGACGGGTTTTCAAGGAGATCGAGTTTCTTCCGCTCTCCCTGCCCAACCAGTTGCCGCCTCCGCCAGCGCCCGCGCGACGCCCTGCGCCGTCGGCTCCGGCCAAGCCCTTCGACCAGTGGTCAATCGCCGTGGATGTGGTGACGAAGGACCAGATCCGCCTGCTGGGAAATGTGCTGAACGGCGGCGTGATCGTGGACCTGCACGCGCGCGGAACGCCCGTCACACCGACGCTGGAGGGCACGGTCACGCTGGACCAGGCCAGGCTGCAGCTGCCCTTCAGCCGGCTGGCCATCACGAGGGGGGTGGTCACTTTCACGAAGGAGCGTTCGTTTGATCCCGAGCTGGACATCGTGGGCGACGCGCTCGTCAGCCAGCACCAGGTCAGCCTCTACGCCTACGGCCCGGCCCTTTCGCCCAAGGTGCGCTTCACCTCCAGCCCGCCGCTGCCGGAGGGGGACATCGCCACCCTCCTCGCCACGGGCTCCACCGCGGGCGACCTCAGTTCGTCCCAGGGCGAGGCGGCGAACAAGGCGGCGTTCCTTTTCATCAGCCAGACGTACCGGAAGATGTTTAAAAAAGCCTCCACCTCCCGATACGACGAGGAACCGCCGAAGCTGAGCTTCAGTTTTTCCCCGCTCAGCACGGGCGGCTCGAAGCGGAGCATCACCGCCACCTACGAGCTGACGCCGAAAATCCAGGCCGTCGGCACGGTGAACGAAGGCGGCGGCTTCCGCGGCCTGCTCTACTACCTCATTCGCTTCCATTGAAACTCCCCCGCGCACTCCTCCTCCTCCTCGCCCTCCTGCTCTCGCCCGCCCGCGCGGTGGAGAAGGCCCCCGTGGATGTGGAGGTGGAGACGCAGGGCCTGCATGTGCGCATCACCGGTGTGAACCCGGACGCCGTGGCCGAGGTGCGCAGCGTGGTGGAGCAGCAGGCCTCGCTGGTGAAGGACACGACCATCACGGCACCCTTCACCGACGACCTCGCCTTCTTTCTCGACCAGCGCTACCGACAGCTGGGCCATCCCGATGTGAAGGTCGCCTGGCAGATCAAGGACGGGCTCGCCATCATCGACGTGAGCGAGGGCATCCACTACGATGTGGGCGTGGTGAAGTGCGAGGGCGAATTTTCGCTGAAGGAAAAGGAGATCACCAGCTACCTGCTCCGGCCCACACACGAGCGGCTGGGGAAAAAATCCGGAACCATCCCTTTCATCGCGCCGGATCTGAGCGCCGGGGCGGGGCTGGTGCAGCGCTACTTTCAGTCGGAGGGCTACCTGGACGCAGAAGTGGCCGACCCGGCCTTCACCCCGCACCCGGACACCGGACGGCAGGACGTGACGCTCACCATCAAGGAAGGCGCGTTGCACCGTTTCGGCACCATCCAGGTGACGGGTGAGCGGGCGGAGGCGGCGGAGGAGATCAATGCCCTCACCGCAGGGCTTGGCGGCCAGCCCTACAGTGAGGTGCGGATCGAAACCGTGCGCACCGGCATTACCGGAGCGCTCCAGGCGAAGGGGCACTACGCGGCGCTCGTCACGGCCACGCCGGGCGTGGAAAAGGGAAGCAAGGACCACATCCCGGTCGCCTACCACCTGGTGCCGGGGCCGGTGTTCCACTTTGCTTCGGCCACTCCCGACGAAGCCCTCTCCTCCGGAGCCCGGCGCATCCTGCGCAGCGCCTTTCGCCCGGCCCTGGGCGATGTCTATTCCCCGTCCCGGCTGGAGTTCATGAACCGCCGAGCCATGGACACGGGCGTGTTTACCCGACTGGACGTGACGCCGCAGCCGGGTGAGGAGGGTGCGCTGGAGCTGAAGTTGAGCGGCACGGAGGCGAACCGGAAAACGCTCGGGGTTTACGGCGGCTACGAGACCTTTCAGGGGCCGATCCTCGGGGTGGAGCTTCGGGATGTGAATCTCTTCGACAGCGGGGATGCCATGCGCGTGGCCGCCGAATACACGGGAAAGGGGATCAACGGCAGCCTCAAGTGGGTCGATCCGGCTGTCTTTAACTCCTCGTGGTCCTTCGACTCCGCCCTCTCCGGGCAGACGTTTTCCGTGTTTGACTACGAGCGCCGCACCCTCGGACTGCGCAGTGGGCTGAGTCGTTCGTTCACCCCGCACATCACGGCCGGTCTCTTCGCAACGGCGTCGCTCAACGACACCGCCGCCGCCGTCCTCACGCCCGCCGAACTCGGTCCCGACAGCTACCGCCTGGCCACTGCCGGAGCCTCCCTGGTGTTTGATTTCCGCGACAGTCCCGTCATCCCGACCCGGGGCTTCATGGCGAGCTTTGCCTTCGAAGGCGGGTTCGATGCGGGAGGCAGCGACACCACTTTTCTGCGCATGGACATCGGCCTCTCCTACCACCGGCCGCTGACGGAGAAACTCCGCGTCTCCGCCGGCTGGCGTGCCTCCGCCATTCAGGGTTCGGGCGGGGTTGATTCCCTCCCGATCGACCTGCGGCTGTCCAATGGTGGAGCCACCAGCGTGCGCAGCTTCCCGGAGCGCGAAATGGGTGAACGCTCGCTTTCGGGCACCCCGCTCGGCGGCACTTTGCGCCACATCATCAATGCCGAGCTGGCCTATGAGATCATGCCGAATCTGGAGATCGCCGCCTTCGCCGATGCGGGCTCGCTCAGCCGCACAGACGACAACATTTTTTCCGTTCCGGACGACTTCCGCTTCGCCACCGGCGTCGGCGTCCGCTACAAGCTGCCCGTGGGCCCCCTCCGCATCGACTACGGCGTGAACCCCGACCGCCGCGAAGGCGAGCCGTTCGGGGCGCTGCACGTCACGTTTGGGGTGGCGTTCTAGGCAGGAGTCAACCCGCCTTGCCAGCAAGCACGGCCGCCCGCCATGCCCGCCAGCCGCCGAAGGCTGTGATGTCTTCGGCTCCCTCCAGGGAAAAGGTTTCGCAGAGGAACCCTTTGACGGAAGTGCCGTCGGCCAGCTCGACGGTGCCGATGCCCATGGGAGCAGGGATTTCAGCGACGAAGGTGCCGAACGCTGCCGGGCTGAGAGCGTAGACCTCGACCTGAATGCCGGGGCCGGAGAAACCGGGTGTGCGGACAAGACCGGGCTTGGATGGGGTGGTGTTGGGCAGGGAAAAGAGGCGGTAGCCGGGAGCGGTGCGGGTTTCCTGGAGCAGGCGTGCACCCCGCGAGACGAGCTGGTGGTGGAGCGGCTGGCCGGACAGGTGGGCGCCGGCGACGGCGACGGCGATGGACTCTGCGGGGACGGGCGGGGAGAGCGGCTGCCTGGCGGCGAACTGCCCGGCGACGGCGGCCAGCGGTGCGTCCTGCCACGCCTGCGCCATGAAGGTGACGCCGAAGGAGCGCGGCGTGCCGGGCACCGGCCCTGCGGGCACGGCAATGGCGCAAAGGTCGAGCAGGTTTACGAAATTCGTCCATGTGCCCAGCCTGGAATTGAGCCCGAGGGGATCCGCCAGCACGTCCGCCACACGGTAGTGGGACGGTGCGGTGGGCAGCAGGAGGACGTCCACAAGCTGCCACGCCGCCTCGGATTCCCGGCGCAGGGCCTCCAGCTCATAGGCGGAAGTGAAGGCATCCCGCGCTCTCCATTTCCCCGCACCCTGGATGATGATGGCCACGGTGGGGTCAAGCCCGGCGGGCCTGGTGGCGATGAAGTCCCCCACTGCCACCGCACGCTCCGCCACCCACGGGCCGGAGTAGAGCAGCTGCGCGGCTTTTGAAAATGGCGCGAAGTCGATTTCCACGATGGTGGCCCCAAGCGAGGCGGCGAGGGCGATGGACTCGTCGTAGAGCGCCGCGCTGACAGAGTCGCCAAAGAACTCGCGCTGGTCCGGACGCGGCACGCCGACGCGCAGGGCGGCGGGCCATTGCGCAGGCGGGGAGGCCTTGCGGGAGTAGGGATCGGCTGCATCGCGGCCTTCGGCCACACCGAGCAGGAAGGCGGCATCGGCAGCGTCTGCAGCAAAGAGGGAAACGCAATCCAGCGACCGGCAGGCCGGGACGACCCCGGTGGTGCTGAGCCGGCCGCGGGTGGGCTTGAGCCCGGTGATGCCATTGAACGCCGCAGGAATGCGCCCGGAGCCTGCCGTGTCCGTGCCAAGAGCAAAGACGACGAGACCGGCAGCCACCGCCACGGCGGAGCCGGAACTGCTGCCGCCGGAGATGAACTCGTCATCAAAGACGCAGCGCGGAATGCCGAAAGGTGAGCGGGTGCCCACGAGGCCGGTGGCAAACTGGTCGAGGTTTGTCTTGCCCACCGGAAACGCTCCGGCGGCCCGCAGCCGGGCGACGACGGTGGCATCCTGCGCCGGTGTAAATGAAAACGCGGGACATCCGGCGGTGGTGGGCCACCCGGCGACGTCGATGTTGTCCTTCACGGCAAAAGGCACCCCGTAAAGCGGGAGGGTGGGATCAGCGGGCAAACTGGCCAGCAACTCGTCCAGCGAGGGCCTGAAGATCCACACGGCGTCGTCGCCGCGCTCCTCTATGCGGTCCCACCAGCTGCGGACGAGGGGCTCCAGCGACTGGCCGGAGGCGAGCGCCTCCCGAATGGAGGAAAGGGTGAGGTGAGGATGGTTTGTCATGGGCTGAAAAAATCACGGACCAACAATGGCGATGACCTGACCCGGGCGGACCTCGCGCCCGGGCGCGGTCAGGATTTCCCGGACCACTCCGCTTACGGGGGAGGGAACAGTGACCTCCATTTTCATGGCCTCCAGGATGGCCACCCGGTCTCCGGCGTTCACCCGCTGTCCGGGCTCCACGCAGAGCTGCCAGACATTGGCGTTCATCGGCGCTTTCACGGCGGTGCAGCCCTCAGGCAGGGCGATCTCGCCTCCCGGACCGGAGTCATCCAGCGCGGCGTCCGGCACCACATCGAGCCCGGCGGCCTTCCACCGGTCGCGTTCGGCATTGAAAGCGGCTTCGCGCTTTGTGCGGAAGGCGCCGGCCTCCTCCTTCACCGACTCCAGCAGGGCGCGGTAGTCGCGCACCCTGAAGACGGTCTCCTCGATGCGCGGAACGAATTTCCCGCGGGGAAAATCGTCGCGCAGCTGGAGCAGTTCTTCGGCGCTGACCTCATAGAAGCGGATCTGGTCGAAGAAGCGGAGCAGCCAAGGCGTGCCTGGTTCAAAGCAGTCTGTCACGCGCCAGGTGTTCCACATCTGCACCGTGCGGCCGATAAACTGGTAGCCGCCGGGGCCCTCCATGCCGTAGATGCAGAGGTAGGCGCCGCCAATGCCGACGGAGTTCTCCGCAGTCCAGGTGCGGGCTGGATTGTACTTCGTGGTGACGAGCCGGTGGCGCGGATCCATGGGCACGGCCACGGGAGCGCCGAGGTAGACATCGCCGAGGCCAAGCACGACGTAGCTGGCATCAAACACAGTGCGCTTAACCTCGTCGATGGAGTCGAGTCCGTTGATGCGGCGGATGAATTCCAGATTGCTCGGGCACCAGGGCGCATCCGGGCGCACGCCGGTCATGTATTTCTCGATGGCGACATGACAGGCGGGGTCATCCCACGAGAGAGGCAGGTGCACAATGCGCGAGGGCACGGTCATTTCATCCAGCGCCGGGAGCGCGAGATCCAGGCAGCGGATGGATTCGACAAGTTCGGCGCTGCGGAGGCGCCGCGAATCAAAATGGATCTGGAGCGAGCGGATGCCTGGCGTGAGATCGATGATGCCGGGGAAGCCCGCCTGCTGCACGGCCTGCATGAGAGCCTGGGCGCGGAGACGCAGCTCAAAGTCGAGCACGGCAGGACCGTATTCGATGAGCAGGTAGTCATCGCCGGACTGGCGGATCTTGAGTTCCGGCAGCTCGCCACGTGCCGGGTCGGTCAGGATGACCGGGGAAAAATCGGCCGGGCTCGCCGTGCCGGGTGGTGAAAAAGTGGCCGGAGTGAGGCTGCGGAGAGACTCCTCCTGGGAGGCCCGAAGCGCCGAGGCGGCCTCAGGAGTGAGCAGCCGGAAACGCACCGTGTCTCCTGGTTTCAGCTGGCCTGTCTTCCACAGCTCGCCCTCCACGATGCATGCCGGACAGACAAAGCCGCCCAGGCTGGGACCGTCGGGTCCGAGGATGATGGGCATGTCCCCGGTGAAATCAATGGCGCCGACGGCGTAGGCATTGTCATGCAGGTTTGACGGATGCAGCCCCGCCTCGCCACCATCCGTCCTGGCCCACTGCGGACGCGGTCCGATGAGCCGGACGCCCGTTCGGGCTGAATTGAAATGCACCTTCCACTCGTGGCTGAAGATCACCTCCACGTCCTCCGGCGTGAAAAAATCCGGTGCGCCGTGCGGGCCGTAGAGCACTCCTATTTCCCATGACGAGGTGAGGGAGGGAAGCAGCGACGCGCCGCTGGCTGCGGGCAGTTCGGCGGGTTTGGTTTCGTGGAGCCTGAGCATGTCGCCAGGCTGGAGTGTTCTGCCGCCATGGCCGCCGAATCCCCCAAGGGTGAAGGTGGCGCTGCTGCCGAGGTAGTCCGGCACATCGATGCCGCCGCGCACCGTCAGGTAGGCCCGGCATCCTGCCCCAGTGAGCGCCCCCATGGCCAGGACCTGCCCGGTGGCGACGGAAAACGGCGTCCCGAGTGGCACGGGCTCACCGTCGAGCTTCGCGCCCATGTCAGCGCCCGTCAGACAGAGCGTCGCGGGACTGTGAAATTTGAGAGTCGCTCCGTGCATGGTCATTTCCAGACCGGCAGCGGTGTGCTCATTTCCCAGCAGCCGGTTTCCCAGCCGGAAGGAATGGGCATCCATGGGGCCGCTGGGCGGCACCCCGACATTCCAATAGCCCAGCCGGCCGGGCCACGACTGCACGGTGGTGAAAGTACCTGCGTCCAGGACCTCGATGGCGTGCGCGGTGCATGCCAGGGTTTTCAGCGTGGCTGTCACCGTTTCGCCGCGTGTGAAGACATCACTGGCCACAATGGCCGAGAGGTAGGCAAGGTTTGTCTCCACGCCGCTGATCTTCGCCGCCTTCAGAGCCTCCAGCATTTGCAGGCGGGCCGCCTCGCGCGTCTCCGCGTGGACGATGATTTTTCCGAGCAGGGGATCGTAATGCTGCGTGACGTCCGTGCCGGTGCGGATCCAGTGGTCGCAGCGGACATTCTGCGGCCAGAGGACGCGGGTCAGCCGGCCCATGCCGGGGCGGAAATCCCGGGCCGGGTCCTCCGCGTAGACACGCGCCTGGATGGAGTGTCCGCGTGGCGCCTTCTCCAGAGCTGCCAGATCCAGCGTCTCTCCTGCGGCCAGGCGGAGCATGTACTCCACGAGGTCGACGCCCAGCACCATCTCCGTCACGCCGTGCTCGACCTGGAGCCGCGTGTTCACCTCCAGGAAATAAAAATCCTGCGTGTCCGCATCAAAGACAAACTCCACCGTGCCCGCCGAGCGGTAGGCCAGCGCCTTTCCCAGCTTGACCGCTGCCGCAGCCAGTGCGCAGCGCGTTTCACCGGTCAAATTCGGTGCCGGAGTCTCCTCGATCACCTTCTGGTTTCGCCGCTGGGCCGAGCAGTCGCGCTCGCCGAGGCTCACGACATTGCCCAGTCCGTCGCCAAAAATCTGGACCTCGACGTGCCGGGCCCGCTCCACAAATTTTTCAAGATAGACACCGCTGTCACGGAAGTTCGCCGCGCCCAGCCGCTGCACGCTGCCGAGTCCTTCGCGCAGTTCGGCTTCACTCCGGCAGAGACGCATGCCGATGCCGCCACCCCCGGCGGTGGCCTTCAGCATAACTGGATAGCCGACACGGTGCGCCTCGCTGACGGCTTCCGCTTCATCCGCCAGCAGGGCGCTGCCGGGCAGCAGTGGCACGCCGCAGGCTGCGGCGATTTCACGCGAGGTGTGCTTGAGGCCAAACTTCCGGATGTGCTCCGCCGTCGGCCCGGCAAAGGCGATGCCGGCTGCCTCGCAAGCCTCGGCGAAGTCGGCATTCTCGCTGAGGAATCCGTAGCCCGGATGAATCATGGTGACGCCATGGGCGATGGCGACTTCGAGGATTTTATCCGCACGCAGGTAGGACTCCCGCGCGGCGGCGGGGCCGATGGCCACGGCCTCGTCGGCATCCTCCACGTGCTGCGCCAGACGGTCGGCGTCTGAAAAGACGGACACCGTTTTCAGCCCGATGGCCCGTGCCGTGCGGATGATGCGGCAGGCGATTTCGCCGCGGTTGGCGACGAGAAGTTTTCCGGTCAGTCCCATATGAGCAGGCGGATGGGGGTTGGGTTGTACGCGTTGCACGGGTTGTTCAGCTGGGGGCAGTTTGAAATGAGGGCGACCACGTCGCGCTCCGCCCGCATCTCCACGTAGCGCCCGCCGGCGCTGACGCCGTCGGCGAAGGAGAGTCCGCCGTCGGGCGTGACCGGCACATTCATAAAAAAGTTAATGTTGTGGGTGATGTCCGCCTTGGTGGCGTCGCGCCCCCACTTCAGGAGCTGGAGCATGAAGGTGTCCCGGCAGGCGTGCATCCAGCGCTTGTCGAGCGCGTAGCGGACCTGGTTCGACTCCGTGGCGCAGGCCCCGCCGAGCGTGTCGTGCCGGCCGCAGGTGTCGGCGGTGATGTTGAGCAGGACGTCCCCGCCGGTGGAGTAGAGTGGCGTGCCGGTGGTCAGGTAGATCGCGCCCTGGCGGCGAATGGTGTCCTGCGCGCTGTAGCGGTTCGCGAAATCATCGGCGTCGTAGAAGAGCGTGTCGGCGGCCTGGTTTCCCTCCATGTCCACAATGCGGAAGGACTGCCCTGCCTTGATGGTGTGCATCCATCCGTCGCCGGCGCCCACGACTTTGTCGTAGACGGCCCGGGCGGGGTCGAGGCGGCTTTCGGTGTAAATGAGAGTGCTCATGTCAGGCGAGGTAACGTTCCGTGAGGGTGAAGGCGCGCTGGTTTTCTCCGCGGAAGAGACGGCAGAAATCATCCGCGGCAGGAGGCGGGCCTGACAGCGTCGTGAGGGTCACCGGTTTTGGCGCATAGGCGGGGTTCGGGTCCAGCGGATGCTGGCAGGTGGTGAGGACGACGAGCACGTCCATTTCCGCACGGAGGTCTACGCTGTCGCCTGCCTTGGAATTTCCGGAGTGAAAACTGAGCCGGCCGTCATCATCGGCGTCCAGGCGGGAAAAGAAGTTCACGTTCGCGACGAGGTCCCTCGGGCCGAGTCCGTGCTTGCCCATCTCGACGAGGAAATTGTCGTGGGCGTTCCGGTGCCAGTCGTTGCGCGCCTCCTGGTAGGAGCGTTCACCGTATTTCTGCAGGACTTCGCCGGCGTCGCTGTGGCCGCCGAGCGGATCATGCCAGCCAGCGGTGTCCGAGGTGATGGACAGGAGCACCCGGCCCATGTCGCCCATGAGGACGTGGCCCCGGGTGAGCCTGGCCGTATACTGGGCCTTCAGGGTGTCGGGCAGATTCAGCCGGTCGAGCGGTGCGGCGGCATTCCATGCCATGAGGGAGACGTTTGCCCCGCCTTCAATGTCCGTGAGGCGCAGCACCTGGTGCCGCCGGATCACGGCGGACCAGAGTCCGCCGCCAGGCAGATGCTCGTCGAAAAGTGGAGTCGGGCTTTCAGGCATGGTATGAACAATTGCAGAAAAAGTATGAAGAGAAAGGCATAAAAACGGAAAATGTGTGAGGCCCTATTCGACGTCATCGCCGGCATCCGTCATGCGGGCGAGCGGGAGTGGCTCCTCCTCGGGGTGCTCGGCGGGTGGATGGATGAGGGTTTCCAGCCGGGCTTTCACGGACAGGAATTCCGGGCTGAGAAACTGGGCAAAGGAGCGCGGGCGGGGGACGGGATTGCGAATCAGCTCCCTCATGCCGCCGGGGTTGCAGCCGAGGACAAGGATGCGGTCCGAGAGGAGGACGGCCTCGTCCAGGTCGTGGGTGATGAAAAGAATGGTGACGTCCACTTTTTTCCAGATCTGGAGCAGGTGCATCTGCATCTGCGCGCGAGTCTGGGCGTCCAGTGCGCCGAAGGGCTCGTCCATGATGAGGATGCGCGGCTCATTGGCAAGCGCCCTCGCGATGGCGACGCGCTGCTTCATGCCGCCGGAGAGCTGGTGCGGATAGGCATTTTCAAATGCGCCGAGCCCCACCATGTGCAACCAGCTTCGGGCGGACTCCTCGGCGGAGTTTTCGCTCATGCCCTTTAGTCTGAGACCAAACATGACGTTCTTTTTCACCGAGAGCCATGGAAAGAGCGTGTAGCCCTGGAAGACCATGCCGCGGTCCGGGCCGGGGCCGGCGATGGCCTCGCCATTCAGGCGGATGACGCCGCCACTGGCTTCGTCGAGGCCGGCTACGATGCGGATGAAGGTGCTTTTTCCACACCCGGACGGGCCGATGACGGTGATGAACTCCCGCCGGTGGACGTCCAGGTCGAGCCCGTCGAAGACGACGCGCTCCGTTCCCTCCGGAGTACGGAAGGTGCGCCGGAGCCCGCGCACCTCCAGCGTCACTGGACGCTGGTTGATGCGGTCGAAGCGGGCAGCCACCTCCGGTGAAAGCTTGTCGTAATCTGGAAGCTGGAGGCTCATGCAGCGGGGGGAAGGGAGGGGCGGGCCGGTGGCGGGCCGGGAAAGAGGCCGCGACCGGGAGTGGCCATCCAGGCCTGGAACCGGGCGAGGCGGCCCGGGCCGGTGGCGGGATGCTGCCAGGGAAAGAGCACACGACCGAACCGTGCGAGGAGCAGGTCGGAAATGAAGCCGATCAGCCCGATGATGATGATGGCGGCGTAAACATTGTCGAACTGCCGGTAGCGGGCCTGCTGGTTGATGAAATAGGTGATGCCGGAGGTGGTGCCGACCACTTCAGACACGATGAGGTAGGTCCACGCCCAGCCAAGAAGGATGCGCATGTCGGTGTAGAGGTTCGTGATGGAAGCCGGGATCACCACGCGCGTGACGATCTGCCATTTCCCGGCACCCAGCGTCTGTGCGGCCTCGATGAGGGCCGGGTCGGTTTTGCGGACGGTGTTGGCGATGACGAGCACCTGCTGGAAAAGCGTTCCGATGACGATGATGCCGATTTTGGGAGCATCGTGGATGCCGAGTATGGCAACGCACAGGGCACCGAAGGCGGGAGCGGGGAGGTAGCGGAAAAACTCAATGAACGGCTCGATGAGCCGGGCGAAAAACCGGAACGCTCCGCAGAGGATGCCGAGGGGAACCCCGACAACGGACGAAAGGACGAAGCCCCAGAAAATGACCGAACAACTGCGGGCGAGGCTCTGGTGCAGCCAGGGTTCGCCAGGCAGGCGGGGCTCCGTGAGGAAGCCGGTGTAGAGGGCGCGCGCCACCTTGTGCGGCGACGGCAGGTAGGCTGGATTGACGGGAAATCCTGTCGCCACGGCCTGGCCGGCCTTGAGCGCGTTCGCATTTTCCTCGGCGAAGGTGGCCTTTGGCACGTCCATCCCTTCGGAGAAAAACTCGACCTCGCCCGGATCCACCACATGCACCAGCGGGTGCCAGATCCACGGCGTGTAGCTGACCAGGCACCACAACCCCAGCGGCAGGATGAATGATCCCAGGAGCAGAAACAGGCTGCGCCGGGGCGGCAGTTCCTTTTTCAGTCCGAGAAAATCGTGATCCATGCAGCTGGGGTTCGGGAGAGGATGACGCTGCTATTTTTTCAGGGCCTGAACAATGGAGGGGGCCACGTAGCTCTCGGCTTTCTGGCTTTCCTTGTAGACTTTGTTGTCGAGGTTGAACTTGTTGGCCACGGCGATGGAGCCGTAGAGGGAATCCAATCCTTCACCCTTCTGGAGCGCTTTCTGGGCTTGGGCGACCGTGAGCAGCTTGGTGCCGGGCAGGTTCGTTTTGTAAACGGCGGGCTCCACACCGACTTTGGCCGCCATGATTTTCACCGCATCGTCCTGTGTCTTGGGGTCGAGCACGTAGTCCACGCAGCGGTAGTAGACCTTCACGTATTTTTCCCAGTCGGCCTTGCGCTTGGCCAGGCTGGTGGGGCTGACGGCCAGCACGTCGTAGATGAGGCCGGGGGCGTCTGCACTGGTGAAGAGCGGCTTGGATCCCGGCACCGCCTTCAGCGCCTGGCCGGACACCGGATACCACGCGCCGACGGCCGCGACCTGGCCGGAGGAAAGGACCTGCGGGGTTTCGTTCGTCGCGGTGTTGACCAGCTCCAGATCGGACTGCTTCATGCCGTTCTTCTCCAGAGCTTTCATCATGAGCAAATGCTCGACGAGCGTGAGTTCGAGGCCGACTTTCTGACCCTTGAGCGCCTTGATGGAATCAATGCCCGGCTTTCCGATGATCATGTCGTTTCCGTTCGAATAGTCGAGCACGGCGATGAATTTGCTCTTTGCCCCGTTGGCGCCCGAAACGAGGGCGTCGGCGGCGACCACGGTCACGGCGTCCACTTTGCCCGCAGCGAAGGCGTCGATGGAGGGCAGGTAGTCAAACCAGAGGAGATCAACCTCGATGCCGGCCTCCTTGAACCAGCCTTTTTGCTTCGCCACCTCGATGAGGGTGAAGCCAGGCCAGTCGGAATAGGCAACTTTGAGAGGTTCTGCCAGAGCGGCAGGACGACCCAGAAGGAAGAGGGAGGACAGGAGTGCTGCAAGAAAAAGCGGTTTCATAGTTTGGGTGTAGGTGCAGCCAAATGGAAGCACGACACGTGCCATCAGGCGGGAAGTGTGAGGAATTGTGGAAAAAGTATGAATTTGCGATCCCGGGCCGGGCCGTACTGGACGGCGGGCCGGTCGTGTGGCTGACTGGGAGGTACTCCATGCCAGCCCGCCGCACCACCCGAAACGCCGCCGCCGTCGACGGCCCGTCTGTCCGCGTCACCCTGAGCCTGCCCGCCCAGGTGGTGCAGCAGCTGGATGGCCTGGTCACGCGGCGTGCTCATGCGAACCGCTCCCAGGCTGCGGCAAAACTCCTCGCCGGAGCCCTCGTCGCCGGCCGGGAGACGGACAACCGCGTCCTGGCGGGCACGGTGACGCTCACCTACAGCCACGCCAAGCGCGGTGTGGAGGCGGCGCTGACGCGCATCCAGCACGCCCATTTAAAAGAGGTCGTCAGCACCCAGCGGGTGCACCTGGCGCATGGAAACACGCTGGAGGTCGTCCTGCTGCAGGCCCCGGGGAAGATCCTGCGCCAGATCGCCGACCAGCTCCTGGCGTGCAAGGGGGTGACGAACGGGCAGCTCTACGTCTGCTCGGAAGTCCTCCCACCCCTGCATGAGTGAGGCCGCCGGCGAGGCAAAAAACCCGGCCCCTCTTGCGGAGGGAGCCGGGTTTTGCAGAAATGCCGGAGTCGTTTTTCAGGCCGTCTTCAGGCGGCTCTCCACGAGGCTCATCAGCCTGTCGAGGACAAACCCCACGAGGCCGATGGTAATGATGCAGAGAATGATCGAGGTGTAGAGTCCGTTGTTGTACTCGTTCCAGAGGAAGTTTCCGATGCCGATGCGGCCGGTGAGCATTTCCACAGCCACGATGACGAGCCAGGCGATGCCCAGGCTGAGCCGGTAGCCGGTGAACATGTAGGGCAGCGCTGCGGGAATAAGGACTTTGAAGAGGGTCTTCATTTTCGAGAGCTTGAGCACCTTTGCCACATTCAGGTAGTCCTGGGGCACCGCGCGGACGCCCACGGCTGTATTCAGCACCGTCGGCCACATCGCGCAGACGGCGATGGTGAAGAGGGCGCCCAGTTCATTCGCCTGCTTTCCGGCCCCCATGAAAAGGACGACGCCGAGCGGCATCCACGCCATGGGTGAGACCGGCCGCAGGATCTGAATGATCGGATCAAACATCTTTGTGAAAGCCTTCGAAAGGCCGAGGACAAAACCGAGCGGAGTACCAATGAGGAGGGCGATGAAGTAACCACGCCCCACCATGCTGAGCGAATACCAGGCGAAGCGCAGAATTCCCTGGTCAAGCTCTTCGCGCTTCTCGAATGGTTTGACCACGTATTTCTTCGTGGCCGTCCAGGTCGTGACCGGTCCGGGCAGGTCCTTGATCACGCCGGTTTTGATTTCTTCGGTGACGCCCTCTGCATCCGTGCGGGTGGTCACACTGCCAGCCAGCATCCCCCAGAGGCCGAGGACTATGATCAGGCCGACGAACGGCATCAGAAGGGAGTCGAGTTTTAGTTTCATGGGAGCAGCTGGTGGGTTGAGTGGTGGTTCAGGCGAGGGCGCTTACCTTGGCCCCGGTGGCGAAGGCTTCCGGGCTGGCCGGGTCAAAGATGGCGCCATCGAAGAAGTTGATGGGCTTGTTGTCCACACCGCCGTGGGTGTAGCCGATCTCCTTCATGGCCTCCTCGTAAAGCGAGGGCATCATGACGGCCTTGGCCACGCCGGCGTAGTCGGGAGCCTCCTTCACCATGCCCCAACGGCGGAACTGGCTGAGCCACCATTTCACATAGGCCTCCTGCGGGTAGTTGGCATTTCGGCTGGAGAAGATCATGTAGTCCTTGTTGTCTTTTTTGCGGCCGTCACCGTACTCCAGTTTCCCTTGGAGGCGTCCGAGGATGACGTCCTTCGGGGCGTTGACGTAGCTGGCGGCGCTGATGATGTCGCACTGCTCCGGGCGGTGGGACAAATCATCCAGCCACACGCTGGCCTCGTGCAGAGCCTTGAGCACTGCCTTGACCGTCTTCGGGTTCTTCTCGGCAAATTCCTTGGTGAAGGCGCAGACTTTTTCGGGGTGGTCCTTCCAGATTTCCTCGGTGGCGACGCTGGTGTAGCCGACCTTGTCCGCGATGGCGCGGGCGTTCCATGGTTCGCCGACGCAGAAGCCGTCCATTTTGCCGACCTTCATATTGGCCACCATCTGGGGCGGCGGAATGGTGATGAGGTTGACGTCCTTGTCAGGATTGATGCCGCCGGCCGCCAGGTAGTAGCGGAGCCACATCGCGTGGGTGCCGGTCGGGAATGTCATGGCAAAGGTGAGTGGCGTTCCGGCCTTCTTTGCCTCGTCGACGAAGGACTTCAGCGCCTTGGGGTCGCCCTTCACCTTGCCCTTGAAGCTGTTGTTCAGGGAAATGGCCTGACCGTTCCGGTTCAGGATCCAGGGGACGACCATTTCCTTTTTCGCCTGGCCGCCGAGCCCCATGGTGGAGGCGATGGGCATGCCGAGGAGCATGTGGGTGGCCTGGTTTTCACCAGTGGTGAGCTTGTCCCGGATGACGGCCCAGGAGGCCTCCTTGGAAATGGAGGAGTTGATGCCGTATTTTTTGAAGAACCCCTTCTCATGGGCAATGACGATGGGGGAGCAGTCGGTGAGGGCGATGATGCCGAACTTGATATCGGTCACCTCGGGTGCATCCGCAGCGGCAAAGGCGGAGCCTGTCCAGCCGGCGGGCAGGCCGGAAAGGAGGGTGCCGAGGGCGGTTGTTTTCAGGAAGCTCCGGCGGGAGCGGGGTGCGGGTGTGGTGTTCATTGGGCAGTGGCGGCGTGTGTGGTGTGGTTAAGCAAAGCGCGGTCGTAGAGGTCGGGACGGAAGGAATTGAGCAGGGAGCGGTCGCCTGCGGAGGCGGCGGGCAGGATTTTGTGGCGGCGCATTTCGCCGAGAACCCAGGCGGCGCGGGCGGTGGTTGGCTCGTTGGCGCGGTCGCGGTGGAAAATGATGAAATCGCGTGCGGTGAGGTTCGGCAGGAGGAGGTCCTCCGGCAGATCGAGCCATTGCGGTTGAGCCAGCAGTCGTGCGAGCTTCGGGCGGTTCGCCGGCTCGTCACACCAGGCGGCGGCGTCGGCCAGAGCGCGGATCATGGCCTCGTGCTCGTCAGACCTGTTTTCGGCGAAATCCTCCCGGACGATGAGGATTTTTTCCGGATGCTCCGGAGCCATTTTCGCACTGCTGGCCACAGTCCAGCCCACCTTGCTCCTGGCGGCCACGGTATTCCACGGCTCGCCGGCGCAGAAGCCGTCCAGGTGGCCGGACTCGAGGCTGGCGACCATCTGCTGCGGTGGCAGGACCACGAGGCGGACGTCCCGGTCGGGCTGCAGACCACCCTCGATGAGCCACTGGCGGAGCAGGTGCATGTGGGTGGAGTAACGGGAGACGACGCCAAAGGTGAGCGGCTGCTGTCGCAGGCGGGAGCGGGCTTCGGTGACGAGGTCTGAACGGTCGCGCACACCACGGGAGGCAAGGCGTGTGGAGAGGGTGACGGCGTTTCCCTGCAGATTGAGCACAAAAGCGGTCAGGCAGCGTCCTTCGGCGGGCCCAAGACCGGAGTTGACGGCAAAGAGAAGTCCGGCGGGTGCCTGGGCGGCGTCGAGTTCGCCAAAAATGATCCGGTCGCGCACGCTCGCCCAGCCGGGCTGGCGCAGGAGGCGCACGCGCACGCCCTGCTGGTGGAAGAAGCCCAGCTCTGAGGCCACGGCGAGCGGCGCGGCATCCAGCAGCGGGACAAACCCGATGCGCAGGGGTTTTTCCCTGCGGGAGCGCTGGATGCGGGATTCGGGCGGGTTTTTGGCAACGGTGGCAGTTGTTGACATGCCCCTTGAGTAAAGCGCCCTCCGTGCCAGAAATGACGGCGGGCAAAAGAAACGCCATGCAACGATTTCAGGAAAACGATGAACAAACCTGGCTTTGATCCTGCGCCTTCATCCGTTCTTTCCGCATGCGTCAACTGTGGCGCAGGTAACGCTAGTCAGCCTCGCTGCCTCGCCTGAAAATCCGGCAGCCCGAGGCGCCAGCGCATGGCGGCCAGGCGGAGGACGAGGATGAGGACGACTGAGGTGATGAAGACGGTCTGCTCGCCATGCCAGCCGCTGCGGGGGACGGAAACGTAGAGGACGGTGCCGGCAAAGGCGGCGGTGGCGTAGAGGTGGATCTCCCGCCGGAAAACCATGGGGATCTCCCGCAGCAGGGTGTCCCGGATCATGCCACCGGCCACGCCGGTGATGACGCCGAGGGCCACGGCCGCATACGGGGCCGCCTCAAACTGGAGCGCCTTTTTGGCCCCGAGGACGGCAAAAAGGGCGAGGCCGAAGGCGTCGGCGACCATGAGAATTCGCGACGGAAAGGTCCACCGCCGCGCCGCGATGAAGGTGAAGACACCCGCCCCCGTGCCAGTGTAGAGCACCGCCGGATCCTTCAGCCACGGGGGCGGCAGAGCGCCAAGCAGCAGATCCCGCAGGGTCCCGCCGCCGAAGCCCGTCACCATTGCGAGCACGAGGATGCCGAAGAGGTCCACCTTTTTCCCCTCCGCCGCCAGCACGCCGGAGATGGCTCCGACGGCGATGGCGAAGTGCTCGAAAAACGGGGTCATCAGGCGCGGATTTCCTAGTTAGCCACGATGTTCACCAGGCGGCCGGGCACGGTGATCACCTTCCGCACGGTCAGGCCGGCGATGTGCTCTTTCACCTTTTCCCGGTCGAGGGCCATCGGCTCCAGGGTGGCGGCGGCGGTGCCGTTGGGCACGGTCACTTTGTCGCGCACCTTGCCGTTCACCTGGATGACGATCTCGACCTCGTCGTCGACGAGGTTTTTCGCGTCGAACTCGGGCCACGGCAGTTCGGAGAGCAGGCCCTCCGGGAGCTGGGGAAACTTCGCCCGGAGGCGCTCGTAGAGTTCCTCCGAGACGTGCGGGGCGTAGGGGTTCAGCAGATGGAGGAAGGTGGCGAGCGCGCTCACCGGGCGGACTTCGGCTCCGGTGAATTCGTTCACGCAGACCATCATCTGGGCAATGGCGGTGTTAAAGCTGAGCGCCTCGCAGTCCTCCCCGACCTTCTTGATCGTCTCGTGCAGGACCTTGAGCTGCTTTTTCTGCGGGGGCACGTCGGCCAGCTGGGGGGAGAGCGTCCACGCGCCCTCCTGGTCCTCGACCATGAAGAGGCGCCAGGCGCGGGCGAGGAAGCGGTGGACGCCCTCGACGCCCTTCGTACTCCAGGGTTTCACCTGCTCCAGCGGGCCCATGAACATTTCAAAAAGGCGCAGCGAGTCCGCGCCGTACTCGCCTACGATCGCGTCGGGATTGATGACGTTGCCGCGTGACTTGGACATTTTCTGCCCGTCCTCGCCGAGGATGAGCCCCTGGTTTACGAGGCGCTGGAAGGGCTCCCCCGTGGTGAGATGGCCGAGGTCGAAGAGCACCTTGTGCCAGAAGCGAGCGTAGAGCAGGTGGAGCACGGCGTGCTCGGTCCCGCCGACGTAGAGGTCCACGTTCATCCAGTACTGCTCTGCCTCCGTACCGACGAAGCGGGCGGCATTTTTCGGGTCGCAGTAGCGGAGGTAGTACCAGCAGCTGCCGGCCCACTGGGGCATGGTGTTGAGTTCGCGGGTGGCGGTGTCACTGTACCGCACCCAGTCCACGGCCTTGGCCAGCGGGGGCTCGGGCGTGCCGGTGGGTTTGAAGTCCGCGAGGTCGGGCGGGAGCACGGGCAGCTCGCTTTCGGGCAGGGCGCGGTGTTTCCCGTTTTCCCACACGATGGGAAACGGCTCGCCCCAGTAGCGCTGGCGGGCAAAGAGCCAGTCGCGCAGCTTGAAGTTCACCCGGCGCGCGCCCAGGCCTTTTTCCTCCAGCCACGCGGCTATCTTCTTTTTCGCCTCAGCTGTGGGCAGGCCGTCGAGGAAACCGGAGTGGACCGCCGTGCCGTCCCCGCAGAAGCCCTGCCAGTCCGTGTCTGCACTGGACGGCTGGACGACCTGGAGGATGGGGAGGTCAAACTGCTTTGCGAACTCAAAGTCGCGCTCGTCATGCGCGGGCACGGCCATGATGGCGCCGGTGCCGTAGCCCATCATCACGTAGTCGGCGATCCAGACGGGGATCTTCGCGTCGTTGACCGGGTTCACCGCATGCGCGCCGGTGAAGACACCGCTCTTCGTTTTCGCCACGCCCCGGTCGAGATCGGACTTGGCGGCGGATTCCTTCTGGTACGCCTCCACGGCGGCGCGCTGCTCCGCACTGGTGATGCCGGCCACCAGCGGGTGCTCGGGCGCGAGCACCATGTACGTCGCGCCAAAGAGCGTGTCCGGCCGCGTGGTGAAGACGGTGATTTTCTCCGCCGCGCCCGCGATGGCGAAGCTGACCTCCGCTCCCTCGCTGCGGCCGATCCAGTTCCGCTGGAGCGCCTTGATCCCCTCCGGCCAGTTCACCCCGTCCAGCTCGCTAATGAGCCGCTCCGCGTAGTCCGTGATGCGGAGCATCCACTGCCGCATGGGCCGCCGCTCGACGGGAAATCCGCCCACCTCGCTCTTGCCGTCCACCACTTCTTCATTGGCCAGCACCGTGCCGAGTTCCGGGCACCAGTTCACCGTCGCGTCAGCCACGTAGGCCAGGCGCACGCTGTCCGCATCCGCCCCCGGGTAGGTGGAAATGGGCTGCGCCTTCCCCGTGGCCGGGTTCACCCAGGAGTTGTAGAGCTGGAGGAAAATCCACTGCGTCCATTTGAAGTACCCCGGGTCCGTCGTATTCACCTCCCGGTCCCAGTCGTAGCAAAACCCGAGACGCTTCAGCTGTTCGGTGAAGTTTTTGATGTTCCTCTCCGTCGTCGTGCGCGGGTGCTGGCCGGTCTTGATGGCGTACTGCTCCGCCGGGAGGCCAAAGGCGTCCCAGCCCATCGGGTGGAGCACATTAAAGCCCGCCTTCCGCTTGAAGCGCGAGATGATGTCCGTGGCCGTGTACCCCTCCGGGTGGCCTACATGCAGGCCGTCCCCGCTCGGGTAGGGAAACATGTCCAGCGCGTAGAACTTCGGCCGCGACGCGTCGAACCCCGCCTCCCCCGGGTTCAGGGTGCGGAAGGTCTTCTCGTTTTCCCACCGGGCCTGCCAGCGGGGTTCGATCTCGTCAAAGGGGTACTGTTTGCGTTTCTCGCTGCTCATAAAGTTCGGAAGGCCGGAAAAGTGGCACCTTTCCGCGAAAAGGAAAGCGGAGGCGGTGTTTCCGGGTCCGGACTCCGACCTCCACGACCTCGGCCGCGGCACCCAGGAGGAGGACCGCCTCTTCGACTTCACCCTCACCGGCCACACCCTTCCCGCCGCCCAGCCCGCCCCCCCGGCCAAAAGCGCCCCGGCGAAGTGACCCCGCGCCGGCCTTCGGGAAAACCGGGTGGGCGGGCTTTTGGAATGTGCAGCACCAATTGGGCTGCCCGGCTGTCCACTTGCGCCCGGCTAGCTTTTCCTGCCGAGCCCCTCACCTCGTCTGCAGGCACTGCTGATCAAGTGCGCCTCTTGAGGATAGTCCGGACCGTCCGCGAAGCCAGCGACCTGAGATTCCTGCCGGCACTGTTTCGGAAGGAGTGAGTGAACTTCACCGGTGCAGGCCGTACTCCCCGATGTTGCTCCCCGGCGCGAATTTCCGTGCAAACAGAAACGGCGATCCGGCCAGTTCCGCAGCAAACGCGGGAGTGACGTGATCGAGTGTGACCGGGTGGCGCGAAACCCCGGCAGGCCAGCGGCTGAAGGTCACACCGCTCCGCACGGCTTTCTCCTCCAGTGACCAGCCTTTCATTTTCAGCACGGTGGCAAAGTAGGATTCGTCCGCAGCTTTGCTTCCCGAGAAATAGGGAGTGAAATCATCCTCAGTGGAGAGGGCTGCGGCCTCCCGGTCCAGCAGCAGCCACTGCGGGTGAAACCTCCACTGGCTGGCTGCCAGCCGGGGGCATTGGGAAATGCGCTCCAGTTTTTCTGGGTTCTTCGCCGCCACCTCCTCTGGCGTGGCCCAGTCAATGCGGGAGCGGCCATCCAGCCGGAGCAGCCGTTCCAGCCAGGCCAGCGGTTTCACCGGGACGCAGCTTTCCGAGAGCAGGATAAAGTGCGTGTTTCGCTCATCCGACAGCGCCCGGCGGAGCATCGCGAGTGTGGCCTGCACCAGGGAGACCTCACCCCAGGCGGTTTCCACCCGTTCGGGGATCTGGCTGCGCTGGAGCAGGCCTTCCGGCAGGGCGTGTGCCTGCTTGGTGTGGGCCAGCACGGAGACCTGCGCCTCCCGACCGGCAAAGTATTCCGCCCAGACGCGCGGATGATTCAGTTCACCCACGGTCAAAAACAGAAACGCCACGCGCACCGGGGTGGAAACCGCTTCGCCCACCGGTTCTGGTGGCGGCGCAGGCACCGGGGCGCGCGGGAGCACGGGTTCGAAATGCCTAAGGTAAAAAGGCTTTGAAGCGGCGGCCCGCAGTGCCGCACCCGGCCATGCCCTGCCGCCCAGCGCCTCTGCGTGCAGGCCCGCCATCACCTCCGGAACCGGCCGCTGGGTGCCGTCCGCGTCGTAGTTGCTGAACACACCCTTTACCAGGTCAGAGTGCTCCTCGTTTTGCCAGGCCAGGTTGGGAAAGACGGCGTAGGCCGGCACCTGCTCGTGCAGCCGCGCGAGGAAGACGTCCGCCGCCGGGTTCACCCGGCTGGCCTTGATCTCCCGCCCCTCCAGAGCCCGCATCACTGTTTTGAACCACGGCCGGCGCACGCCCCAGGCGTGGGTGTCCAGAGCCCCGCGCACCCTCACCAGCCCGTGGCCTGCCTCCGGCGTGGCAGTCTGGATCACCTCCGGCCTCACCTGGTGCTGACAGCCCAGGTAAAAAATTCCCCAATCCTCCGGCAGTTCCACTCCCGCCAGTCGTTCCCGCCAGTCCGGCGCCAGCACCACATCGTCTTCAAAGAGAAACACCGCTTCCGCACCGGTCATCCAGGCCCGGCGCAGGATCATCCGGCAGGTGACTGCGTGCGCATACCGGCCCGCTCCCTCGAACCCCCGCGTGCGCTTGACATGCAGCGCATCCACCGCCGGAAACCTTCGCACCGCGAGTTCGTGCTGCTCAAAAATTTCCTCACACCGCACCCGACGGTCCTGCCGTCGGGCCAGATTCATCAGGTAGCGCTGCGGAAAAGTGGATTCGAAAGTCATTGGAGTTGTGAGTTATCGGTTAAAAGTTATCAGGGTCGGGCGGCGTGCCGCCCTTTCGTGATGCCGGCCTCCGGCCTGCACGCCCAACGGGCGTCCCGCCTGTTGTCGCGCTCCAAGCCGAGGCCACGCAGGATTCCCGCCTGTCGGCCAATCCGCATTCTGAAATCGGAAATCCGCATCCTCTTCACATGTCCATCAGGTTCAGAAGCGTGATTCCCGGATCCCCGAGGAAGCGGCCCATGAACTGGCCGAACATGAACTCGATCTTCTCTTTGGGAGTGCCCCCCACCATGTGCAGAATGGCCGCCTCCTTGTATTTCTTCCAGTCCTTGTCCAGATGCAGGGGAAACTGGACCTCGTGCGCCTCGAAGGGCTTGGCCCGCCAGCCGTGGTCCGCCGCGTCCAGGATCAGCCGGTTCCACGCTGACTGCTCGCGCCAGGTGATTTCTCCGTTTGGCATGCGCTCCATGAGTCGTTCCCACTCCTCCATCACCTCGGCGTAAATCTCCCCGCGAACCGCCCACGTCCCGCTATTGATCCCATCCCTACAAAGTGGTTTTGCCTTCGCTTCTTGTGGCAAGGTAATACCACGTTCGCTCCGAGTCAGATAGCCACAAAACACTCCGTCATGAATGCTCCTCCCCCGCTCCGGCTGGTACAAAATGTCCGCCTCCACGTCCTGGAAGAGGTGGTCCAGATTGCGGAGCGCAAGACAGTCGGCATCCAGAAACATCACCCAGCCGAACTGCCTGCCGTCGATCCATTGCCGGACCTTGGGTTTCCACTCCATGGCGTGGTTCGCCAGCTCCTGCCCTCTCAGGTCCGTGCCCTCGATCTGGATCTCCTCCAGCCCCGCCCGGGCCACGAAAAACAGCGGCAATTCCGTGTTCCGGAACACCCGCACCTCCCCGCCCCAATACGTCCGAACCAGCGAGGAAGCGAGCATCTTCGCCATCTGCCGCGTCCCGCCGTGCCCGCGCTCGTCCAGGGCCACAGTGTAGACCAAGTTCGGCTTCAACCTGTCAATTTCACCGTTCATCGAAAAAAAATTGACCATTAGTGAAGATTTTTCTCGACGGTTCAACGTTTTTTTCGCATATTTGCTTCGCTGTCAAAACAAAACACCCAACAAAACCCTTATGAAAAACGATCTAAATCCGAGAGAGAGAGAGAATTGTAATTCCCAGAGCCCCGCACCGAACATTTGGAACAACGCCATTTCGCGCCGAAGGTTTTTGAAGCGGACGGGAGGATCCGTAGCGGCTTTGACTTTGGGTCACTCTTGGCTTGTGCCTAGGGCGTTGGCTTGGACAAGCAAGGATCTTAGAATCAACTCTGACGGTGATTTGCTCGTCGATTTTGACGGGGAGTGGAAAAAATACCAAACAGCACTCACAAAACAGTACTGGACCGGCACGGCGGGTTCAATTTTGAAACTAAAGGTCTCTTTGGAGACTGGCATATTAAAATCTGGTGATAAGGAGGCTATACTATTTAATCCTCCGAACGAGATAGACTTTAAAAATCATACGTATACTTATCATGAGTACTTGATCGAGCCGAAGGACGCCCTCGTCGCTGGACCATCGAATCATTTTACCGCCGACGCTATCCCTACTGGGTATACATTGATCCCTGCCGATCCACTTAAACAAATACCAGCAGGGGGGCCCGTGGAGTATGATGGAAAATACGAGATATCTAGGTACAACTGGACATGTATTGCCCTGTACAAAAAGTGAACGAACTCCGTTCCGCTCTATGATGTGGCAAAAGAGATACTTGGCAGGAGTCGCCGCCGTTGTGGTGCTGCTGGCCATCACCGTTGCTATTGGTCGCCACATTCGTATGAATGCGAGCAATCAAGAAAATTTTGACGGGCGGGAGAGCGCCTCCCGCGAAATCACTGGGGTCGGGACTTTGACCGCGGTGAGGCCAACACTGCCAAAAATGGCTCGCAAGCACCCTGTCGAAGCTGAACAATCAGGATCCAATCTCGTGCTGTCTCAGCCAACTGGTGATAGCATTATCAGTACAGCGGATTCAAAACTTAATCAGGGTTTTGTGTCCCGGTTTAATCTCACCGCCCAGCAGGCTGACAACGCGAATGCAGTTTTGGAATCCAGTATGAAAAGACTGAATGCAAGCCTGCTCAGCAAGCTCAGAATCGAATCCCAGTCAGATACCGAGATAAGCTTCGTCATCGATTACCTCGGCGAAGAGGCCGCAGAAATACAGAGACAAACTCTGAACGAGTTGGAGAAATGGCTTCCAATGGATGCTATGAGTTATCTAAGAGCAAACATCGCTGAGGCTTTTAAATATTCCTTCGCTGACTTTGGTCGACTGAGGCGTGAGGTATTCATCACGAAAACATCCAACCCAGAACAGCCATATACTATGATTGAAAAATTCTTTGGTCCGGTTTTTCGAGGCCATTCAGCGTATGCTGCTGGAGAGCGACACGTGGAAGTAGGCTCGCGCACGGTCGCGTTTTCGCGCGTTCCTGCTAGGTATGTGGGAATCATTTTCGAATGACCGAAGGAACAACTACTAAAGTGCACACAACTCACTCCGTGATGGGGCAGCGGTATAGCCGGTTGACTAAATCAGCGTGCTAAAAATGCCCCTTGCTGTTTCGAACTACACTAGGTTCTTGTGCCCCATTTCTTGTTGGAACCGAAAGAGCAGCGTATTGCAATCAGCGCGCCTCACAAAGTAGCATGTCTTTCGATACGGATGTGGCTATGGGAACTTGCCTATGAATGTCCTTGGACTGGGTCGGATATTTTCGCAGACTTTGCGCGTCTGACTGTAGATTACAAGAGTTTGCCGGACACGCTTGAGGTGGCAATCGCAGTGCATCGTGACGGGGTGTCCCGCATGCGTGCCATCTATGACCACCGCATCGTCCAGGAACGGGAAGCTCCTGACAACGGGCTTGACCATTTTGCCCGTCATCTGCCGGAGTATTGTCAGGCGTTTCCGCTGGTCGCGCACCACTGCACTCCGCAGAGCCAGTGGCTGGGGAGCGATCCGGAGGTGTTTAGCCACGTCGTCCCCCTCTCGAGGCTTGAGCTGGTGCGGGAAATCGTAAGGGTGTGCAGGGGAGGCCCGTGCCGCCTCTTCCTCACGCGCACAAGACGAATATTCCCTCGCCCGTCAGTGATGAGGCTCGTGGCTGGTTTGAGGCGTGGACGGCACACGACACCAAACTTGGCTGGGACGGAAAATGCTGATTGTGTGAGTGCTGGTGCGGAGAATCAATGATGTGCTGGGAACATGCAGAACAGCAAAAAAGTGAAGTGGTCAAACCGCCGCGGGCAAGTGAGCGGACAAAACCGGTCATTTTTTTGTCTGGTTCATTTTTTGAGGTACTCATAGCTGTTTACAAATAGAATAATGCATCTACACCAAGTCTGGATCCAGGGGGAATCTTCGCTGCCGTCGGAAATGGCCGGGACACGGCGTCTTTGGCGCGAAAGGCTTCCGAAAAATTGGAACATGACGTTATGGGACAATGAAATGGCAAAAACGAGATGGCCCGAGTATGCGGAGGTTGAGCAGCGCTGCTTTCATCATGCGACCCGGGCGGATTTGATTCTGGCCCTGGCATTGCGGGACATCGGAGGACTGGCCACTGGAACGGATGTGGTGCCGTTGGAGAAATTTTCCAACTTGGTGGATTTTATGGAGGTGAACTCCACAATGGTGGTCATCAATCCGTCTGGAACTGAGTTGAGCAACGGGCTGGTCTGGTTTCGTGAGCCGGGGCACCCGTTTATGACGGCGGTTTGTAGGCACCAGGTTCGGGACGGAGGGGCACACCTGGGCAAACCAAACGTGCACTGTGCCACGGGGCCTGCCTGCTGGTTTCAAGTTTTTGAATCGCGCCGGTGGGATCTTACGGCTGTTACGATGGATCACGCCTACAACCGCCATTACAAGGACTCCACGGTGACAAACATCAACGCTTGGGTGGATCCCGGATACGCCGCAAGCTGGCATGGCAGGCCCGGCAAGAGCCCGGCCGGGGACGAAGCGGACAGATCCAAGGCCGGGAGCGCAGAGGGCTGCAGCCAGCTGGGCCGGGCGGCTCTGGCCCGCTACATGGGGATGAAGGATTACGGGTGGTTTGTCTCTGATTTTGCGGACATGTTCCAGCTTCTGCACACGGACGAATCTGCCAGGGTGCTGCACATTGGCTCGTTCGACGGCATTGGTTCCTGCATGATGCTCGACTTGTTCTTCCCAAATCCTGAATCGAGCGTCCACGCTGTTGAGAGTTTTCTGCCCGATTCCACGCGTCCGGATCTTGACGAAAAGTCTCGCGATGTATTTGCGAACAACGTTCAACGTGGAAGTCGTGAACAACAAATCCGTCTATACGAAGGTGTTTCCGCCGAGGTGCTGGCTTGGATGATCAAGGAGGAAGGATATTGGGAGAGTTTTGATTTCATCTACGTCGAGGGCTGCCACCGGGCGAAGGAGGTGCTGATGGACGCGGTGATGAGCTGGAACCTTCTGAAAGTGGGAGGGGTCATGCTCTTTGACGCCTATGAATGGGGCGAATGGCTCGGAGATGCCCGCAAGAAACCAAAGCTTGCGATTGATGCGTTTGAGGCCGCCTTCGGGGACCGGCTGGAACTGGTGCTTTCCGGCTGGCGGAGGGGCTACCGGAAGCTGGCGGGGTGACGGCGGGCTTCGTGCTTTTGGGGTTTCGGGCGGGACATTGTGGCGCGGTTGGAGGAGGTTTCGGCCACGTGGCCTGTCTGGCGGGCAATGTGCCCACGTCGTTATGGATTTTTAAAATGGCGCTGGAAATTCATGGCCAGTCTGCAGGGGGACGGCGGTTTGGGGTGTTCGGAGGCGGGGAGTGGGGGGAGGCGGGTGAAAAATGGGCCTTTTGCGATGCAAGGGGCTGTTCTTTGGCGGTTTACCTATGGATGCCAGGGGAAATTCCGGCTGGAATATTCCGCCATTCCGTGGAATTTCCCGACAAACCGTGGATTGGCCGGCTCCAGCTGCGGCTAATCCGCCGCAATCCGTGGCTAATTCCCGGGAAGCCGCGTCTAATCCGCCGCAAGCCGCGGCTGGAGGCGGCCAGTCCGTGGGTGGGCGGGCTCATTCCGTGGATTGGCGGCCACAAACCGTGGAATGGGGCCGCAAACTTGGAATATTTGGACAGAGCTGCGGATCGACGGCGGCCAGCCGCGTCTAATCCGCGCCAATCCGCGTCTAATCGGCGGGAAGAAACGGGTTTTTCCGGGGCGGCGAAGGGAAAAAGTGACGCGGGAGGCAGTTTTTAGCTCAGACCTGGAGCCAGTAAAATTTGGCGAACAATTCACGGGACTGGCGGACCTGATTTCCGCGAACCCGGCGGGGCCGGCGGGTCCGCAGGGGGACGCGGGGGCGCAGGGGCCGCCCTTCGCGGCGGCGGTGGTGGACGGGGTGACGACGCTGCTGCCGCTGGCGGGGGCGACGGTGATTTCGGATTTGGGAATGCTGATTTAGGAATGCGCGGGGCACGTTGGGCGTTTGATTTTTTCCCCGCCGGGGCTCTGGCAAATCCCGGGGGCGGGTATAGACTGCGGGCTCTTATGGCATTTCGACGGAAAACAAAGGACCGGGACTTCACCGGGGGAGCGCTGCCTTATTTCTACCAGCGCCGGGGCTCCACTGGGAAGCCGGAGTTTGACGCGCGGGTGACGGACCTCGTGAAGGACTGGGGCTGCACGGAGAACAATGAGCTGGTGGAGGAACTGATCATCACGGCGCTGAAGATCGCGACGGACCGGATGACCACGGGGGACCTGAAGCTGCTGAACCGGGCGGTGCGGGAGCTGCGGGAGGCGAACCGGACCTTCCAACCGTACAACAACCGGCGGAAAATCGTCGTCTACGGGTCCGCGCGGACGCACCCGGACAAGGCGGAGGCGCAGGCGGCGGAGTTGTTTGGCCGGAAAATCCGGGAGGCGGGGTTCATGGTGATCACGGGAGCGGGGGACGGGATCATGGGCGCGGCGCAGAAGGGTGCGGGGCGGGAGGAAAGCTTTGGCCTGAACATCAAGCTGCCCTTCGAGCAGTCGGCGAACGACACGATCGATGGCGACCGGAAGCTGGTTTCGTTCAACTACTTTTTCACCCGGAAGCTGACCTTCGTGAAGGAGGCGGAGGGGTTTGCCCTCTTCCCCGGCGGCTACGGGACGATGGACGAGCTGTTCGAGGTGCTGACGCTCATCCAGACGGGCAAGGCGGGCGTCCTGCCCATCGTGATGGTGGACGTGCCGGGCGGGACGTACTGGGCGCAGTTTGTGGATTTCGTCCGGGACGAGCTGCTGCGCCCGGGGCTGATCTCGGAGGATGATCTGTCGCTTTTCAAGATCACGGACAGCGTGGACGAGGCGGTGGCGGAGATTGCCCGGTTTTACCGCGTCTTCCACTCCTACCGGTACGCGGAGGGGAACCTGGTGCTGCGGCTGAACGAGCCGCTGTCGACGGAGAAGCTGGAGAAAATCAACACGGAATACCGCGAGCTGCTGGCGTCCGGGGATTTCACGGCCACCTGCCCGCTGGCCGCCGAGGCGAGCGAGCCGGAGCTGGCGGACCTGCCGCGGATCGTTTTCAAGCCCCAGCGGAGGAACTCCGGGCTGCTGCGCCGGCTGATCGACGAGATCAACGCAGATTGAGGGCCTGCGAAAATCAGTTGCCAGGCGGCCTGCCCCCGGGGAAATGGTGGGCATGATCGTCGCTCCCAAGATTCGTGGATTCATCTGCACCACCGCGCACCCTGAGGGCTGCGCGGCGCACGTCGCCCAGCAGATAGCCGTGGTGAAAAGCCGCGGCCCCATCGCCAACGGCCCGAAGAAGGTCCTCGTCCTGGGGTCCTCGACCGGTTACGGGCTGGCCTCGCGCATTGCGGCGGCCTTTGGCTCCGGGGCGGCCACCATTGGCGTGTCCTTCGAAAAAGCGGGGGAGCCCGACCGCACCGGGACCGCCGGGTGGTACAACACTGCCGGATTTGAAAAGGAAGCCGCCGCCGCCGGGCTCTACGCCCGCTCGTTTAATGGCGACGCTTTTTCCGACGAGATGAAGACCGAAGTGATCGCCGCCATCAAAGCGGACCTCGGCCAGGTCGACTGCGTTATTTACAGTCTCGCCTCCCCCCGCCGCACCCACCCGAAGACGGGCGAGGTTTTCAAGTCCGTCCTCAAGCCCACCGGCGAGACCTACACGAACAAAAACCTCAACACCGGCAACGGTGTGGTGAACGAGGTGAGCATCGAGCCCGCCACGGCCGAGGAGATCGCCCACACGGTGGCCGTCATGGGCGGCGAGGACTGGGAAATGTGGATGGACGCGCTGCTGGAGGCCGGTGTGCTGGCCGAGGGGGTGAAGACGGTCGCGTATTCCTACATCGGGCCGGAACTCACCTGGGCCATCTACACGAACGGCACGATCGGCCGGGCCAAGGAGGACGTCGAGCGGGCCCAGCGCGCCCTGGATGTGAAACTCGCCCCGCTGCACGGCAAGGCGTGGGTCTCAGTGAACAAGGCGCTCGTCACCCAGGCCAGCTCGGCCATTCCCGTGGTGCCGCTCTACATTTCCCTGCTCTACAAGGTGATGAAGGCCGAGGGTACGCACGAGGACTGCATCGAGCAAATGGACCGCCTGTTCCGCGACCGCCTCTGCTCCGGAAACCCCCAGCCCGACTCCGCCGGGCGCATCCGCCTGGACGACTGGGAGATGGCCCCCGGCGTGCAGAAGATCGTCGCAGACAGGTGGAAGATCGTGAACACGGAGAACTTCCAGGAACTCGGCGACTTCGAAGGCTACCAGTCCAGCTTCCTCCGCCTGTTCGGCTTTGGCCTCCCAGGAGTGGACTACGGCGCCGAGACCGATCCGGGCATCGGCGTGCCGTCGATAGTCCCATGAATCCGCCGATCACACCAGGAGAAATCCTGCTCGAAGAGTACCTCGCACCGATGGGGATTTCGCAGAATGCCATGGCCCGGGCCATTGGCGTCAGCCCTCGTGCGATCAACGAGATTGTCCTCGGCCGCCGGGGGATCACTCCGGCGATGTCCATTCGCTTCGGCGCGTTTTTCGGCCAGTCGGAAACCTTCTGGCACGGCATTCATGTCGAGTGTGATTTCCGCGCCCTCGCCGGCCGGAAAGGAGAACTGACAGCCGGCGTTCGGCCCGCTCATTCATTGGGTGCGGCCTGATTCTGGCGCGCTCACTTTCCCAACAGCATCGCGACCAGACCGAGGCAGCCGTTCTTTTTCGCCTGTTCCAGTGCCGGGTGGGGATCCTGCTTTTCTGCGCTCCGGCTCAAAAGCATCTGGATGTCGAGCTTGTCCTTGTCGCGGTAGGTTTGCTTGCTCCGGATCAGGTCCTTCAGGCCCAAATACGGAATGCGCACCCCTTCAATGATTTCCTCCATGGCGTTTGGAGCCGCTTCCGCGTATGTCACCACCCAGGCCCGGCGGCTGACATCCACTTCGATTTCGTCGGCTATCTTCACGATCAGATTTTCTTCGAAGTCGCTCGGCGTCAACACGCGGGCGGCACCATCGGCAAGTTTGGACAGGGCTTCAATCACCCGAAGGTAGTTCTCCTCGCTCTCTTCGATCAGAATATCCACGTCGGCAGTAAAACGGGGGACTTGGTGCATGACTACGGCAAAACCTCCGGCGATCAAATACCGGGCTCCACTGGCGTTCAACAGTGAGCAGACCTTCAGCAGGTCGTCGTCCGAGATGCCCTCCCCGGCTTCTTCTGGGAGACTGAGATTCATGTTTTGGTTTCGGTCCGGGCGAGCTGCGCTTCCCAGCGAAGCTCGGCCTCCTCCCGGGTCCTGCCCATGACAATGAAGCCGCGTGCCGGTTTCCACTTGCCAAGCCGCTTGGCGATGCGCCTCAATTTCATGCCGGTGCACAGGCTCTCCGCCGGCGACGCAGCAGTTGTCCGGGTTCCGACTGTTTTAAGGGCGTTCATTGAGCAGGGGGCGGATGCACGGCACAGTGCTTTGCATTTTAAACCAGCCCGACTATCGTCGAATTTCCCGCCCTCGCAATCCTGAAGCGTCCCAGCCTTTTTCCCGGCCGCATCCAGTTTTTTCTGGGCTTTGCGCGGGAAATCCGGCAGACTCGGCAGTTGTGAGGCGGTTTAGATTTCATTACCTTTTTCGCGGCGGGCTTCCGGTGATTTTGCTGGGGCTGGCGGTGGCGTTGTGGGCGGCGGGGGATCCGGACATTGCGTCGTTTCAGCGGCAGGCAAACGGGGAGACGCTGGTGCGGGTCGCACGTCCGGCGGGACAGTATTTCCGGCTGGAGGGGGCGGATGACCTGGGGCAGTGGCGGGGGATCGCGACCATGCAGGCGGCGGCGGATGGCACTGCCGAGTACCTTGACGGCTCCGCCACGCAGGCGCGGCGGAAATTTTACCGGGCGGTCCCGCTCGCGGGCACGGGCATCTTTACCGGGGATCACCTGGCCACGGCCAACGGTGACGTGGTCATCCACCCGGTGAACCACGCGAGTTTCGTCATGACGTGGAACGGCCTCACCATTTACTCCGACCCGGTGGACACGACCCCCTCCCGCTACACCGGGCTGCCTCGGGCGGATGTGATCCTCGTCACACACAACCATGGCGACCACTTCAGTTCGAGCGCGATCAACGCGCTTCGCAACACGACCGCATGCAGGATCTTTGCCCCGCAGCCGGTCTACAACAGCATGTCGACAACGCTCAAGGCGCTGACGGCAATCGTGAAAACCGGGCAGACCGACCCGCTGCAGAACACGCCGGCTCAAACGCATCTGGGCATCACCGTTGAGGGCGTGCCGGCGTACAATGCGAACCACACCCTCGGCTCGTGCAATGCCTACGTTCTCACGATGGGCGGGAAAAGGATTTTCATCAGCGGGGACACCGGGAACACGGCGGAAATGCGGGCGCTCACGAACATCGACGCCGCCTTCGTCTGCATGAACATTCCCTTCACCATGAGCATCGCGGATGCCGTCACCGCCGTGCGGGCCTTCAAGCCAAAGGTCGTCTATCCATATCATTTCAGAAACCAGGACAACTCTCTCGCCGAT
>JANOAS010000104.1:0-16835 GCA_031411255.1 bacterium
CGGCGGAGGCCGGAGAGGGTTAAGCCTCAGTTGGCGCGAGAGGACTGGGGCGATGAGGGGAAAGCTTTTTCCCCGGAGTGTGGCGCATTCGACAGGTGGGGCGCCAAATTTTGTGCGGGCTGGGTGGGACATCCGGCTGGACGGGGGCGGGCGGCCCGTTTTTCGAGGCGAGAGGGGCGTCCGCACGGCCTTTTCGCTCCAGTCCATGCGGTGCTGGCCCCGTTTTCGCAGGACGCGGGCATGGCTCCGCCGGGGCCGGTTTCGCGGGCGCTTTTGGGGCGCGGCGGGCTGGCCTTGGGCTGGTTTGCCGGACTGGGGCCGGAATGGGAGCGTCTCGTTTTCATGCGGCGGCGGGACGCGGGGACGGGGTGGCCGGTTTCGGCGGCGGCGGCGGCGGTGGTCGGGCGCGGCTGGGGCGGGGGCTTGGCCAATGGCCCGGGGCAAGGGCAGCTTCGGATGCATGTGGTTTCCGGTTTTCTCTCAGGGAACCGCAAGCCCGCTTGGACCGCGGAGGTGGCCTGCGCACTGAAGCTTTGGCTGGACTACTACCGGGGCTGGCTATTTTGGTTCAGTTTCGACATCAACCCGGCTTTCGACCTCCCGGTGCCGCTGCAGCGGCGCCCGCACCCGGGTCGTGGCCCCCTGGCAACCATTCACTCAATTCCACCCAGATGACAACTCCGGCAAAAAGCACGATCTGCCTCTGGTTCAACCGCGAGGCCGAAGCGGCGGCGCGTTTTTACGCTGAGACCTTTCCCGATTCGTCTGTCGGGGCGGTGCATCGGGCGCCGGTTGACAATCCATCCTGCAAGGAAGGCGAGGTGCTGACCGTGGAGTTTACCGTGATGGGCATTCCCTGCATCGGACTCAACGGCGGACCCGGTGTCGAACACAACTGGGCGTTCTCGTTCCAAGTCGCAACTGAGGATCAAGCCGAGACGGATCGCTATTGGCAGGCCATTGTCGGCAACGGCGGCAAGGAGAGCCAGTGCGGCTGGTGCAGGGACAAATGGGGCCTGAACTGGCAGATCACGCCGGCCGTCCTGACGAGGGCGTTCACCGGTCCGGACCGGGAGGCCGCCAAACGGGCCTTTGCTGCGATGATGACCATGAAAAAGATCGACGTCGCAGCCATCGAGGCGGCGGTCAGGGGATGACGCGGCAGTGCCTCAGGAGGATGGCAGCTGGCGGAAAATCAAAAACCAGACACTCGTTCGCCAGCTTCTGATGAAATGGGCAAGGGAGCCTCCGGGCTTCATCCGGCCTGGAACGCGCGCGGCGGCTCCGCCAGTTCAAAACGACTTCACATACACCCGTATTCCGTTCAGGATCATCTGCACGCTCACGATGACGAGCAGCATGCCCATCAGACGCTCCAGCGCCCTGGATCCCTTCTGGCCGATGAGTTTCATGATGTGAGGGGCGGCCAGCAAACACACGAGGGAAACTCCCCACGCTGACACCGTCGCCAGAAAGGCCGTCATCAGCCCCGCCTTTGCCGCCAGGAGGGCCAGCGTCGCCAGTGCAGACGGCCCCGCCACGAGCGGTGTGGCCAGAGGCACAATGAAAGGCTCGACGCCGGACTCCCCTCCCCGGTGCGGCCGCTCGGGCGGGGGAAAGAGCATGCTGATGGCGATGAGGAAGAGCATGATCCCGCCGGCCACCGTGAGCGCCTCGCTCTGGATGCCGAGGTAGTCAAAGAGGTACCGCCCGCCGAAAAGGAAGGCCAGCATGAGCCCGAGAGCGAAGCACAGTTCGCGGATCACCACGCGCCGGCGGCGCGCCTCGGGCACGCACGCGAGCGCTGCGGTGAAATTGGGAATGTTTCCCAGCGGATCGAGCACAAGCACGACCAGCGCTGTTGCGGCGAAAAGGTCCATGCGGCCATCTTCCCCGCCCGGGACCGGAAATCAACCGTCCCACCAGCCGGCGGCTTCAACATTTCACGGTCTTCCGCTTTTTACCGGGACTCCCCCGCTCCCGCACCTTCCGGATGTAGTCCGGCGCGAACGGCACTCCGCACGAGGTGTCGCCCATGTCCACGGTGACCGGGCCGATCTTTTCCCCGGTCTGGATGGCCGTCTCCGTCAGGGAGGCCACGTACACCCCCACCTCGATGACAAAGCCGTTCATCTGGTAGCGCACCACATCCGGCGCGGTGTGGATCGTCTTCTGCACCCGCTGGAGAAGCTGCTTCACCGCCCTGAGGTCCAGCTGAGCATCCGCGCGGAGGGAAACCACCCCGCCCAGCGTGCCCCAGCCTGCGGCCGCCGTGAGGTCGCGCTCTGAATCAATCCACTCCAGCCCCACCTCCCACCCGTGCGGACTACCCGCGGCCACCCAGGCCACCGTCGCCCCGCACAGCGCGCGGCAGTACGCCCCCTCCACCCAACGCTGGAGGTCCTCCCGCGTCATCCGCGCATCGTCCGCGATCAACCCGGCCAGATACATCGCGTCGTAAACTCCCGTTTCGTAGAGGTCGAGCGCCAGCTGGTAATCCATCTTGATCCGCTTCCGGATTTTCTGGAGGTCCGAGATCTTCACCCCGAAACAGGGCTCCCGGACCCCGTGTTTAAAAATGACCCGCTTGTAGCCCTCGCCACCCAGCGGTCTCATCTCCTCCAGAATTGCCTTGGCCGTCTCTTTCATCCCCGGGTCAAGGCAGGGTAAAATGAACGCGGATAAAGTGCTTGTCCGTATCGGAAAACGCCGCCGGATCGCGGTAGACACGCAGGACCGTGCCGTCCTCCACATCCACGGAGCTGACCAGGTCCGCCGCCGCCCAGGCGTTCAAGTCCGAAGCCACCTGCACGGTGGGGCTGGCAATGGCGAGTGCCTGGCGGCTGAGGCTGACAGTGATTTCCAGATGGCGCGAACCGTCGCCCAGGTCGACGAGTGCTCCAGTCGGCAGAGCGCCGACGCCGCCGCTGCCGGCGCGCGTGGGCGAGGTGCCCAGGGCAAACTCGGTCAGGTTGTCCAGCCCGTCGCCATCCGCATCCGCGCCGGGCGCTGTGAGCGTGGCGTCCGCCAGCTCGGCCGGGGTGAAGTAACGCCCCAGCCAGCTGGAGAACGACGTGGCGTAGGGCTGTCCGTTCGGCAGCCCCCCCCAGCCGGCGGAGCCGTCCCAGCTGATGGCCAGGTTGTGGTCCGGGTTCGTCATCGGAGCGTTCAGCACCAGCGCGCCGCCCTTGCCGTCCGGCAGCTCCGGCCAGTCGCCCGTGTCGCTGTAGATGAAATCCTTGATCGTCACCGCCGCCGCGCCCTCGCCGCGGACGAGGACCAGTCTCTCCCCGCTGTTGCTCAGGGTGCCCAAATACTCCCCGGCGATCCGGCTGTCATAGGAATTCCCATACCGCGCGCGGAAGGCCGCGAGCTTGCGAACCAGCAGCACCCGCTGCCCGGGGGCCAGGCCTTTCACCGGAGAGTTCGTCCAGTCGATAAAGCTGATGCCCAGCGTGAAGTTCAGGTCCTGCACATCCACCGTCTGGGTGCCGATGGCCATGAGTTCGATGTATTCAAAATCATCCTTGTCCGTAAAGCCCGCCGCCGCCTCTCCGGTGCTCACGTCGGTCGGGTTGTACATGATCTGGCTGACAACGATGTTCGATGTCGTTGGCGGCACCGCCTCGAGGAGGAAGTTCGCCTCTGTCAGCGCACTCCACTCGCCCGTGGTCCCGTTTTTCACCCGCGCCTTCACGGTCGTCTGGACCGGTCCGGGCAGGACAAAGGGGGCCGAGTACGTCTGCGCGGTGGCGGCGATGACGCCTCCGTATTCCCTGGGGTCCGTGCCGTCCGTGGTGAAGTAAACCGTGCTGCCCGCAGGGACGGTGGCGTTGGTGGAAATGGTCAGCGCCTGCGTGGCGGCCAGGCTGCCCCCGTGCTGGCTGAAGGTGGCGGGCTCCGTGGCCGGCCACAGTCCGTGGCTGCGGAAGCTGATGTCATCCGTGGCCGACGTGGCCGTGCCGCCGGTGGGCGTGTAGGTGTAGGTCACCGGGCCAAAGAGGAAGCTCCGGCGGTTCGGCAGCTGGGCGGTGCGCGCCGTCCCGCCGCTGGGCGTGTAGGTCCAGTTCACCGTGGCCGCCGTCGTCCAGTTCGTCCAGAAGGCGTCGCTGTACGTCGAACCATGCGTGTAGTTGAGCAGCGGGGCAAAGGTGGTCGTCATCTCCACCTTGCGCTTTGCGATCGGGCAGTTCACCGGGTCCCGGTCGTCAAGGATGTTCCCGTTGAAGAACCACTTGTTGATCCGGTCCGCAAAGCGCAGCTTCACCTCCGCACTGGCATACAGCCCGCGGAAAAGCTGGGACTGTCCGCCCGTGCCGGTGCCGGAGTTTGTCCGCAGGTCAGTCAGGATCGTGTTGTAGTTCGGCGGCTTCACGCTGCCGTGTCCAAAGGCTCCCTCGGCATCCCAGATGTGAAGCCGCCACCGGCCGTTCGGCACCCGCTCGCGGGAGGCCACCCAGTTGTTGTTCGGCCAGTCCCAGGTGGACGTGTAGGTGTTCAGCAGCCAGTAGTCGATCAGCTCGTCAAGGACCACTTTTGACATCGCATCGTCGTAGTTCGCCTTCACCGAGAGATCTTTGTTCACCGCCGTGATCAGGTTTGTCCACTCGACGGAATCCCCCTCCTCGACCACATCAATGATCCGGATGTCCCACGGGTTGTTCGACTCGAAGTGCGTCTGGAAAAACGGCTCCCGGTAGCGCTCCACCGTGTTGAAAAAGCCTTTGTACACCCCGTCCACATAGAGCGTGTTGATCTGCCCCTTCACAGACTTGTGGCCCATGTCGTTAAAGACGCGGCGCACCAGCTCGTCCTTGATGAACGGGTTGCTGATGTCGTTTTTTCCGGCGCGCGGGCGCAGCTGGTCAAAGTTTTTCACCGGGTAGTCCGGCCCGAGGAACGGGTAGTCCAGCTCGCCCTTGTCGTAGTCGGCGCGGAAAAAGAGATTGAAGCTCGGTTTCTCCGTGGGGTTCGCCGCCCAAGGCGAATTGGCAGTACCGGTCAGCTTCAAGCGCGGGCGCGAGAACGGGCTGCTGGCAATGCGCACGCCGGCCTCCTCGTTAAATCCAGGCACCCCGTCGTTGCGCAGCCACTCAAGCGTCAGCTGGCGCTCAAACGGCCTGCCGTGCATGACGCCGAAACTGTAGTCCGTGATCGCCGGGGCGCTCCAGGTGACGTTGAGGTTGCCGGCTGTGTCCGGCAGATAGGTACCACCGTTGATGGCCATGATGCCATTGCCTTTGTAGAATGTCTGGCCCGGATCACCCGTGAAAACCATCGCCGGCACGCCCTTCAGTGCGGCGTTTTGATTGATGAGGAAGGTGGCCGTCTTCGTCCCCGAGGCGACCGCCCCGCCCTTGAAGGCGCGCGCCCGGATCACCCTGCCGGTCTTGTCATTGGCCGCCGGAGTCAGCGTGAGCGGGCCGGTGTAGAGCGTGCTTGAGGCCACCGGCTCTGTGCCGTCCTGCGTGTAGCGGATTTCCGCGCCGGTCGTTGTCGTCTTGATCACCAGCGTCTGGTTTCCTGTGAAAAAGCCCCCCGTCACCGCCGTCGTGCCGTCCGCGGCAAAGAAATCCGGCGTCTTGCATTTCTCCGTCGAGTTCGTCGCGCCATTCACCGAGCCGGGGGTGGCCACGTCGAAATACCCAAACGTCCCGTCCAGCCCCGAGCGTCCGTAACTGTGGAAGGCATCCTGCTTCGGGTAGTCGATCTCATCCTTCATCACCGCGCCCTCGTACAGGCGCAGCTTTTCCCCGCCCGCACTCAGGCTGAAATTCGTGTGCAGGTACACCTGCCCCGTCAGCGCTGCATTGTCATCACACAGCACGAGCAGATGCCCGCCCGCTGGGATCGATGCCGTGGCAGGGAAGGTCCACTTCGCCGGCAGGTCCGGGTCATCCGTCAGCGACCAGCCCGCCAGGCTCACCGCATCCGGACCCGTGTTGCGCAGCTCCAGCCAGTCGGCGAAGTCCGGCAGGTCCGGAAAGGGCGCCACCTGGCCCGCCTCCGCCGGGTTGTTCGGCACCTTCGGCAGGTTCGGCTCCCACACGCCATTGGACGGCTCGCCCGCCCCCGCCTTGTAGCTCCATGTCGAGGCCAGTCCGCTGAAAGGAGTGATCGGCGCCTGCCGCGCGTAGGTCACGGAGAAATCATCGATCCGCAGTTCCTTCCCTGGAGCCGCCGAGTAGGACGTGTCCACCACCTGGATGGCCGGGCTGAAGCTCTGGCTCGACGCCCCGTTGAGCGCCGCCAGAAACGCCGTGCGGCTCGCTCCCGCAGGCGCGCTTAGCTTCGTCGTAAACGTGTTGAACCCGCTTGCATCAGGCGCCGCCACTTTTAGAAACTCCGTCGGCGCCAGCACCCGGGCCGTGTAGCGCACCTCGTCGATCTTGATCTCCCAGGGGCCGTTCGTGATCGTCGCCCCCGTTCCGGGGTCAATCCCCGGATTTCCCACCGTGCTGGTGAATTTCCCAAACTCCATGCCTGCATTGGGATGCGTCCACGCCCCGTTCAGCGCGAGGTTCGTCCCCGCCGTGTAGTCAGTGAAGATGGTCGGGCGCTTTGCCGCACCGTCATACGTGACCGCCACGTGGTGCCAGACGTTTGTCGATGGATCATTGATCCCGTTGCCCACCGTCTTCGGGTTCGGCGTCGCCGTGTCAGCCGGGTAGTCGTTGAAGTTTCCCGACCCCGTGGCCGTGTCCACCAGGATGCGCGCGCCGGTGACCACCCGGTTGTTGTCAAACGGGATGCCGCTCGCCGTCGAGCCGATGCTGTCCCAGCGGCTGCGGATCAACCCCCAGCCCGCCTTCGTCGCGGCGCCACTGTAGTCGATCTGCCAGACCATCCGGTCGCTCGCGGTTGCGTTGTCCGTGTTCGGGCCGTCCTGCAGACGCCGGGCGAACGAGTCAAACCCCTGCGGTTCGCCAGTCAGCTTGATGAAAAACTCGACCGTGAAGCTCGTCGTATTCAGAATGGCGGCATTGGGCGTCGTGAATCGAGACAGCGCCACCGTTGCATCCATCGAATACGTGTTCGTGTACACCGCCCCGGTGATCGGGTCCAGAATCCGCGTCCCCGGCAGGTCAGCGGAGAAAACTGGAGTGCCAGTCTTCGCAGCCAGCAGGGCCGCAGAGTTCGTCACACTCGGGGCATCGTTGATCGTCGCCCCCGCCGCCGGCGTGCCCGTGCTCGCCGCCTCAAACCTCCACCACCCCACCACATCCGTGCTCGGCGTGATGGTCGTCCCCGTCAGCGGCCCGAGTGGCAGCGCTGCCGACGCCGCGCCGCCCACCGGCTCCAGCACCACATTCGCGGAGAAACCCTGCGGCGCCTTGTATTTTAAGGTCACCGTCGTCTGGTCCAGGTCCGTCTCGGAGACAGCCCCCGCCGCCCACTGCGTCGCCATGTTGATCGCCGGCCCTGCCACCCGCGCTGGCTGGGTCGGCCCCGTGCCGGTCAGGTTTACCCGCAGATTCCCGGTATTCGAGGCCCCCCCGATCGCGTCCAGCGACTGGTCGATGACCAGCGACGTCCACGCCGCGTCCGAGGTCGGAAACGGCGCATTCGCCAGCCAGGAACCCGCCGGCGGCGTGCCCGTCGCCGTGTTGGAGATGCTCCCGGCCGTGTTCGTGTGCTTCGTCGTCGCCCCGTTGGCGTTGTTGAAGTTTTCCGTGAACTCTGTCGTCGTCACGATCCCGTTGTTCAGCTCCAGTCCGGCATCGATTTTCAGATCGCCCTTCCCGTCGATGGCCGCATTCGCCACCTGGATGGCCAGCACATTCTCCCCCGGCTGGAGAATCCCGGACGCGGCCCCCAGATTAAACACCTGCGCCCCCAGCGGACTGGAGGGCCGGGAAGAAAAAGCGATCTGATCGGCATAAATAAACGTCTTCGCCGCTCCGAGGCGGGCCCGCGCCACTTCCTTCCCGTTGATGAAGGCCACAAACCCGTCGTTGTAATCAATGTTGAGCCTCAAGTTCTCCGCCGACCCCGCATTCTGCGCAGACACCGTGAAGGTCTTCCTCACATAGAGCGACGCCGTGTTTCCGAAGAGCGGTGTGTACAGATTCGTCCCCAGCCCGATGGAGGAGCCACTCGCGTTGAACCCCAGCGGCGCCGTCCCGGACAGCCAGGCCGACGCGTCATAGTCAGGGTCAAACCACGCCGGCCCCGTACCCAGACGAGGCTGGCCCCCCGCATCCCAGCGCACCGCACGCGAGTTCGGAGCCGCATGAATCTCTGTAATCTGGATTTGCCCCCGGGCCGCCTGGGCGGCGAGAAGGGCAGCGGTCAGGCACACAAGGGTGCGACAGGGAACGCCCTGAGGGCGGGATGAGTGGGGATTCATTCGGGGTGGCAAGGGGTTGATCCCCGCCGCAGGGGCGGCGGGACCTGCCCGTTTTAGCTGAAATCCCACCCCCGCGTCAAGAAAAGCCTTATCAAAATTCCGAATTTAATTGTGATCGTTGCGCCCCGAGTCGCCGCACCGCGCCTTTTCCCTGGCCATCGCCCCCTGCATGGGTGAAGAAAGACCTTTCGTCTCCCCCGCAATCTACCGCCCTGCATTCCCATAATCCATGCTCTTTCCCGCCCTCGAAGCCCTCATCCACGCCCTCGACACCGCCCCGGAACTCGCCTCCGCCGGGGCGCAGGGCTCCGTCGCTTTTCTCGGCGCGCGCCCGCACGACGGCCTCGCCCGCTTTGCCGGGCGCATCACTTTTGAGCAGCCGCACAAGCAGCTCGCGGACCGCCTCACCGCCGCCGGCCACCCTGTCGTCCGCCGGGTGGAGGGCGTGCACTCCCTCGTCCTGCTCCTGCCTGAGAGGCAAAAGGATCTCACCCTGGCCGACCTGGCCCGCGGCATGTCCCTCCTGGAGCCGGGCGGCATCCTCCTCGCCTCCCTGCCCAATGACTGGGGCGCGGCCCGCTTTGAAAAACAGCTCGGCACCCTGGCCGGGAACCTCTGCCACCTCTCAAAGCACAAGTCCCGCGCCTTCTGGGCCGTCAAGGCGGACACCCTGGACGCCGCCCTCTCCGCCGAGTGGACTGCCGCCGCCGCTCCGCAGAAAATCCTCGACGGCCGCTTCTGGTCCCAGCCCGGCCTCTTTGGCTGGGACCGCATCGACGCCGGGTCCCAGCTCCTCGTGGACCATCTCCCCATGGGCCTCCACGGTCGCGCCGCCGACCTCGGCGGGGGCTACGGCTTCCTTGGGGATTTCCTCTGCCGCCACCGCCCCCACCTGCAGAGCCTGGACGTCTTTGAGTCCGACCGCCGCGCCCTCGAGGCCTGCCAGAAAAACCTCGACGCCATTCCCCCGCCCTTCCGCCTTGCCTGCCGCTGGCACGACGTCCTCAGCGGCGTCGGCAGCGCCGTCTACGACCTCATCGTCATGAATCCCCCCTTCCACGAAGGCCGCCAGTCCGCCCCGCGCCTCGGCCTCGCCTTCATCACCAATGCCGCCGAAGCCCTCCGCCCGGGCGGCCAGCTCTGGATGGTCGCCAATGCCCACCTCCAGTATGAAACCATGCTCAAGCAAGTCCTCACCGACGTCCGCCTCGTCGCCCAGAGCAACGGATTCAAAGTCCTCACCGCCACTCGCGGCGTGGCCGCGGCAGTTCTCGGAGAGTAGTTGTCGGTTATCAGTTAACGGAGCCACCACCACAAGCCGCAGCCACCTCAAAACCTGAAAACTGGTAACTGACAGCTGCTACCTCCCACCTCCCAAAAAATGCGCCTCGAACGTCTCCTCGCCAATCTCGGTTACGGCTCCCGCCGCGAAGCCCTCTCCTTCATCAACGCCGGCCGCCTCACCCGGCGGGACGGCACCCCCGTGGACGACTCCGAGCGCGTGCCCCACGGCGACCTGCTCTTTGACGACGAGCCGCTCGACCCCGCCGCCCCGTTCACCCTCATCCTGAACAAACCCACCGGCTACATCTGCACCCATGCCGACGAGGGCGATCTCGTCCTTCACCTTTTCCCGGACCGCTTCATGCACCGGAATCCCCCGCTCTCGACCGTCGGCCGCCTCGACAAGGAAACCTCCGGCCTCCTCCTCCTCACCGATGACGGAGGCCTCCTCCACCGCATCATCTCCCCGCGCAAGGAAGTCCCCAAGACCTACGAAGCCACCCTCGCACGCCCCCTCCGCGGTGACGAGGGCGAGACCTTCGCCTCAGGCGTCCTCATGCTGGAGGGCGAGTCATCCCCCTGCCACCCCGCCCGGCTGGAAATCCTCGAGCCCACACGCGCCCTCCTCACCGTCACAGAGGGCCGCTACCACCAGGTCCGCCGCATGTTTGCCGCCGTGGGGAACCATGTGGAAAAACTCCACCGCCGCTCCGTCGGCTCCCTCACCCTCGGCGACCTCGCCCCCGGCGAATGGCGCCAGGCCACCGAGGACGACCTCAAGGCCGTCTTCACCCAGCCGGCGGACAAGTGACCCCCCGCCCTCAAGGCTTCCACCGGCCCGTCGATAAACCGGCGCAGCCGTCACTGGTAATCAGTGTTGGTGTCCAGGCTTCAGCCGATCCCACAGCCCCCCGCGCAGCGGCACTCTGAAACGGGGGCGGCAGGTGGCATGAATGAATGAAAAAGTGGCGGCTGCGCCGCAGTTTGGGTTTGATCGGCTGAAGCCTATGCACCAGCCTATACACCAGCCTGGATACCAACCTATGCACTAACGGCTTTACCTGCTGACCGCCACGCGGAAGAACCACCGGCCGGGCGAGTTGGCGGGAAGGCGGAAAGTTTGGGTGTTCCCGGATCCTTCCGAGGTGAGGCCGGTGCTGGTCCAGCTGCCGGCGGCGAGGGTGCTGCTGCGCTGGATGGTGTAGGTGCGGCCGGTGACGGTGGGGAACCTCATGAAGAGGCCTGCCGCATCTTTGAAGAAAACGGGCCGAAAGACACTGGCGACATCCTCTGCGGCGGTGCCGGTGATCCATTCCGCCTCGTTGCTGGCGCCGTCGCCGTCGTAGTCGGCGGTGGGGAGGTGCTGGAGGAGGCCGGCGCTGACGGGCAGGGTTTCCCAGATGTAGGCGTTGAAGTTCGGGTTCGGCACGCCGGCTTCATAGGCTCCGATGTCCGGCGCACCAACGTAGGCGAAGCCCCGCTGGTCCGCAGTGAGCAGGCTGGCGGTGCCCGCATCCCGCGCAGGGCTGCCGGGGCGCAGGGCGATGGTGCGTGTGGGGCCGCCGTAGTCGTTCAGCGGGGCGAGGAGTGCCGTGGCGTTCACTTGGGAGGTGATGCTGGCGGCGAGGGTGCCGGAGACGTTGGGATCCGTCGTGGCGAAGTTGCCGGAGAGGATGGTGTTCGCAATGCTGATGGCGCCGCCAGCGACGCCGCCGCCGGTGTCCGCGGAGTTGTAGGCCAGCGTGCAGTGACTGAGGAAGACGGGTTTGTTAAATGGCGCACTAATGGCTCCGCCCTGCTGGGCGGCGGTGTTCTCGGCAAAGGTGGAACTGCGGCAGGTGAGCGTGCCTTCATTCTGGACGCCGCCGCCATAGTCTGAGAAATTGCCGGAGACGGTGCTGCTGTTCAGCGTGAGCGAGGCGGTGCCGTTGTTAGCGACATAGGCTCCGCCGCCGGCGAAGGCGGTGTTTCCCGAAAGGGTGCAGTCAGTGAGACGGAGCGTGCCTTCCACAAAGACGCCGCCGCCGTAGCCGCTGGGGAAGCCGCCGCTCACGCGCCCGGCTCCGATGCGGAGGCGGTTGAACCGGGCGTCCGTCCCTTGGGTGATGCTAAAGACGCGCGAGGTGAGGTTGTTACCATTCACGGCGATGCCCGCCGTGTGGCTGGCGGCGGAGATTTCAATCGGCTGGATCGGATCAGTGATGACAATTTCGCTGCTGAGAAAGACCGGGCCGGTGAAGGCGGGGTCGAAGGTGATGGTGCTCGCAACCGCGTCGGCAGTGGCAACGGCCACGCCCTGCCGCAGCGAGCCGGTGCCGGAGTCGAATCCATTGCTGACGACGAGCGATCCCGTGCCGCTCGTCTGGCGCAGCGCGAGACCGTGAAAGTGGAAAGTGTCCGCGAGGGTGGTCTCATTCGGCGCGATGGTGATGAGGCGCGTGGCGGCGTCCGCAGTGAAGGCATAGTCCACGCGCAATCCTGCGCGATACCCAAATTCATTCTGATTCACCACGAGGGAGTCGCCGCCGCTGCTGAACGTAAGCTCCCGTGGTGTGAGCCAGCCGACACTGAAGAGTGATACCATGTAGCTTTGTCCGGCGGTGAGCCCCTTCACCGTGAGCACCGCAGGAGCACCGCCATACACAAAGCTCCCCGCCATCGTCGAGCTGCCAGGATCGTTCAGGTCATTGCGGTCTTCGAGGCGGGAAGTCGTCGGCCCCGTCAGGTCGAAATGGGCGTTGGAAGCCGCCGGCCCGGCCAGCCCCGGCACGCTCACGCCATTGATCGTGACGGGGACGGTGTCGCCGAAGTGATACGCCCAGTTCGTCTGCCCGGCGGCGAGGCCCGTCGTGGCATCATCCGTCCACGCCATCGTGGAAAACGTGCCCGCCTGCGCAACTGATGAGAGCAGAAGCGCGAAGGTAAAGCTGGCGAACATTGACCAGTGATCGCCCAACAGGATTCGAACAGCGGTGGAAGGTGTTTTCATGGCATATGAGTTGGCGTTCGGGCTTTAGCCCGTCCGTTCCACAGTATTACCCATTTTGGAAAAATCAGAAAAAGATTTCAGACGGGCTGAAGCCCGAACTCCAACTTAGGAGCTGACCTGCACGCGGTAGAAGCGTTTGGGCACACCGTTGACGGGAGCGGGGATGGTGAAGGCGCGGGGGTGCCGTTGCCGGAAACGGCGGTTTGCCCGGTATCCGTCCATGCGCCACTGAGCGTATCGCTCCGCCAGAGGGTGTAGGTCCGGCCCGTGACGGACGGGAAGGTCAGAATGACATTGGCTCCGCTGCGCACGGTGCTGGTGATGCGCAGATAGTCCGTGACATTGCCGGGGGCGGTGCGGGCGATCCATTCGTTGCCATTCGTTGCCATTCGTCACGCCGTCGCCGTCGAAATCGAAGGTGGAGGCGTGCTGGGCATCGGGAACGGCGGCGTCCCAGGCGTAGGAGGTGGCGGTGGGGAGGGTTTCGTAGATCCAGGCGTTGTAGTTGGTGAACGTCCCCGCCTCATACGCGCCGATGTCCGGCAGGCCGACGAGGGGGAACCCGCGCTGGTCGGTGGTGATGGCGGGTTCGAGCACGGCGGCGGCGTTGCGGGCGGGGCTGTTGGCTAAAAGGGCGCGCGTCTGCGTGGGGCCGCCGTTGTCGGCGAGGGCGGCGAGCTGCGGGGCGTTGCTGAGGATGTCGCTCGCGACGTTGAAGTCCCCGATGGCATTGCCGCTGCCGATGAGGTTGCCGCCGAGGCTGCGGAAGGTGTTCGTCGTGCCGTCGATGAAATCCACGCTGCTGTTGGTATTTCCGGAGATGATGCAGTTTTGCACCCGTGTTTCTACGTCTGAGTTGCCAAAGCTGGCCACGCCGCTGCCCTTGCCCGCTGGGGCGGTGTTCCCGCTGAGAGTGCAGTGGGTGAGCGTGGTGAGGCCACGGGCGTTGCAGATGCCGCCGCCGAGGCTGTTCGTGGTCGTATTGCCGGAGAGCGTGCAGTGCGTCAGCATCGCGGTGCCGCTGTTGTAAATCGCGCCGCCGGAGCCGTCGAAACTCGCCCCGCCGCCATTCGCCAGCGTGAGGCCGTGGAGCGTGAGGCTGGCCCCGGCGTTGACGAGGAAGAAGCGGAAGTCTCGCGAGCCGCCGTCCAGCTTCACCCCGGCGGAGAGGGCCGTGGCATCCACCGTCACCACCTCCCCGTTGGGGATCGTGAAGGCGGTATCTCCAAAGCCGGAGCCGGTGAACGTGGAGAGCGCGATAGTCTTCCCATTCATCCCCGGGTCGAAGACGATGGTATCTGCCCCCGGCTGTGCCGCCGCCTGCGCCAGCGCCGCCCGCAGCGAGCCGGGGCCGAGGTCGTTCGCATTGGTCACGACGATGGGGATGACATCCCACGTCACGAACTGGATGGTGACGAACCCGCCCGTGCCCGTGTCACCGAAGACTTGGAATTGCTCGCCCTGCACCACGCCCTTCACGTCGAAAAAAACCATGTCCAGCGTGTTGTTCACCGCCGTGAGCGGCTGCTCCGCCGAGGAGCCGCCCACCTTCCCCAGCCCGATGCTGGCAGGGGAAAACTGCGCGCCATCCAGCCCATCCGTAGCCACGCCGATGCGGACATTGGCCGGGCAACCCGCCAGCGCAGTGAAGGTAAACATCACCCGGTCCGCGCCCGCCACGCCGTTATTCGTGGTCGTATTCACCCCACATCCGCCCCGCCATTCACCCCGTCCACCGTGGCGTAGCCTCCATAGGGCCCGACGATGGGGTCCGAGCTATCGATGCGAAACACCGTGCCCTGCTCAAACTGCCCGATGCCAAAGAGCACGTGCGCCGTGGTGCCGTTGAGATTGTCCCCATCCGCATCCAGCGTCTTCGGAGTGCCCGCCGTGCGCCATTGGGTGATTTGCGAGCCAGCGTCGTTACTGATGACGCCCGCAATTTGCACCGTGACCGCAGGGAGGGTGGGCGCGAGGAGGAATCCAGTGAGGAGGGCGAAGAGTGTGTTCCATTTCATAGTGAGGAGGGCGCAGGATCTGCGGGCAACGACAGCTCGCGGCCCCCCGAGGGTAAGCAGACAGAGCCGCCTTGGCGAGCAAAATAAAGGAAGTGAGATAGGCTAATAAAAAGGGCTCTCCTCACCCAGCGCCCCCGCCGCCACGGGGATGTTCTTCCGCGTAGCGACAGCATCGGCCCGCAGGCTACGCTCCTGCCGGGAGGGGCGTGCAGCAGGCCACCAACTGGGAGTGGCGTGCTTCCAGCCGCCATTCAAAAACAACGCCGTAGGCCACTTCCCTCCGAAGCCTTTTGCAGTGCGCTGCGCGGATGATCCCGCATGGCGGCCAGAGGCGCGCCACTCCCAGTCCAACTCCCACGCCCCCCGGTCGCCGTCTATTCCCTTTTCCGTTCCCTGCCTCCCTTCGCTTCCTTTCGCCGCCGACCCAGCCGTCCCGTCCTGCCCCTTCTCCCCCTCTTCCCCCTCTTTGAGCCCGGAGTCCGGGGTAACCATCCGAACGTGCCAGATGCGGAACTGAACCGTCCGGATGCGGAACTGAACCGTCCGGATGCGGAACTGAACCGTTCGGATGCGGAACTGAACCGTCCGGATGCGGAACTGAACCGTTCGGATGCGGAACTGAACCGTCCGGATGCGGAACTGAACCGTTCGGATGCAGAACTGAACCGTTCGGATGCAGAACTGAACCGTTCGGATGCAGAACTGAACCGTTCGGATGCGGAACTGAACCGTCCGGATGCGGAACTGAACCGTTCGGATGCGGAACTGAACCGTCCGGATGCAGCGCCCGGACAGCGGGAAAACGGGCCTGGTGGGCCGGTTGTCCATCCGGCAGAATGGGCCAGGGGGCTGGCCATCAGAGCTGGGAGTGGCGCAAACCCGACCGACCCGATCAGGCTGTTCAGTCAGGAGTGAGGGAGGATGGCAAGACGCCCCGCCTCCCCAGCCCGCCGCCCGACTTCCCCTTCCCGACGCCTCGGATTGCCTTCCCGAAGACAATCCGAGTCGTCGGGACGGCGGTCCGGGGCGTCGGGATCTGGTTTCCGGGAGAGGCCTGCGGGGGAACGAGGGGCAGCCCCGACCATCCGGTCCGCCCCTCGCCGTCACGGCGGCGGCGGCCCTGGCGCTGCAGGAGCAGATGGATACGGCCAGGATGTTGATCCAGTCCAGGGAAGCCGAGCAAACCTCCTGCCGCGATGCCCGGGATGCGGACTTTAACGCGCTGCGTGCCGAGGTCTCGGGGGTGATCGGCGAATTGCGCGATCTTTTGACCCTGGCGGACCCGCGTTGGGAACTCTTCGGTCTGAACATCCCAGCCAACCCGACCGTGCCCGAAGCCATCGCCTCCCTGACGGTGACGGCCCTGGGCACAGGCCAGGAATCCGCCGAATGGTCCTACGCCGTGCGCATGGAAGGCACGCGCCTCTTTCTCAAAAAAGTCGGCATAGACGAGGATTTCATCAACATCGCCGACCCCAAGGACTTGGACTATTTGATGAAAAACCTCACCCCCGGCACCACCATTTCCGTCTTCGTCCGCGCCCACAACGCCGCCGGCGACGGCCCCGCCTCCCCCACCATCACCAAAGTCGTCGGCGCCTGACCAGGGGGGGCGGCAGCGTTTTCACGAGGCACGGGTCAATCAAATGCGATTGCCCGCTGCCGGGTTTCCTGTTATGAACCAGCAGGATCACCAAACGGACACCCCCATGAGCCCAATACCCATTCCACACCCCCTCAGCCGCCTCTGGCTGAGCCTCGCCCTCCTGTTCCTGGCCGCCGCCCCGCTCCGGGCGGATTCATTCGGGCTGTTCACCTATCAAATCGTCGACGGGACGACGATTGAGATCACCGATTACCCCGAGAGCGCCACGGGAGCTGTGGTCATTCCGGCGGAGATCGTAGAAAAGCCCGTCACCAGCATCCGCGACTACGCGTTCTACGACTGCCGCGGACTGACGAGCGTGAACATCCCCTCCAGCGTCACCAGCATCGGTGACGTCGCATTCGGCCTCTGCAGCGGACTGACGAGCGTGAGCCTCCCCTCCAGCGTCACCAGCCTCGGCGACTTCGCCTTCTCCGGCTGCAGCGGACTGACGAGCGTGACCATCCCCTCCAGCGTCACCAGCATCGGCTCCGCTGCATTCCGCGACTGCAGCGGACTGACGAGCGTGAGCCTCCCCTCCAGCGTCAC